>JAFASC010000155.1 GCA_019244955.1 Methylobacteriaceae bacterium | reverse complement strand
TTCGACGCGATCGGCCTCGATGCGAGTCGTATAGACGCTGAGTATGTCAGGCCGATCGGAGAAATAGGTGATGCGCCGGAACCCCTCCGCTTCGCATTGCGTGCAATAGGCTGAACCCGAACGATAAAGCCCCATGAGCTTAGTGTTCGCGGACGGATCGAGCTCGGTTTCGATTTCCAGCTCGAAGGAGCTGTCCGGCGGTTCCGCGAATGTGAATTTCTCCGGAGTGACAGCATATCTTGAGGTGTCGAGCGGCTGCGCGTCGAGCAGCACGCCGAGCAGGAGAAGTTCGTCGCCGTCGAGCACCAGAGGCGCGCCTGGGCTACCATTTGGATTGCGACGAAGCGACAGTCGCGAGGTCACGCGCGTCTTTTTGACATCGAGCTTGATGTCGAGATGAACCCGATCGATAAGGAAATCGGGCGGTTTGTAGTCGGCGAGTCGAACCACCCGCGGATCTTCGGTTCGCATGCGGCCTCAAGGCTGATCTGAGCTGCCGGATCATACGCCTGCCTCTCGCACCGGTCCATGTCGATTGCGAGAATCCGCCGCGCCTCGTCTTCATCGAGGGATGGGAGAGCAGGGACGCGTTGCTCACCCATTTCGCCCTCCCGGAGTCGCGCGTTTGTAAAACCCGCGCGAGCGCTGGGAGTGGAAGGAAGCCCGATCGGAATATTCGATGCAAACTGGGATCGAGAAGCTTCGACCACGCCCAACGCGCGTGCAATTGCCACCGAGCGATTACTGCGCTCGCTTGGCCCTGGTCGCGAAGCGCACCGCTTCTTCCGCGGCGCGAAACAGGGCTTTCGCCTTGTTGACGCATTCGCGGTGCTCGTAAGCGGGGTCCGAATCGTAGACGATGCCCGCGCCGGCTTGCACATGCATCCTGCCGTCCTTCACGATGGACGTGCGCAGCACGATGCAGGTGTCCATCTCCCCCGAAGCACCGAAATAGCCGATGCAGCCTCCATATGGCCCGCGCTTCTCGATTTCGAGCTCATCGATGATTTCCATCGCGCGCACCTTTGGCGCGCCGGAAACCGTGCCGGCGGGAAAACCCGCCGCGAGCGCATCGATCACGTCAAAGCGGGGGTCGATCTTGCCTTCCACATTGGAGACGATGTGCATGACGTGGCTATAGCGCTCGATCGCGAATTGCTCGGTGACCTCAACGGTGCCGATCTCGGCGACGCGGCCGACATCGTTGCGTCCGAGATCGAGCAGCATCAGATGCTCGGCGCGTTCCTTTTCGTCGGCCAGAAGATCGGCGGCCAATCCTTCATCCTCGGTCATCGTGGCGCCGCGCCAGCGCGTGCCGGCGATCGGGCGAATGGTAACTTTGCCGTCGCGCACCCGCACCAAAATTTCCGGACTCGAGCAGACGATCTGAAAGCCGCCGAAGTCGAGGTGACAAAGGAAGGGCGCAGGATTGACGCGTCTCAGCGCGCGATAAAGCGCAAAGGCCGGAAGCGCGAAAGCCGAAGTGAAGCGCTGCGACAGCACGACCTGAAAAATGTCGCCGGCGCGGACATACTCTTTTGCGCGCTCGACTATGTCGAGGAAATGCCGCTCGGGCGTATTCGAGACCGGAGGCTCGGCAAGCAGCATCGGATCAGCAGTGCCGGGATGCGCGAGCGGCCCTTCCAGAATTTCTACGATACTTTCCAGCCGCTCGATCGCGGAATCATAAGCGGCGCGCGCGGTCGTGCCGGAGCGCGGCCGCACCGGCGTGACGATGCAGAGTTCGTCCTTCACTGAGTCGAATACTGCCATGATCGTCGGGCGCATCATCATCGCGTCCGGCACGCCGATCGGATCGGCTTTGGCAGGGGGAAGCCGCTCCATCTCGCGCACCATGTCATAGCCGAGATAACCGAACACGCCCGCGGCCATCGGCGGCAGGGTTGGATCCTGCGTAATCGCCGATTCGCGCACGAGCGCACGCAAGGATTCGAGCGGCTTTTCGGTGCAGACCTCGAAGGCGGTGCGCTCGGTCAATGCTTGACGATTGATCTCCGCCCGCCCGCCATTCGCCCGCCAGACAGTGTCGGGATCGAGCCCGATCATGGAATAGCGGCCGCGTGTCGTGCCTCCTTCAACCGATTCCAGCAGAAAGCAATTGCCATCGCGCCCGGCGGAAAGCTTCAGGAAGGCGGAGACCGGCGTCTCGAGGTCGGCGATGAGCCGCGTCGCAATGAGGCTAGGTTCGCCGCTTGCGTAAGCCGCGGCAAACGCATCGAACGCCGGCTCGACCATCCTTAGTAGCCGCTGTCGCCGCCGGTTGCGGCCTGCAGTGCGCCCGGATTAACGGACACCCCGTAATCGTTCTGGAGACGCCGCACATATTCCGAGATCAAATCTTCGCTAAGCCCGCTCTTCAGCTGCTCGGCGATCTGCTTCGAATCCGGCTTGTCGGGATCGAAGGGCTGCACGATGCTGTCGAGCACGTGGAACACCATGCGGCTACTCCCCTCGGCGGCAGCTTGTCCGACGCCGCCGGCGGGCACGTTGAAAATCTGCACGATCGCGGCCGGCGTGAATCCTGCGGCACCGGAGCGTTTCACCTCATTTGAATGCTGAACTTGCAGCGACGCAGCACTGGCAAGCGCAGCGAGATCGCCGCCGCCCTGCAACTCCTTCACCATCGCGGTGGCCTTCTCGCCGAGGATGCGCTGCGTCTCGTCATTGCGCCAGGCGGCTTCGACCTCGGCCTTGACCTCTTCGAGCTTGCGCTCGTGCGCAGGCTCGATGCCTGCGACTTCGAACCACACGTAACCGCCATCTGGCGTGTTCACCGTGTCGTTGTCGACGCCGATATCCGACGCGAATGCCGCCTTCAGGAGATCCGGCTCGGCGATAAGGCCCTCCACTTTTTTCCCCTCTTTATCGCGCCCGGTAGCGTCGATCGCGTCGATCGTACGCGCGTTGAGCCCGACCGCGTTCGCCGCCTCCGCGAGAGATTTGCCGGCGCTGCGCTGATCTTCGATCGCATCATGCAGCTTCTGCACGTCGCTCTTGCCGCGTTGTGCCGCGATCTCCTTCTTCAGTTCGGCACTCACCTCTTCAAACGGCTTCGTGGTGCCTGGTTCGATTTTGCTGACGCGCAGGATGGCGTAGCCGAAGGCGGTCTTTACCGGCTCACTGATCGCCCCTTCAGCCAACTGAAAAGCTGCGGCGGCGAGCGCCTGATCGGCGATATCGCTCTTCTGTAAAGGACCGAGCTCGATGTCCTTCTCGGTTAGTTTTCGGTCCGCTGCGATCGACTCGAAGCTCGCGCCAGCCTTGATCTTGGCGCTCGCTTCTGCTGCCGCGGCCTCGTCGGGAAATATGATCTGCTGAATGTCGCGCCGCTCGGGCGTCGAGAAACGCGCGGCCTTCACCTCTTGATAGAGTTTCTGCGCGTCGGCATCCGAGATGCTCTCGGGGTTCACCGCTGTCGTGGGCGTGACTGCGAGCGTGACAAGCCGCCGGTATTCCGGTGCGCGAAACGTCTGCTTGTGTTCGTTATAATATTTCTGCAGCGCGTCTTCGGAGGGCGCCGGGAAATCGCCGGCCGCGGTCGGCGGCAGAACGACATAATCGACGCTGCGCGTTTCGTTCCGGTAGCGGTTGATGGCTTCGAGCATCGCCTGCGGCACGATGAGGCTGCCGGCGACCGCCTGCAAGATTTCCTGGCGCAGATAGGTCTGCCGCTGCTCATTGATGAACGCGCGCTCGGAATACCCGTAATTGCGCAGAACGTCGTTGAAGCGGGCGCGGTCGAACTGGCCGTTTGGTCCTTTGAACGAGGGATCGCTGAAAATCGTCTTGGCGATGTCCTCGTCGGCCATAGCCAGCCCGAGCTGGCGTGCCTTTTGATCCAACGCGGCCTCGGTGACGAGCCGGCTCAGCACCTCGCGATCGAGTCCGATAGCGCGTGCTTCGTCATTGGTGATGGCGCGGCGTGCCTGGCGCTGCAGCCGCTGCAACTCGTTTTGGTAGGCGGTGCGGTATTCTTGCGAGGAAATGTCGATTGAGCCGACCTGGGCGAGCTTGCCGGTGCCGAAGCCGCGGAAAATGTCGCCGATGCCCCAGATCGCGAAGCTCACGACGATGAAGCCCATCACGATCGCAAGAATCGTCCGTCCGTACCAACTTTGAGAGGCAGTGCGCAGGCCCTGCAGCATATCCTTGGAGTCCACACCAAAAAGTGTGCCCGGGACTATAGGAAACGGGGGGTGGGGGCAACGGTCCGGTCTCGATAGGCAGCGCGCGCCGCCTCTGCTAAGCGGGCCCGATGACGACACGCCCGAAGCCGCTCGTTGCGGGAAACTGGAAGATGAACGGCATGCGCGCGAGCCTTGCCGAGATCGCGGCGATCCGCGACGCCGTGCGGCAGGGCGGCGCAGGCCGCGCCGAGGTGCTCATCTGCCCCCCGTTCACCCTGATCGCCGCGGCGGCGGACCTCTGCGAGGGGTCGGCCGTCGCCATCGGCGCGCAGGATTGCGCAGTGGAGGCGAGCGGCGCGCATACCGGAGACATTTCGGCTGAGATGTTGGCGGATGCGGGTGCGGCCTACGTGATTGTCGGCCATTCCGAGCGCCGCGCCGATCACGGCGAGACCGACGAGGTTGTTTGCGCCAAGGCGCAGGCCGTGCTGCGCGCACGCCTGACGCCGATCATCTGCGTCGGCGAGACTAAGCCGCAGCGCGAGGCGGGCGAAGCGCTGGCAATTGTCGGGGGCCAGCTCGATGGCTCCGTTCCGCACGGCCTTGCCGGGGAGCGGCTGGTGATCGCCTATGAGCCGGTCTGGGCGATCGGCAGCGGGCTGACGCCCAGTGCCAAGGACGTCGAGGAGGTGCACGGATTTATCCGACGTCATCTTTCCGGGATTGCCGCAACCGGCGCGGAAAAGGTGCGCATCCTCTATGGCGGCTCGGTGAAGCCGTCGAACGCGGCGGAGTTGATGGGCGTTGCCGATGTCGACGGCGCGCTGGTCGGCGGCGCAAGTCTGAAGCCGGCGGAGTTTATGGGGACCGCGGCGGCGTACCGGTGATCACCAAAGACGCGTCACGCCGAACGCGTCGAAAGCCTTCTCATTAGACACAAGCGCCAGCTGCTCAATTCGCGCCTGCGCGATGAGCAGCCGATCGAACGGATCTTTGTGGCGGATACCCAGACTACCCGCCAAGCTCGCATGTGCGATCGTGATGGATAGCAGGACAAAACCGTACTCAACGATGATGGCTTCGAAGTTGCGCGCCAGAAGTTCGGCTTGGTTTAGTTTTCCCAGGCGAAATTTGTTCGTCACTTCAATCGCTGAAACCGCGCTGATGAGTACCTCGTTATTTGCGTCTTCTATTGCGCGGCTTGCTTCAGGACTAAGGAATGTGCGGCCAGCGAGAAACCAAATAAGCGCATGAGTATCTAGAAGAAGCCTCATTCGCTATTCCAAAGCGCCAATTCCTCCTCGGGAAGTGGATCAAAAAATTCCGGGCCGATATCGATCTTGCCTTTCAAAGCGCCAAACACTCGCTTCTTGGGCTGCTGGACGGGAACGATCTTCACGACGGGCGTTTCACGGCGCGAGATGATGACCTCCTCGCCGCGCTCGGCAGCCGCGATGAGCTTCGACAACTGCGTTTTGGCCTGGTGGATGCTGACGCGCATTACTTTCGCTCCGCTTAGCTAACTTAGCTAAGTTGCTGCTTTGCTGCAACGTGTGGCGCTTCCCCCCTCGGCTTGCGTCGTGTAAGACGCCGCCCATATCAGCGCCGGGCTCACAGCCCGGCTCCCGGACCAGCTCATGCAGACAGTTCTCATCGTCATCCACCTCATGGTGGTGATCGGGCTCATCGTGACCGTGCTCCTTCAGCGCTCCGAGGGTGGCGCGCTTGGTATCGGCGGGGGCGGCGGCACCGGCGGCCTGTTCACCGGCCGCGGCCAAGCCAATGTGCTGACCCGCGCCACCGCGATCCTGGCGGCGATCTTTTTTGCAACCAGCATCGCGCTGACGGTCATGGCGAGCTATGGCCGGGCCCCGAAATCGATTTTCGAAGGCGTCACGCCCCCGACCGCGCCGGCGGGCCAGCAGCCCGCCTCCGGGGGCGGCGTGCTCGACCAGCTCCGCAACCTGCAACAGCCGCCGAACGTGCCGGCGCCCCCCGCCGCCCCGACGCCACCGGAGCCGCCCCGCTCGCAATAACCCGAAAGGGCCGGTTCGCCGGCCCTTTTCATTTGGCAAAGGCTTCGCTTGTGGAGTGTGCTCTGCCGCCCCTCCCCAAGCGCGTACGAAAGAGGTAGGTCTCGGCTCCCATGGCGCGGTACATTTTTATCACCGGCGGCGTGGTGTCTTCGCTCGGCAAGGGGCTCGCGGCGGCAGCCCTTGGAGCACTCCTTCAGGCTAGGGGCTACACGGTCCGCTTACGCAAGCTCGACCCCTATCTCAACGTCGATCCCGGCACGATGAGCCCCTACCAGCACGGGGAAGTGTTCGTCACTGACGACGGCGCCGAGACGGATCTCGACCTCGGCCATTACGAGCGCTTCACCGGCCGCCCGGCGCGCAAAGACGACAACATCACGACCGGGCGCATCTACCAGGAGATCATCGCCAAAGAGCGGCGCGGCGACTATCTCGGCGCCACGGTGCAGGTCATCCCGCACGTGACCAATGCGATCAAGGAGTTCGTCCTCGAGGGCAACGAGGGCAGCGACTTCGTCCTGATCGAGATCGGCGGCACTGTCGGCGACATCGAGGGCCTGCCGTTCTTCGAAGCCATCCGCCAGCTCGGCAACGACCTGCCGCGCGGCCATTGCGTCTATATCCACCTGACGCTGCTGCCGTTCATCCCGAGCGCCGGCGAGCTCAAGACCAAGCCGACGCAGCATTCTGTGAAGGAGCTGCGCTCGATCGGCATCCAGCCGGACATTCTCCTCTGCCGTACCGACCGCGCCATTCCGCAGGACGAGCGCCGCAAGCTCGGACTGTTCTGCAACGTGCGTGAAAGCGCGGTCATCGAAGCGCGCGACGTCGACTCCATCTACGACGTGCCGCGCGCCTATCATGCCGCTGGCCTCGACCGCGAAGTGCTGGCGGCCTTCGGCATCGAGCCCGCGCCGAAGCCGGACATGAGCCGCTGGAACGCGGTCATGGAGCGCATCCGCAATCACGAAGGCGAGGTGACGATCGCCGTTGTCGGCAAATATACGGGCCTGAAGGATGCCTATAAGTCGCTGAACGAGGCGCTGGCGCATGGCGGCCTCGCCAATCGCGTGCGCGTCAACCTGGATTGGATCGAGAGCGAGGTTTTCGAATC
>JAFASC010000137.1 GCA_019244955.1 Methylobacteriaceae bacterium | reverse complement strand
ACCGGATCTCCTTCGGCAATACGATCAAGAAGGAGCGCGATATCGCGCGCGCCTTCGCGCTCGGGGTGCGCCTCTTCGCCGTCGACTGCGAGGCCGAGGTCGAGAAGGTGGCGCGTGCCGCGCCCGGCGCGAAGGTGTTCTGCCGCATGCTGTGCGATGGCGCCGGCGCCGAATGGCCGCTGTCGCGCAAATTCGGCTGCGTGCCCGAGATGGCGCCGCGCGTGCTCGAACATGCGCATCGGCTCGGCCTCGTTGCGCACGGATTGTCGTTCCACGTGGGTTCGCAGCAGCCGAACCCGCGCATGTGGGATGGCGCACTGAAGGCGGCGTCTGCCATCTTCCGCGACCTTTCCGAGCGCGGCATCAATCTGCAGATGGTCAATCTCGGCGGCGGCTTTCCGACGAAGTACACGAAGGACGTGCCGGCGGTCCGCACCTACGGCCAGACGATCTTTCGCTCGTTGCGCAAGCATTTCGGCAACCGCATCCCGGAGACGATCATCGAGCCCGGCCGCGGCATGGTCGGCAATGCCGGTCTTATCGAGGCGGAGGTCATCCTCATCTCGAAGAAGTCGGAAGGCGATAAGACGCGCTGGGTCTATCTCGACATCGGCAAGTTCAACGGGCTTGCCGAGACGACGGACGAGATGATCCGCTATCCGATCCGCACCGAGTTCGATGGCGATGCGACCGGCCCATGCGTGCTCGCTGGCCCGACCTGCGACTCGATCGACGTGCTCTACGAGAAGCAGCCTTATGCGCTGCCGGTGAGCTTGGAGATCGGTGCGAAGGTGCTGATCGAGGGGACGGGTGCGTACACGACGACGTACTCGGCGATCGGCTTCAACGGCTTCCCGCCGCTGGAGACGCACGTGATCTGACAAAGGTCCCTCGCGCCACTACGCCGCCAGCGACGACATGAACCCCGAGGTTTACGAGGGGCGCGAGGGATGGCTGTTTCTGCAAGGAGGCAGCAACAAGCTCGGCACGCTTTACGATCGCAAATCGACCCGCTTGCCGGACACGAAGCTGCATCGCTGGAAGCAACTCATCGAATACCGCGCGCGCAAGCTCGAGGCATTGGGGATCCAGTATGTGCACGTCCATGTACCGGAAAAGCAAACGGTCTATGACAACAAATTCCGAGAGCCGCCGATCGTCGATTGGCGGCTTTCGCCGGCTCGGCGTCTCGGCGAGATGATGCAGGAGTCGAGCCATCGTAACGTCTGGCTCGATTTGACGGAGCCGTTGCGTGCGATGCGAGACGCCGAGCAGCTCTACCTCAAGACCGACACGCATTGGTCGGCTGCCGGCTGCTTCTGCGCCTACAGGCTCATTTGCGCGCGAATCGGGATCGCCCCCGATCTAAGCTTGTTGGACGCGCGCAAATACCTCGATTTCGGCGCCTACATGGATTTGGGGAGCAAGCTCGAGCCGCCGGTAGCCGAGGTCTTCAGGTTCTACGATTTTCTCCAAAATGCTCGGCGTAGCCACGCCAATCCGATCGCGCAATATCTCGAAACCATGCCGGATAAACCGGTCATGCATGTCGGCTCTCACGTCGGCTACAGGAACGATGCTCCGTCTGCCGCAAGGAAGCGGATCATGATTTTCGGAGATTCCTACTCCTCGCAACGCGGCGATGCACTCACCGGCATGCTGGCCGAAACGGCCTCTGAGGTCGAATTCATTTGGTCGAGCAATCTCGACTGGGCCTATATTCGCCGCATACGGCCTGACGTCGTCATCTACGAGTTGGCCGAGCGCTTCTTGACTGTCGTTCCCAAGGACAGGTTGAGCCTGCGTTGGATCCTTGCGCGCCGCGGCTTGCGGGCTAAATGGCTCGCGCGTCGAGGGCGCCGCAGAATGCAGCGCGCCGAGATCAATACTCCGGCTCCGCCCGCCGATAGCTGAACGGAGGCGCAGCCCGGGGAAGGGCGAAAGCCAATCGCTCGCGCAAAATGGTCGGAGTGGCGGGATTCGAACCCACGACCCCTTGTCCCCCAGACAAGTGCGCTAACCGGGCTGCGCTACACTCCGACGCCCGTTCGGGCCGGCCCGCTATAGGTTTTTTGCAGCCTTGCGGCAAGGCAGAGGGGCCGCCGAAACCAATCCCGCCGCCGATCATTTGCCAGCCAAGGAAAGACGCCCATGGCCGAACTCGACAAGCGCATCGATCCCGACAAGGAAAAATCCCCCCCGGCCGGCAAGGTCGCGGGCGGCACGTCCGGCAACAGTGCCGAAAGCCGCCAGCACCAGGAAGACAAGGTCGAGGTCGGAGATCGCGGCCGCAGCACCGATCCCGACGCGACAGCGACGAACAAAGGCCGCACCGGCAAGACCAGTCCCGACGCGGCGCGATAGGTACTGACCCAATCTCAATTGCCTGTGTCCGAACGGCGTCGACGTCGCGCGTCGGCGCTGAGTTCTGCTATGAGCGGAGCGCATCGCGGCCGTTGCGGAGGATTTGTTGAGCCCCTGGGTTTATGAAGGGCGAGATGACTGGCTATTTCTGATTGGGGGCTCGAACTCCATCGGCGCGCTGTACGATCGCAACGCGCCGCTTCTCGACGATGCCAAGCTGCAGCGATGGCTGAACTTGATCGAAGGCCGCGCGCACCGCCTGCAACGGATGGGCATCGAATACGTCCACATCAGCATCCCTGAAAAGCTGACGCTGTACGACAACAAATTTCACGATCCCCCGATCGTCGACTGGCATCTCTCCCCCGCCATGCGGCTTCGCGAAATGATCCAGCGCTCCCGCTATGCGCATGTCTGGCTCGACTTGATCGGTCCGTTCCGCGGAGCGCGGGACGACATTCAGCTTTATTACAAGACGGACACGCACTGGACTCCCGAAGGGTGTTTTCTTGCCTATAAGCTGCTCTGCGAAAAGCTCGGCCTTCGTCCGCAGCTCGATTTGCTGACAAGGCCGCGCCGCGAAGTCGACAGCGTCCTCGACCTCGGCTTGAAGATGGAGCCGCCCGTGTTCGAACCGCTCAAATTATACGATTTCACGAGAGATGCGCAGAAAACCTACCGCAACGTGATCGCGCAATATCTGGAGACAGTGACCGCCAATGCGCTTGTCCACATCGGCGCTCACATTCGCTACACGAACTCCAATGCGTCCGCCGTCGATAAGAAGATCATCGTTTTTGGCGATTCATATGCCTCGCTGCGTCCTGATGGGCTGACGGCGATGCTGGCCGAGACAACGCGAGAGGTCGAGTTCATCTGGTCGAGCAATCTCGATTGGGGCTATATAAAGCGGGCCCGTCCCGACATAGTCGTTTATGATCTCGTCGAGCGGTTCATGACGATTGTGGCGAACGACAAATTGAACTTGCGCTGGACGGTGGCGCGGCAGACGCTGAAGGCGAAACGGCTGCAGCTGAAGGGCTGGAGGCGCGCGGCTCCGGCCTGATCTTCGATCTACAGTCCGTCGAGACCCGTTTTCACCGCCTCTGAGGCGTAGGAATAGAGATTGAGATCGTTCTCGAGTAGATCGCTGACGACACCGATTTGCGCCAGAAGTTCGCGGGCATCGCGCACCTTGTCGAACATCTCCAGTTCATCCTGTCCGATCACGTCGGCACCGAGCACGTTCGTGAGCACCGTCCGGAAGTCGCCGAAACGGTTTCGAACCCCGACGACATCTGCGGTCCCGAGATTATCGAGTGCCGTACTCACGTGCCGATGTTCGGGACGTTCGTCGATGCCGCAACCGAAGACGCGGGTCATCGGACTCGTCATCGCTTCGCGCTGTTCGGGCGTGGCGGTGCGAAATTTCATCGTCAGCGCCTTGAGATCGGCAAACGAGATGTCGCGCGCGAAGTCGACGAGCGTGGGAACATCGGAGACGAATTGCGGCAAAAGATGCGCCGCCTTGGATGTCGCCAGCAGATTGATGAAAATCAACCGCTCCGCAAGCTCTTCGTAAGGGTCTCGCAGCAAGGCGGTGATTATGTATCCGGCGTTTCGCAGCAGTCCATAATTGCGGATGAAGTTCGGGCGGCCGGTGATCAGCACCGACTGCGCGTGCATATTGTTGACGATCATCATCATCGTCTCGAGCGGATATCTCTGCGCGTAATTGTAGGTCAGGGCGAAAT
>JAFASC010000129.1 GCA_019244955.1 Methylobacteriaceae bacterium | reverse complement strand
CGCTTCTCGTGGCGGCGATCGCGTTTGCCGTCGCACATGCCGGAGTCGAGATCGCCGTGCGAGCGTTGAACCTGTGGACCGGCATTTCCCGGCCGCTGGCGGCGGCTCTCGCCGGCATCGTCCTCGTCTTCATGGTGGCGCCGGGCGGGTTTGCCGGCGCGATCTGGGGCTCGGTGGCGGCCGGCGCGATTTTCGTCTCCGCCTTCGCGCTGCCGCTGATCGTGCTGGCGCTCGGCGGCAATCCGCTGCCGTTTCCCGTGTGGGGAGACGAGGCGCTGTGGCAGGGCGCAATTGCCCATCTCGCCGGCTGGAACCTGTTGGGCAAGGATCCCGGCGGCATCAGCGTCTGGCTTGTCGTTGCGCTGGCGGTCGGGCTTGCCGTGCTCGTGCCCGTCGTGGCGCCGGCATTCGCCGCTCCCGATCGCCGCTCCGCCCGCCGCGCCGGAATCATCTCGCTTCTCTGGCTTGCCTTGTTCGGCGCCCTCATCGCCGCGACGATCGCCGCAAGCGCGGTGGCGCTCGTGGAGGACAGCGTTGGGCAGAAGCCGGATCGGCTGAGTTCGGCGCTTTACGCGGCATCGCGGAATGGCGTGTTCTCGATCTGC
This sequence comes from Methylobacteriaceae bacterium, assembly GCA_019244955.1. Lineage (GTDB taxonomy): Bacteria > Pseudomonadota > Alphaproteobacteria > Rhizobiales > Beijerinckiaceae > JAFASC01. The sequence continues at coordinate 8,168 of JAFASC010000129.1, read as the reverse complement.
GGCACCGAGCGCTCGACGCCGATCGCGCTGCGGCAGGTCTGCCAGGCGCAGCCCGGATTCAAGGACAATCTGCGCGACAGCGATCTCACGCCCCGGCGCGATTTCCTCCTTCTCAACCTGCCTCTGCTCGCCGGGCTCGGCAGCGCCTTCTCGGGTCTGGCGGCGGCGGCGCTTTCAGCACTCGGCCTCGCGCTCGCGGCGATCGGCTTCCACGCCTGCGCGACGGCGCTCGGTCACGACGCTTTCCATCGCGTGCGCGACGCGGAGGCGCTGACGAGCCGCCGGCTGGCGATAACGCGGCTCTTGCTGATCGTCATGATCATCGCCTCGACGGCGTCGGCGAGTTCGACCGCGATCGATCCGCGCGTGCCGATCGGCATCACGCTCGTGCTCTCCATCGCCACGATCGCGCCGCTCGTCGCCCTGGTTCTCTGGGGCCGGGCAACGGCGCTCGATGCGCTGGTCGTTGTCGTCGTCGGACTGGTCGGGACCGAGACTGCAATGATCCTTGGCGGCAACACAATGAGCGCCGCCCATCTCGCCGGCGCTTCGCTGGTCGGCGGCGCGCTGGCATTTGCGGCCGGCATTGCGTGCAGCCTGGCGCGCGGCGGCGATCGCGAATTCGGCACGGCGTTTGTCCGCAATATCCTCCATGGCAAAACGGAAATGCCGAATTGGGACCGCGGCGCCTGACCGGGTCAATTCGAGCGATCGGATTAACGTTTTCCCAGCACCAGCGCGGCAGACTGCCGGGAGCTGGGAAATATCGGCATGTTGTCAGATCGGTTGCGTTGTTGTGTTCCGGGCTGTGCGCATTCCGCCGCGCGCGTCACCGTGCCCGAATGCGTCGAAGTGATGTGCGAGGCGCATTACGCGCTCGCCTCGCCCGCCGCACAGGCGCGCCGCGCCCGCTACGAGGATCGGCTGCGTGCCCTGCAGCAGATCTGGAACGATGACGCGTATTTCGATCGTCTCGTCGCGTCCGGCAAATATCTGAAAATGTGCAGCGTGCTGAGCCTCGCGAGCGAAAACGCCGAGCGGGCCTGGGGTGACATCAAGGACGAAGTGCTGGGCGCCGCCGCGGCCTCGCGTGATGTCGGCGAGAAGGTCGGCGCCGCGGCCTGATCAGGCAGCCGAGGCGAGCGGCTCCGTTGTTTTCGCGCGCGTGACGAACGCGTCGCAGATCGCCCATCCCGCTCCGATGAGCCGGTCGAGAACCTCGGCGAGCTGAGCATCCGTCGGCTTACCCGCTGCCAACGCTTCCGATTGCGTCCGGCAATAATCCGCGGCGGCAACGAAGCCGAGACTGCTCAAGGCGCCCCTGAGCGCGCGCAGCAAATCGGTAGCCTCGTCCACGGCGTTGCCGGCAACGCAGCGTTCCAATTGCTGCAGCAGCGCCGGCACCTCGCTCCGGCAAGACTGAACGATCTCTGCCACCGCCGGAGCACCAAGCTGCTGGCGAAGCGCGTCGAGGGGTTTCGCATCGAAAGCGGCGCCGGCGCCTGAAAGCTGCTTCGCGGGGGCCACTCGGCCGGACATGACACGCTCGATCACGTCGCGGAGTTTGTCGGCGTCGATCGGTTTGGCGAGGAAATCGGTCATGCCCGCCTCCATGCATGCGGCCTGATCCGAGCCGAACGCGTTCGCCGTCATCGCGACGATCGGGATGCTGGCGAGCTTGCCGCCGCGCGCGCGGATGACGCGTGTTGCTTCGAGTCCGTCCATGCGCGGCATTTGCATGTCCATGAAGATGAGGTCGTACTCGTTCGCCTCGGCCTTGGCGATCGCCTCGACGCCATCTGCCGCGACCTCGACACGGTGGCCGCGCGCCTCGAGCAGGCCGCGGGCGACCATCTGGTTTACCGCCATGTCCTCGACGACGAGGATACGCCAGCCGGTTCTCGGGCCGGCGGCGGCCGCAAGCTCGCCGGCGATCGCGGAGACCGGCACGGGCAGCGCCCGCTTTTCCACCGCAGCATCCGGGGCGACAACCGCATCGGGGGCCGCTACGATCGGAATCTCGAACCAGAAGCGGCTGCCTTTTCCGGGCTCGCTGTCGACGCCGATCCGTCCGTTCATCGCTTGGACGATGCGTTGCGTGATCGCCAGGCCGAGACCGGTGCCGCCGAAGCGCCGGCTGATCGAGGCGTCGACCTGCGAGAATTCCTTGAACAGGCGGTCGCGCGCTTCCTCGGGAATGCCGATGCCGGTATCAATGACCTCGATTCGCAGCTGCCCTGACGGTACGAGCCACGCGGCGCGCAGAACGACCTTGCCCTCCTGCGTGAACTTCACGGCGTTGCTCAGAAGGTTGAGCAGCGCCTGGCGCAGCCGATTGCGGTCGCCCCGGATAATCCGCGGAAGCTTGGGATCGACCTCGACCTCGACGGCAATGCCCTTGGTTGTGGCGGCGCCCCGGGTCATCTCGACCCCCGAATTGATCAGCGCCGGAAGCTCGAACGGCTCGTTCTCGATCTCCATCATGCCGGCTTCGAGCTTCGACAGGTCGAGAATGTCGTTGATGATGTGCAACAGCGCGTCGCCGCAGCTGGTGATGGCATCGACGTTGCGGCGCTGCTGCGGGCTCAATTGTCCCTCGCGGAGCAGGCTTGCCATGCCGAGGACACCGTTCAGCGGCGTCCGGATTTCATGGCTCATGGTGGCAAGGAAGATCGATTTTGCCCGAGCGCCGGCTTCCGCCGCCTCCTTGGCGCGCACGAGCTCGGTAATGTCGGTATAGGATTGGACGATGCCTCCTCCCGGCATTGGTTCGCTCCGTACTTCGAGAACCGTACCGTTTGGGCGCTTTCGTACGTAAGATCGGGGCAGCGTGCCTATGCCCTCTAAAAAGAATTTTCGCACATCTTCCGGCATAAGGGATCCGTCAGGGCCAAATTCCCCAATTCGCAATTGCTCCCGGAAAATTTCTCGCGCAGGCGCGGGAAACCGGAATTGCTCGTGCGTGACCCCTGAGTATTCCTCAGCGCGCTTGTTGTGGATTATGACGTTTCCGTCTAGGCCAACTACCACCAGCCCTTGGTACATGTGAGCAAGAGTTGTCTCCAACAACCGCGAGTTTTCCTGATAACGCAGCTCCGTGGCGCGAAGTAGCGCCTCGTGCTTTCGCAGCAGAACGGTCGTGCGGCGACGCTCATACCAATACAGGCCGGCCAGCCCGAACATCAGCGCTAACAGAATGGCAGTCCCGAGCCCCGATGCATAGGGGAGGCCGGTAACGGCCAAAAAATGAGCTCCGCTGAGCACAAGTGCCGCTGCGCCGAGGATCGGAAATAAAACAAGCGAGCTTCCAACTGCAGGACGAAGCTGCGGGCTGCTACTTTCGGTCACTCCCGAGAACAAATCGGAGTTATCACTCATCAGGAAAGTCCAACCGATTCAAGTCTGTGCGACGTGTCGTGGCCCGAGCCTACACGTGTATTGTTGAATGTGACCGAACTTTCTTGCGGAACGTTGAAGCAATTCTCGGCGATGGCGCGGAGCCAAATGCTCCACCCGGGGGTTAACGTTAACGAATGGTTATCGTAGCATCGCCAGTTGATTGGATGCACCATGGTGAAGATGCAGGGACGAGGCCGACTATGACTAGCGTTGCGAGAGTAGTCGGTCCGCAATCGGGTTTTGCGGAGCGCATCCAGGCCCTGCTCAATCGTATAGAGTGCCGGCCCGCATATACTCATGCCGACATCGAAGCTTTCCTGCGGTTGCGCTATGAAGCCTACCTCAAAGAAGGCGCCATACTACCAAACGAGAGCCGAAAGCTGGAAGATCGTTTCGACCTCACAAGTAATGCTTGGAATTTTGGGTTTTATCTGGACGGCCTACTGGTCAGCGCGATTCGCGTTCACCTGCTTACGGATCACACGCATGTCTCTCCGGCTCTGGACGCGTTTCCGGAGATATTGGAATCGCAAATCGCGGCCGACAAAGTCATCGTTGATCCCAATCGATTTGTCGTAAACCCCTCCGTTGCGCGTCAGTACCCGGAACTTCCGTTCGTTACAGTAAGGGCGGCCTATATCGGCGGCGTCCACTTTAACGCCGACTGGATGACAGCCACGGTGCGCGCCGAACACCAGGCGTTCTATCGGCGATACCTCAGCTTCACGCTTGCTTGTCCGCCGCGGCATTATCCGACTTTGACAAAGCCTTTGAGCCTTATGCTGCTAGACTTCAAAAAAGACGCGCGCACGATCGCCAACCGGCTTCCGCCCTTTGTGTCCTCCCCACCGGAGCGCAGAGGTCTTTATGAAGACAGTCAGGCTTTGCGAAATTTCTGCTCCGAAGCTTCCTGCAAGCTGCCGCCGGCGCAGGCAAATAGGAGGTTAGCGGAAGATGAGCCCCAGCGCTTGGCTCGAAGTGCATAGACGTCCTTGAAACAGGGGGAGGCCAGCATGGGAAGCTACAAAGACGTGAGCACGATCCTCGATGCCTACAATCAACTCGAACGAGGGAGGAGCGTCGCGCGGCTGCGAACCGCCGTCAATCGCCTTAGGGCGCTCGACCCGGCCAACGAATTGCTGCCGGAACTCGAGGCGAGGATCGAAATACTGAATTGCGCAATGGAAGGCCTCCGGCACTCAGCATCATCGGCTACACGGGCTTGAGTGCTGGTCTCGACAGGCGCGGCAGTGGGCCGTTCGAGGCTCAAGGCATGTTCGGCGCCATCGAGCATTGTCATTGTCGGGAGAAGCCACAGAATCCAGGAGCCTATGCGTTCCCTCGTCAGCTGCGCCTCGCATTGATGCCGCAGGACTAGGAGCTAACGCGCTCGGATTGCTCGGTAACGCGGAGCCAATCTCGACAATCAATACGAAGGCGCAGGCGGCTTGAATGCCGTGTCCGGCTTTAGCGTGACGAACGGAGCGTTTTCACCTTCAGCTGGAATCATTTCGGCTCTCTTGATGGCATAAAGCTCGCCGTAACGGGGCAGAGCGGCAAGGTCCGCGCGTTGCTGGCCGGTGTCCGGCCAAGCCTCAATTAGCACTTCTGTATCGTCTGGAAGACCCGCAAGCTTTTCGATCAGTTCTGCTTTAGTCATTTCAGCCTTGCTCGTGTAGGAGGAAGCCGCAGGGGCCGGAAGCGTGTAAGCTCAACTCGTATGTCGCTCTCCGAATATGACGTTGAGAGATTCGAAGTTGGACGGCATCTCCTCGGGCCTAAATTCGCGAGGGAACCATTCGTTTTTGTCGCTGAATACATGGCAGAGCCAGTCGAATACGATTCTAACCGGAGGCGAACGCAATCTTTCTCGCAATGCGATCCCGTAAAGAGGCATGGAAATCAGCACGCCAAGATCCACTGGAACCGCATCCCGGTGTACCGCAAGATAAGTTTGCAGAAGGCCGATCCCAAGATCGAGTTTTACCATGATGCCGTACACGAATGTATCATCGCAATAATGTGAAACGCGTCCCTTTGCGACGAGATCATTCCAATCCCCCCACATTTCGGGGTTCGATTCGTACAAATACGACTGGAGGAACTTGTGGTCTTGCAGATTGTCTCTGCTTGGGAGCCCATAAATCTCTACATACCTCTTCGTAGCGAGCGGACGGTAGTGGATGCTCCCCACTCTCTCGACGGCGAGGTCCGAGCGAGACTCAGGCGGCGCAAATGCGAGCATCATGTCGGTCTGATTTTCCCGCACATCGTTCAGGCTGAGAATACTCTTCGTCTGAATGTGAATGTTCGGGTTCTTCTGAGAGAATTCCTCTAAGCTGGGAGCCAAGAAGAGCGAATTAAGGCCATTGGTTATGCTGACGCGCACGGTTGCCTCAGCGTTCGGGGCATCCTCCCGGACGCCTGTGGTGATGGCGTAAACAGATGCATCCAAGTCCGCCAGGAATTGTGCAAGCTCTTGTCCGCGCCGGGTCAGCGTTATGCCCCGTTCGGTGGAGAGCAAGAGCTGAACGCGCATTTGCTTCTCAAGATGCCGAACTCTGCGAGCTACGGTGGCGTGACTGAGATTGAGCTGCTTAGCGGCATTGTTGAACGATTTAGCTCTCGCGACCTCAAGAAAAAGCCGCAGCTCGTCCCAATAGGAAGCACTGAGCAGCCGCTCGTGTTGCGTTGGGGGTGAGCTATGGAAACTACGACGACTATTCACGAGCGCAGCTTATAGTGCGTTTAGACCGATCGCAATTTCAACTCTGTCGTGTCCCGTTTGTTGAAAAGAAATCGGCGCTAGTTGTGACGCCCTGGATAGGGGGTTATCCATGAGTGATCAACTTGCACTGTTCTGGAGGGAAAATTACTTCACCTGCCGCTCTACAGGCTTGTCTTCACTTGCTTGCATGAGTCAGGATGATCCAGACGGTGTGCTCCCCCGCCGCCGTCGAGAGAGGAAACCCCGCCAGGACCCGTTTTCAAACCTGGCGGGGTTTTTGGCAAACTCCAGGGGTCCACCCTGAGCACCGTCGTAAGGAAGCTTGATGCGCTCCGGTGAACGCGCTGGCAAGCGCAGCTCCCCACAAAGGACAAAGCCCGGCAAAGGCCGCGATCAGATCGAGACAACGGACCGGCAGATCAACCGTCTCATCCGCGCGTTCAGCGCAATACGCAGTGACAGATTGCGCATGACGATCGTCAGTTTCGCCGAAAGCATCGCCCTGCCGAAAAGAAACCGGCGGCATACGAAGCGATGATCGATTTCCGGCGAAGAGAAGGTCGATGCAAGTCGTCCTTGTGCGCACGACGAGTTGCCGACGTCACGCCCGCATCACGATCGGTACCATCCCGCCAAAATGCTGGTCGGAATAGGCGACGACGCCCGTCCCGACGCGCTGGAAACTAAGATTGACCACCTTTTTCCCGACCGTGAGATTGCGGATTTCAAGATTCTCGATGCCCGTCGGCAGCCGCGGGTCATCGATGCGGATGTCCTCGCGCCAGGCGGAAACCGAAATGCCCAAAGCGGCCTGAAGAAGCATGAATAAGGAACCCGACGCCCAGGCCTGCGGCAGGCAGGCGACGGGATAAGCGACCGGCGCGTCGCCGCGCCCGCGCCGCTCGAAGCCGCAATAAAGTTCGGGCAGCCGCATGTCGAAGCGCACGGCGGCTTCGAACATCTCGTCGAGGATGCCGACGACCCCGCCGCGCTCGCCGTAGCGCGCCATGCCGAGAGCACAGAGCGCCGTGTCATGCGGCCACACCGAGCCATTGTGGTAGGACATCGGATTATAGCGCACTTCGCCTTGCGCCAGCGTGCGGATGCCCCAGCCCGAGTTGAAGGGCGCGGCGAGCAGATGGTCGATGACCGAGCGCGCGCGTTCGGGCGACGGCAGCCCGGTAAACAGCAATTGCCCGGAATTCGAGGTGCGCACGCGGCACGGGCGCCCGTTGCCGTCGAGCGCGAGCGCGTAGAGGCCGTTCTCGTGCATCCAGAAACGGCTCTCGGTCGCGTCGCGCAGCCGCCCGGCCTGCTCGTTCCAATGCGCCGCGCGCGCTTCGTCGCCGCGACGGGTGGCGAGGGTTGCCATCGCGCGGAACGCCGCGAAGCAATAGCCCTGCACCTCGATCAATGCGATCGGTCCCGCCGGATCGCTGCCGTCGGCGTGAAACACCGAATCCTGGCTATCCTTCCAGCCCTGATTGGCAAGGCCGCTCGCCTCGGCGCGCATGTAATCGACAAAGCCGTCGCCGTTGGAATCGCCGTCGCCCTCGATCCAGCCCATGGCGCCGATGAGCGCCGGCCAGATCTCGTCGATGAAAGCGAGGTCGGCGGTGCGCTCGGCATAGGCGCCGGCGAGCATCACGAAGAGCGGCGTCGTGTCGACGCCGCCGTAATAGAGGCCGAAGGGCAGCTCATCGAGCGCCACCATCTCGCCTTTGCGCGTCTCGTGCATGATCTTGCCCGGCGCCGAATCCTGGAAGGCGGAGCGATCCTTGGCCTGGTTCGCCGCGAGAAAGGCGAGCACGCCGCGCGCCAGCGACGGGTCGAGCCATAGCATCTGCATGGACGTGATGATCGCGTCGCGCCCGAACGGCGTCGAGAACCACGGGATGCCCGCATACGGGAACGGGCCGGTCTTCAGCTCGGTCGTGAGCAGCGCCAGATCGGCCCGCGATTTCTCGATCCAATCGTTGAAGACGCGCTCGCGGCTGAAAATCGTCGCGCCCTGGCGCCGCTTGCTGCGCATGCCGTAACG
>JAFASC010000105.1 GCA_019244955.1 Methylobacteriaceae bacterium | reverse complement strand
TCTTCCGCGACATGCAGCGCAAGCTCGGCGGCGGCGGCGATTTCGCTTATGCCTATGTGATCTCGCACGAATACGGGCACCACATCCAAAACCTGATCGGGCTGTTGCAGAAGACGCAAGCCGCGCAGCGCAATGCCGAAAGCCAAGGTCAGGCGAATGCGATCTCGGTGCGCGTCGAACTCATGGCGGATTGCCTCGCCGGCGTCTGGGCGGCGAATGCGGAGCAGAAATGGCATTTCCTCGAGCAGGGCGATGTCGAGAAGGCGATCCGAACGGCCCAGGCGATCGGCGACGATCGTCTGCAGCAAGCCAGCCAGGGGCAGGTTGTGCCGGATTCCTTCACCCACGGCTCCTCGCAGCAGCGCGTGCAATGGCTGCAGCGCGGGTTGCAATCGGGCCAAGTCGATTCCTGCAACACGTTCGCGCGGGCGCGGACCGCGGATCAGTAGACGAGCCGCCGCGCGCCGGCTTTGAAGGTCACCTTCGGACGTAGTCGACGCGCCATGTCGGCGAGATCGCGCGCGCCGGCATCGCGGCTTCTAACGCGCGGCGCGACCAGGCCAGCCAGCGGGGAGATGACCGGCAGAAGCCGCTGCGCCAGACCGCGCGGCGTCTGGCGGACAAGCCCACAGAGGGTGTCGCGGCCGCCGCTGAATTCCAGAAAATCGCGGATCTCGTCGATGAGCGGCGGCTCGGCGGCATAGCCGGCCGTCAGCAGGAAAACATGCTCGGCGCGGCCCGACGAGAGGGCCGCCACCAGTGCCGCGGCAGGGTCCGATTCGGTGACCAGCGTGCAACCCGCGTAATCGGCGACGTAGCGCAACGCCGCGCTGTCTTCGCCCACTAGAACCGCGTCGCGCACCAGCCCCTGCACGGCCGCAGAGACGAGGAATGCCAGGGTGCGGGCCGCCTGTTCCGCAGCCTCTCGTGCAAATCCCTGTTTTTCCTGTGAATTGGCCAGAACGATTGCCGTCAGCATGCGTTCTCTTAAGCGCGGGAGCCGGAGGTGACTAGGCTCTTGACGAGTAGGACTAGTGTCCGTATCTGTTCCTTGTTCTCGTTGTGTTCACGTACGCGGTGGCGTGAGCGTCTGGGCCGAGGAGGCAGAAATGGGTCATGCGTCTCTTAAACAGGCTTCCTCAGGGGCCCTGCGTAGCGGGCCCCAAAGCTCCAGCGCCTTCGTCGGGGCGCATAGCGGCTCGCGCTTCAGCGAGCCGGCTGAGCCCATCGGTGCCGAGCGGCGGCGTGGCCGCGGCACGCTCACGAACCGCAGCGGCCGGTTCGAGAAGGAAGCCCGCGTCGAGATCGACGATGGCTGGAATTCGCTGGAAGAGATGCCGCCGTTCGAGACCGTCGTCGGCATCGAGAAGCCGAAGACGATCATCACCCGCAACGAATCACCGGACATTTCTTTCGACCGGTCAATCAATCCGTATCGCGGTTGCGAACACGGCTGCGTCTATTGTTTCGCCCGGCCGACGCACGCTTTCATGGGCCTGTCGCCGGGCCTCGATTTCGAATCGAAGCTGTTCGTCAAACAGGACGCGGCGCAACTGCTCGAAAGCGAGCTCTCGGCGCAGAATTATCGGCCGCGCACGATAGCCATCGGCACCAACACAGATCCCTATCAGCCGATCGAGCGGCGCTATCGCGTCATGCGCTCGATCCTCGAAGTCTTGGCGCGCACCAATCACCCCGTCGGGATCGTGACGAAATCGGCGCTGGTCACCCGCGATATCGACATTCTGTCGGAGATGGCGAAGAAGGGCTTGGTGAAGGTGGCGATCTCGATCACCACGCTCGACCCACATCTCGCGCGCGTCATGGAGCCGCGTGCGCCGCGCCCTGAGCGCCGCCTCGATACGATCCGCAAGCTCACCGAGGCCGGCATTCCCGTCGGCGTGATGACCGCCCCGATCATTCCCGCGATCAATGACGCGGAGATCGAGACGATTCTCACCCGCGCGCATGCGATGGGCGCGCGTGAGGCGGGCTACGTCTTGCTGCGGCTGCCGCTCGAACTGAAAGACCTGTTCGGCGAATGGCTGCAGGCGAATTTCCCGGACAAGCTCAAGCACGTGATGTCGTTGGTGCGCACGACGCGCGGCGGCAAAACCTACGATTCGACCTGGGGCAAACGGATGACGGGTTCGGGCCCGTATGCCTGGATGATCGGCCGGCGTTTTGAGGTTGCTGCGGAGCGCCTCGGCTTCACCCGCGAAAGGCTGAAGTTGCGGACGGATCTGTTCGTGCCGCCGGTCCCGCCGGGTGGGCAATTGAATCTGTTTTCGGTCGATCCAAGCGCGCTTGCTGCGGCGGCGGAAACGCGTGAAGACCAGCGCTCGGCGGCCTAGGCGCTCAGGCTAATACCGGCACGGCGCGACGCGCGATCGCCGCGGCATCGAGGCCCTGCGTTAGTTCGCCGAACTGGCCCGACCATTGGCCGGCGAGGCGCGTCGCGACGAAGGCGTCCGCAACTTCCGGCGAATGGCGGATGAGCAGGCTCCCGCTCATCAGCAGCGCGATCCGCTCGACGAGCCGCCGCGCCTGCCCCTCATGACGTGCGAGACCGCCGGCTAGATCGCTTTCGAGCGCATCGAGTGCCGCGTCGTAGCGAGAATCCGCACCGATCGAGAGCCGCAGTTCGTCAATCAGCGCCGGCACGCAATCGGGAAATCGCTGTATCGAGCGCAACACGTCGAGGCAGATGACGTTGCCGGTGCCTTCCCAGATGCCGTTCAGCGGCGCCTCGCGATACAGCCGCGCCATCAGATGATCCTCGATGAAGCCGTTGCCGCCATGGCATTCGAGCGCTTCAGCGACCACGGCGACGACGCGCTTGCACACCCAGTATTTCGCGATCGGCGCACCGATGCGGCCGAGCAGCCGCTCCGGTTCACTTGCATTTTCGCGATCGAGTGCGGCGACGAACCGGAAGGCGAGCCACGCCGCCGCTTCGCTCTCCAACGCAAGATCGGCGATCACGTTGGTCATGATCGGCTGATTGATCAGCGTGCGCTGGAAGGCGCGGCGATGCGCAACATGATGCCCCGCGTGGGCCAGCGCCTGCCGCATCAGACCCGCCGATCCGACGGCGAAATCGAGGCGGGTATAATGGTTCATCTCCAGGCCGGTGCGGATACCGTGCCCAGGCTCGCCGATAGCATGCGCGATCGCGCCGCGGAATTCGACTTCGGACGAAGCGTTCGACTTGTTGCCGGACTTGTCTTTCAGCCGCTGAATCTGCAGCCGGTTGCGCGAGCCGTCGGGAAGCCAGCCGGCGACGACAAAGCACGACACGCCTTCCTTGGTTTGCGCCAGCGTCAGAAACACATCGGAATGCGGTACGGAGAAAAACCATTTGTGGCCGACGAGCGAATAGGTGCCGTCGCGGTTCGGCTCGGCACGCGTCTGTGTCTGGCGCAGGTCGGAGCCGCCCTGCTTTTCCGTCATCGCCATGCCGACCGTCGCGCCGCTCTTCTCTGAGGCGCGCATTTGCCGCCGATCGTATTCGTTCGACGTGATCAGGTTGCCCCATTC
>JAFASC010000077.1 GCA_019244955.1 Methylobacteriaceae bacterium | reverse complement strand
CCAGATCGCGACGGGATCGGTCGGCTCGATGTCGCATTGGACGGCGGCCTGCCATCCGGTAGGGAAAATGTCGCCGAGGAAGAGCACCTGCTCGTCGCTGAGACTATCGGGCACCTTGATGTGCGTCGCGTCGGCATAGGGCACGCGGACATATTCGGCTTGGCCGCCGGGATAGCCGCCGGTCAAATGCGTGTAACCGAAGAGCCCGGCCGTCGGGTGCCCGAAGACTTTGTCGGCCAGCTTCTTGTTGCGATTCGTCGTCTCGCAGACGGAGAAATTGCCGCGCTTGCACTGCTCGCATTCGCCGCAAATGATTGTGAAGGGAATGACGATGCGATCCCCCTGCTTTAAATGGCCGTTGACGCCGGAACCGACCTCGACGACTTCGCCCATCATCTCATGTCCCATGATGTCGCCGGGCAACATCGCGGGGATGAAATTGTGGAAGAGATGAAGATCCGAGCCGCAGATCGCGCAGCTCGTTACCTTTACGATCGCATCGCGCGGATGCTCGATCTCCGGATCCGAGACACTATCGCAGCGGATGTCTTCCTTACCATGCCAAACCAGGGCCTTCATGTGGTGGCCTCCCAGACGCATTGCGCAGCTTCAGGTCGGACATCACGATGTTCACAGCGTCCCAGCGCAGGAACGGCAGGAGCAGGCACTGGTTCCGCCGGACGAGGCTTTTTTGGCCTGCCTCGAACGTTTGCAGCGCCGATGTCGTTCTCAATTAAGCCGGTGCGCATCGTGCTCCCGTCACGTTCATTGACGAAACGTGTGCGGACGGGAGCGACAGCTTGAGCAACACGCAGCTTGCTCTTATCCCAGGTATCGGCTGGACACGCGGCCCTGTTCGGGTTTGAATCTCAAAAAATTCGGGAGGAAAGCTATGAGACACACTACTTTCGCCTTTGGCCTGGCTTTCACTCTCGTCGCCCCAGCAGTAATGGCGCAGACGGCGCCATCTGCCCCGTCACCTCAACCCAGCAGCAATTCAGCACGCGCAGGCAAGCCCGCCGACCTCTGCGCCGAGGTCCTCGCGTTCGTTCACCCGCCCGCGCCTGCCGGCGGCGGCGCGCCTGCTGCCGCGCAAACGCAAGCGGCAGCCCAGCCGCCGCCGAACGCGGCAACGGCAGTCACCGCACCCGCGCAAAAGGAGGGTACGCCGCAACCCTCTCCCAGCGGCGGGGCCCCGCAGCAATCATCGAGTTTGAGTGGCCCGGTGACGCCCTCCGGCCCTGGTGCTGCCGGACCGCAAGGTGCAGCGCAGCCGGGTCAAGGCGGCCCGCCCCCCGCGACTGGTGACGCGGCGAAGCCGCCCGCGCCACCCGCTCCACAACAGGCGGCGGCTCCTGCACCAGCCGCTCCGGCAGCACCGCCCGCACCGAAACCCACGGCCGCCCAGATCGAAAAGGTGGAAACCGCAGCGCGTGATCACAATGTGCAGGGGTGCCGCGACGTCGCACAAGAGATGCGCAGGGCCGGCGTCGTCATGCCGCCGCCGCTGTTGGCGCTCGCCGCGTTGGACCCGAAATTCTTCGACACGGATCAGAAACAACAATAGGCCGGACGCGCCGAGGGGAGACGCCAATGAAAGCTTTTGCTCTTGCGATCCTAGGCCTTGTGGTTTTTGCCGTGGGAGCGGCCGCGGTGCTGAATTCGGAGCAGACGCTCGCCTACAAGGCATTCGCGACGTCAAGTACGCGGGTTTCCGATCCGGGCTATAATCTCGTCGGCAAGAACTGGTCCGGCGATCCCGCGGTCAAGGAAACCCACTAGCACCCGGGGCACGAAGCCGCGCTGCGGCGATTTTCGTTGTAGCGGCGGTCTTACTCGGCTGGAACTGGTCTTCGCGGCACCTGCGGTCCGCTCGCCGTCTTTGCCTGCTGTTCTTCCACCCATAGATCGTGGTGCGCGCGCGCCCAGGCGAGATCGACCTCGCCGCTGCTCATGGCATCGTAGGCTCCCTCCATGCCAAGCGAGCCGATATAGATATGCGCCAGCATCGCAGCGATGAACAGCACGCCGATCACCGCGTGAACGCCCTGAAAGATTTGCATTCCGTTGATGTCGAGAGCAGCGAACGGGAAGAGCAGCATGATGCCGGAAATCGACATCAAGAGGCCACCCAACGTCACGACCCAGAAGACGATCTTCTGACCGGCATTGAAGCGTCCGGCATGCAGGTGCCTGCCGTCGAAGAAGCCGCCGCCAGCTCTGAGCCAGTCCCAATCGATGCGTTTTGGGATATTGTCGGCCATCCAAACGGCCATCATGAAGCAAAGGCCGATGATGAAGGGCCATGCCAGGAAATTGTGCGCGTATTTGCTCCATTGTGACAGCGAAGCGAACGCATCGGGGCCGATTAGCGGCATCAACAGGCGCTTGCCGAATATGTAGTTGAGGCCGGTCAGCGCCAGGATGATGAAGCATGTCGCCGTCATCCAATGCGTGAACCGCTCGAAGGTGTTGAAGCGGAGGATTTTGCGGCCGGAATGCTCGTTGTGCTCGAGCATGATGCGGCCCTTGGTGAAATAAAACGCGGCAAGCAGGATGACCATGCCGAGGATCGCGATCGCGCCGATCCAGGGCATCCAGCCCTCGTGGAACCCGCGCCATTCGCGCCCCTGCGGCTGCTCGAGAGTGGCGGCCTTCTCGTCGGGAATTGAGATCCGACCCGTGATCTTGGAATTCTGCTTGAATAACGCTTCTTCGTTGACGGAATCAGCGGTTGGATTTTTGCCGCTGGGATTACCTTGCGCCAAGACGGGCGCCGAAAGCGGCGCCAGGCTCACCGCCGCAACGAGAACAAAGGCTCGGAGTGTCAAACCGGTTTTCACGGAACCGCTCTCCTTGTTTTCTGCCGGGTTATATCGAGACCGTTTCGCGATATGCGGTCTTCCAGCCCCAGGCGCCCGAGCCGTAGCCGCGCTTGATCACCCGCTCCTTGTAGATTTGCGCGATCATGTCGCTGTCGCCGGCGAGGAGCGCCTTGGTCGAGCACATTTCGGCGCAAAGCGGCAGCTTGCCTTCGGCAAGGCGGTTTGCGCCGTATTTGACGTATTCGGCTTCCGAAAGGTCCGCCTCGGGACCGCCGGAGCAATAGGTGCATTTGTCCATCTTGCCACGCGACCCGAAATTGCCGACGCGCGGATATTGCGGCGCCCCGAACGGACAAGCGTAGAAGCAATAACCGCAGCCGATGCATAGGTCCTTGGAATGGAGGACCACGGCGTCGGCTGTCGTGTAGAAGCAATCGACCGGACACACCGCCGCGCAGGGCGCGTCAGTGCAGTGCATGCAGGCCATGGAGATGGAGCGCTCGCCGGGCTGCCCGTCATTGATGGTGACGACGCGCCGGCGATTGATACCCCACGGCACTTCGTGCTCGTTCTTGCAGGCGGTGACGCACGCGTTGCAGTCGATGCAGCGATCCGAGTCGCAGAGGAATTTCATTCTTGCCATTATTATTCCTCCCGTTCAGGCGGCTCTGATCTGACAGAGCGTGGCCTTGGGCTCCTGCATGCCTGTCACCGGATCGAAGCCGTAGGTCGTGACCGTATTGACGCTTTCGCCGAGCACGACGGGGTCGGTTCCCGGCGGATAGTACGAGCGCATGTCGGCGCCCTGGTACCAGCCGGAGAAGTGGAACGGCATCCACGCAACACCGCGTCCGACCCGGTCGGTGACGAGCGCTTTCACCTTCACCTTGGCGCCGTCCTCGGGACCGAGCACCCAGACCCATTGGCCGTCCTTGATGCCGCGCTCGCCCGCATCCGCCGTGTTGACCTCGACGAACATGTCCTGCTGCAGCTCGGCGAGCCACGGATTGGAGCGCGTCTCCTCGCCGCCGCCCTCGTACTCGACCAGCCGCCCCGACGTGAGGATGATCGGGAAATCCTTGGCGATGTTCCTGTCGACCGCGGACTTCTGCACCGAAAAGCCGATATTCGGCAGCCGGAATTGCCGCTCGTCCGGCCGCGTCGGATATTTGGCGACGAGTTCCGGACGCGGCGTGTAGATCGGCTCGCGGTGGACGGGGATCGGGTCGGGCAAGTTCCACGCATTCGCCCGCGCTTTGCCGTTGCCGTAGTGAATGACGCCGTGATCGAGACAGACGCGCTGGATGCCGCCGGAGAGATCGATCGCCCAGCTCACCGCATCGACATTGTTGCCGCCGATCTTGGTGATCGTTGCGAGTTCGTCGGCGGTGAGATCCTTATCCCAACCGAGCTTTTTCAGGACGCCCATGGTGAATTCGGGATAGCCGTCGGTAAGTTCGGACCCGAGCGAGTAGGAATCCTCCGCAAGCAGCGTCTGACCGTTCCGCTCTGTTCCGAAGCGCGCGCGAAACGTGCTGCCGCCATCCTTCACATGCAGGTTGGTGTTGTAGAGGATGTGCGTGCCGGGATGACGGATTTGAGGTTTGCCCCAGCAAGGCCAGGGCAGGCCGTAATAATCGCCGCCGACGTCCGGCGTGTCCTTCGGCGCGCGCAACGTGACGAGATCGAATTTCGACTGGTTCTTCATGTGCGCTTTGAGCCGCTCCGGGCTCTGGCCGCAATAGCCAGTCGACCAGCCGCCGCGATTGATCTCGCGCAGCAGGTCCTCCGCCGACGGGACGTTGTTGTCGACCTTGATGTTCTTGAACATCTTGTCGGCGAAACCGAGCTTCTTGGCGAGGAGATACATCACCTCGTAATCGTTTTTCGATTCGAAGGCCGGTTTGACGATCTGTTCGCCCCATTGCAGCGAACGGTTCGAGGCTGTGCGCGACCCGTCCATCTCGAGCGAGGTGCAGATCGGCAGCAGATACGTGTTGTCGCGGCGCGCATTCAGTGCAGCGAACGTGGTCGGATGCGGATCGGCAACGACAAGCAATTCGAGCTTGCTCATGCCCTTCACCGCTTCCGGAATACGCGTGACGGTGTTTCCGCCGTGGCCGAACACCATCATCGCCTTTATGCCGGCGCGTTGGTCGACCTGATCTTCCGGAAGGTTTACCGCGTCGAACCATCGTGTCGAGGTGATGCCCGGCGCTTCCATGTTCTCTTTGCGGCTGCGCGGCTTGCGCCCGGCGACCGCCGGCACTTCGTCGAAGCGCGATTGCAGCCAGTCGTACTCGACCTCCCAAACGCGAGCCCAATGCTTCCACGCGCCTTCGACCAGGCCGTAATAGAGCGGCAGGGTCGTCACATCGAGACCGAGATCGGTCGCGCCCTGCACGTTAGTGTGGCCGCGGAAAATGTTCGCGCCAGTCCCGGGCGCGCCGACATTGCCCGTCGCCAGGCACGCAATACAGAAGGCGCGCACATTCGCGGTGCCGACCGTGTGCTGTGTCGCGCCCATGCACCAGATCAGCGTCGACGGCCTGTCCTTGGCGAACATCTCGGCGACGCGCTTCAATTGATCGCCCGGTACGCCGGTGACGCGCTCGACTTCGTCGGGCGTCCATTTGGCGACTTCCTTGCGAACGTCGTCCATGCCGTAGACCCGCTTGCGGATGAATTCTTTGTCCTCCCAGCCATTCTGGAAAATGTGCCAAAGCATGCCCCAGATCACCGGGATGTCGGTGCCGGGTCGGATGCGCACAAACTCCGTCGCGTGCGCCGCGGTGCGGGTGAAGCGCGGCTCGATCACAATCATGTTGGCGCGGTTCAGCTCCTTGCCGGAGAGAACATGCTGCAGCGAAACGGGATGGGCGCGCGCCGGATTGCCGCCCATGATGATCATGGTCTTGGCGTTACGGATGTCGTTGTAGGAGTTGGTTTGCGCGCCGTAGCCCCACGTATTGGCGACGCCGGCAACCGTCGTCGAATGGCAAATGCGCGCCTGGTGATCGACCGAGTTCGTGCCCCAGAACGCTCCAAGCTTGCGGAACAGGTAAGAGGCTTCGTTGGTGAATTTCGCCGAGCCGAGCCAGTAGACGGAATCGGCGCCCGCCTTCTCCCGGATCGCGCTGATCTTGTCGCCGATCTCGTTGATGGCCGTATCCCAAGAGATGCGTTGCCACTGACCATCGACGAGCTTCATCGGATATTTGAGCCGCCTCTCGCTGTGCACGAGTTCGCGAATGGCGGCGCCCTTGGCGCAGTGCGTGCCGCGATTGATCGGACTCTCCCACGAGGGCTCCTGGCCCACCCAAACGCCGTTCACGACTTCGGCGGTGACCGTGCAGCCGACCGAGCAGTGCGTGCAGATATTCTTTTTGATGACGACATCGGCCCCGGACACCGCCGTGCCAGCGGCGCTCGCCTTCTTGACCGCGCCGAGTTGCAGCGAGCCAACTGCAGCGAGGCCGCCGGCGGCCAGACCGGAGCGGCGCAAGAAAGTGCGCCGGTCGACGGCTTCGGAGACGAGACCCGCCGTGAGGGCGGAGAATTTGCTGCGGCCTACTTCGCCGTTCCTGCGCTTTGTCAGCATTACCGCCTCACTTCTTCAGCGTCTCGTAGCCATTCGTGCGGTAGAAGGCCGTCACGTCGGCGCTGTCGGGCCGATAGCGGGCTTTCCGCTGTTCCGCGCCGGGATCGTAGGCTTGCGCGTCGGTTGCCGCGACGATCGGAGCTGCGGCAGAAGCGGCCGCGACCGCTGAGCCGCCGCCCAACGTGCGGATGAAATTGCGGCGGTCGATCCCGCCTCGACTGGTGTCGTCTCGTTTCATCGCGACCTCCTTGGGAGCGCCTCATAAAGACGCTCAAAACCCTTCTCATTCCGGCCGATGCTCAGGCGAGCATTGCAAACCCTTCCGCCTCGATTTCTAGGAAAAGTCGGCCGAGCATGGCAACGTTCCGGTAAAAGCGCGCCGACGCCGCCGTTTCAAGATCGGCGAAAAACCGCGGCGCCCAGGATTTGAGATGCCGCTCGAAGAAGCGGCGTTCGGTCGGCAGATCGGCGTCGAACTCCCGCGATGCCAACCCCGCCATGACTTCGCAGAGGATTGCGATGTGATCCTCGGGCTCCGATGAACGCTCGGCGCGCACGATGCCGATCGCGGCCATGTCATCGCGGATAGACGCGAGCGGGCGCTCCTGCAGAAACCCGGTCAGGTAATACGAGGCGTATGGAAGAAACTCGCCGCGACCGACGCCGATGAAGAGATCGAAATATTCGCGGGATAACGTGTCGGCATCGGTGTTCCGCGCGGCCTCCGCGAGAGCCTCGTGAGCGCGGCCGAGCTTCGTGCCGTCGCCTGTGATTCGAGCTATCCGCCCCAAGAGATCCTGCGAGGGCGCCCGTCCTAAAAGCGCGGCCAGCAGACGGTATTCGTTGGCTCGCGCCAGCGCGACATCATCGAGTTGCGCAAGCGCTTCGGCGCTTGCTGCGTTTGACGGCGGGCCATCATCAGGCACGACGAGGAGCGGCGCGGAATCGCGCGAACTGCCCACGGCGTCCAGCCCTACATCCGGCATTCATTCCCCAAAGCGTGACCTGTTGCCGGTCATCACCGGATTCGATCATACGCGGAGGCACAACCGCCGCAATGGGAAATTTGATTAATTCAAAACGGCGTTGCGCCACCGTGACGGCGCACCTGTGCCTGGTCGTTTGGTGCCGTTCTGGCGGGCGCGGCTGCGGTCTCACGCTGGTCAAGCTGAACATCAGCAGTGACAGCCGGGGTCGCGTGGGAAAGCTTATCGGCTTCTGCCCATTCCGGATCGCCCGACGTTAGCGGCCCAGCTCCAGCTGCGCACGCCGCTGGCGCCGCGTCTGTGTTGCTTGGCGGCCTCTCGTCCTCCTGTGGCTCCGACCCCGCGAGGATTGTGCGGAGCATCGACTGGACGTCATCGCTCGCCAGCAACGGTCCCGTACCCGGCACGCCCCCGGGTAGGTTCCAGTCATAGGCATAGTCGAGCGCATCGCCGACCCGGTCGCGGATCGCCGGATCGAGCGCCCACATGCGCCGGAGTGCGGCGTTCCGCAGGCTCGCGGGCACGCCTGCGCGCAGGAACGGCGCGAGGTTCGTCTGCGGCGTCAGGTCTTCGAGACGGGGGAGGGCCGCCAGCTCTTCGGGCGGCAGTTCGGGGATGGCAGGGGTCTCTGGGCCCGCCTGCTCTTCAGTCTGCGCCGGCTCGGCAGGACCGGGAGCGGCCGGTTGCGACCGTTGCGCGCGGCGCAGCTCCGATTGCTGTTTGAGGCGCGACCACCGCGACAGGAAATTGCGTTCGCCGCTCATCTCTCATCAGGCCTGGAGAGGCGAGGCCCGCCCCGGGCAAGTGCTTCGGGATCGATGGGGTCGAGCTTACGTTTCACGAACGGGCGTTCCTGATGAAACGCCGCAAAAAACTCGGCGACCTTGGCTTGGATATCGAGCGTCATCGGTACCGCCTCGACGATCTCGCCGATTCCCTCGGCCATCGACTCCCCTTCATACGGGTTGGCGGTCACCGCCGCGATTTCATAATCATCGCCGCCGACATGGCGTAACGCAACCCAGAGCGAAGGGCGCTCCGAGCGGAGATTGTCACGATAGTGCGCCGTCTCGCTCGGATGCAGCGAGACTTCGAACGAGCCGGCGTAGAAGATCTCCTCCTGCTCACTCGCCGAGAGCCGGGTCCAAGGATTTGCGGCGGGCGCTGCCGGCAAGATAGCGCAGGGTAGCCAGGCATGGCTCGCCCAAGGCCCCTTGAGCTTGCGCTTGGCAACCAAGATTCCGACTTCAAAGCAACTCTCAGGCATGTCGCCGCTCATGCCGCATGTGCATAGGCTTTCAGCGGAAGCCCGGTGATCAGGTTCTGCGGTTTCACGCGCAGAATTCTGTCGGGCGTCATGCCGAGAAGTATGTAGACCGGACGATCGCCAACCCTGTCGTCCACATAAGAAACATCGCTGAATGTAAGGCGGAACGAGGCCAAGACGCGCGAGCGCATATCTTCTCCGATTGTCCTACCCTCCCAAAGCGCGTTGCCGATCTGGCTGGCCTCGGCATCGAGCCCGACGAACCAGCGCCAGTCGTGATCCTCGATCGCGGAGAGCGGCTCGACGTTCACCTGCATGTGCAGGAGATGGCGTATCCAGGCCTCGATGACGCGTGCGAGCGCTTCGCGCGCGCGTGGATCGGACCCGATATTCAAAGCCATGGTGAACGCGTCGGAGCGACTCCAATAGGTCCAGGCGTTTTCCGCGTTTAAAATATCCAGGTCGCTGGCCGGCTCCTGCCCGAACATGGCGAGAAGAGGCGAGTGGGTCCCATGCTCCTGTGAATCGACGATTTCCGCGTCCGCAAGGAGGGCGGCCCCATTTTGCAAGGACACGCGCTGGGCGCGGAACAGCAGTTCGCCGGCGCGCAAAACGTATGGGTCTTCGCATTCATCGAGAGCGTTGCGCAGGATGAGGTGGACGAGCTGGTTCAGAAAGAGCGGCGGCGTGCTGCCGGTGCCGTTGCGGATGAGATCGAGATACGCGGCTTCGATAGAAGGCGCGGCGATGAGGTGATCGCGGAAGGCCAGCAGAACCTCCCAGTTCTCACGCGCATCGGCATCGTCGAGCCCCGCGACCTCGGAATCTTGCACGGGCCGGCGGGGCGCCGCCAGCAGCGCGGCATGCAGACTGCGCTCCGCGGCAGACGCTTGCGGCGGCGGCAGGAGTTCCGGCCGCGCGAGATAGGCGAGAATGAGTTCGTCCGTCACCGCAAGTCCGCCGCCTTCCGTGCGGCGGGTCAGGTGATGTCCGCTTGAAACCCAAAACTCTCTCACGACTGCGCTTCCCGCGTGAGCCGGACAAGATCGACACCCTCGCCGGCTTCCGCTTCCGTCTCAACAAACTGGAATGCGCGCCCGAAGGCGTGCAGCGAATCGCCGCCGGGATTCGCCCCTTCGCGCCGCCGCAGCGTGCGGAATTGCTCCTTGATGTTGTCGTTCTCGAGCGTGCGATGCATCGCGATGATCGTATTGACCTCGTCGCGACAGAGCGAGGCGGCAAAGGCGATTTCCTCCTCCGCCGCGGCTCGCGCCGCCTGCAAGTCGGGTGCGCCGAGTTTTTGCTGGATCTGGTGCGCGAGGTCTTCGGTCGCCTCGTCGCGTTCGCGCTCGCTCGCTTCACTGACTACAACCAGCGTCGAGAACCCAAACGAGCGCACGCCGAGAAAACCGGCGCGGAATGCAGCGCGCGCCTTGGCGGTAAGAGCTGTCACGTCGGCATCCCAGAACAGGAACGAGCCGGTCACCGCCCATTCGCCGGGCTCTGCGAAACGCTCGAAGACGAAGGTGTCGGAAGGATCGAGCCTGATCGTGCGCGGTAGCTTCATCATAAGCGCGGACGCCCGGTTAGTGGATCGAGCCACGCGACCTGTTGAAGCGCAGGGAGGAAGGCCAGCCGATCGTCTTCGGCTCCCATGCGGTTGAGAACGAGATCGCCATTCTCGGCGATCGTCGCGCGCGCCTTTGCGCCTGGCAGGGAAAGCCGCGACAGGTAATCTTCGGCGACGCGGCCAAAGCCCTGTTCGCTCCAGAGGTGGAAACCGCGCATCAGATTGCGCGCGAAATTCTCAATCAGCCCCTCGTGCGAGAACTCGCATTCCTCGTCCTCGAGCGATGTTGATTCCGGCGTCAGCCCCGGATCGCCGGAATTGTGTTTCGAGGCGAGCAGCATGACGCCGAAGACAAGCCAATCCGGCGTCGCATCGTTGCGGCAATCGGACGGCCAGCCGAGTCGGCCGCCGCCGAGCCGCGCCCGGTCGAAGAGCAGCGTGCCTGGCCACTCGAACTCGACCGGCTTGTCCGGCGGGCAGGCTGATCCCACTGCATCGGCAAGCGCCGACATCGCTGGGAAAAAGGCGCGTCGCGCCGAGACGAGCGTCTCCTCCGGTTCAAGCACCACGGCAAATTCGACGAGATCGAAGCGCCTTACCCACACCAAGGTCCCGGCGCCTAATTGGGCGGCAGCGCCGCAGGCATGGCGGAAGGCGTCGTCGCGCTCGCGCAGCAGCACCAAGCTGTAGCCCGGCGGCAAATCGGGCAGCGGCAGGCGGGCTGCGGTGGCGATCATCGGTTCGGGACGGCTCCGAAAGTACTCATCCGCTAAATTCCAGTATAAGCTAGTCTGGAAAATGCAAGAAGCGCTGCAGCGTGTCGCCGAAGGGACGGGTTTTTGAAACAAAACGACAGGATTATACTCGCGTGCTCCTGTGACGAGACGATGCCGCTCGACGCTGCGACGCTCGCGCGCCATTGCGGCGGCGAACTCCGTCTCGCCGATCAATTGTGCCGGCGCGAATTGAGCCTGTTCAAGTCGGCGGCCGCGACGGGAACGTCGATCACAGTTGCATGTACGCAGGAGGCGCCGCTCTTCAGCGAGGTCGCGGAGGAGCTGAACGCGGCGGAGCGCGTCGGCTTTGCGAATGTCCGCGAATACGCCGGGTGGTCCAAAGATGCGGCGGCCGCTGGACCAAAGATGGCGGCGCTGCTTGCGGCCGCGGCCGAACCGATGCCGAGCGTCTCACTCATCTCGTTCGAGAGCAAAGGCGTCGCGCTCATCTACGGCAGAGACGAAAGCGCCGTCGACGCCGCCGCGCGGCTTGCCGACCACCTCGATGTGACGGTGCTGTTGAGAGAACCGGGCGCGCTCGCGCCTCGGCACGCCAACGAATTTCCAGTGCTGCAGGGCACAATCGTCAGCGCCAAAGGCCATCTCGGCGCGTTCGAATTGCGCATCGACGACTACGCGGTTCCCGCACCTTCTTCGAGGTCGCGGCTGGTGTTCGGCCCTGCCCGCGATGGTGCGACATCGCATTGCGATCTGATCGTGGATTTGTCGGGTGGGACGCCGCTCTTCACCGCGCATGAGCTCAGAAGCGGATATTTACGCGCCGATCCGCGCGACGCGGCCGCGGTCGAACGCACATTGTTCGAGGCGAGCCATCTCGTTGGCGAGTTCGACAAGCCGCGCTTTATCGATTTCCGTGCCGAACTTTGCGCTCATTCGCGCTCGCGCATCACCGGTTGCACGCGCTGCCTCGATGTGTGTCCGACCGGCGCCATTTCGCCTGCCGGGAACCATGTCGCGATCGATCCCTATATTTGTGCGGGCTGCGGAAGTTGCGCCGCACTGTGCCCGACCGGCGCGGAGGAATACGCGCTGCCATCCGCCGACTCGCTGATGCGGCGATTGCGCACGCTGATCTTGAGCTATCGCGAGGCGGGCGGCCGCGACGCCGTTGTGCTGTTCCATGATGGCGATCACGGCGAGCCGCTCATCGACGCGCTCGCCCGGTTTAGCGATGGCCTTCCGGCGAACCTCCTGCCGGTGCGCGTGAACGAGGTGACGCAGGTTGGCCTCGAGGCAATCGCGGCGCTCTTCGCTTACGGCGCCGTCGGGGTACGGTTCCTGACCCGCGCCAGGCCGAAGCACGATCTCGCTGCGCTGGTGCGCACCGTCGCACTCGCTCAATCGATCGCCGAAGCACTGGGTTACGGCGCGCCTGGCGGTGCTGCAATCGTCGACCTGATCCAGACCGATGATCCCGATTCCTTGGCTGCGGCGCTTGCTGGGCTGTCTCTGGGCATCGCCGCTGCAAATCCGGCAAGCTTCATGCCCAGGGGCCCAAAGCGCGGCGTGCTGGAATTCGCTTTGCGCGAACTGCATCTGGCGGCGCCCCAACCAGTCGACCTAGTGCCGCTCGCGCCCGGCACACCTTTTGGCGGATTGGAGATCAATGTTGAGGGCTGCACCCTTTGCCTGTCCTGCGTCTCGGTCTGTCCGACACATGCGCTCAGCGACAATGCCGAGCGGCCGATGCTGCGCTTCACCGAATCGCTCTGCGTCCAATGCGGGCTTTGTGCCGCCACCTGCCCGGAACGGGTGATCAGCTTGAAGCCGCAGATCGACTTTGCTGCCTGGGAGGCGCCGTCGCGCGTCGTGAAAGAGGAAGAGCCGTTTCATTGCGTCGAATGCGGCAAGGCCTTCGGCACACGATCCAGCATCGAACGGGTGATTGCGAAACTGCAGAACCGCCATTGGATGTTTTCGGGCGGCGCGGGACAAAACCGGGTCCGTGTTCTGATGATGTGCGAGGATTGCCGCGTCCAGGCGGTCGCGAATGAAAGCTTCGACCCGCACCTCGGGCCGCAGCGCCCGAAGGTGCGCATGAGCGAGGATTATTTCGTCGAGCGCGCACAGGAAAACGCAACGACTCCCGGCGCGCCCGAAGCGCACGATCGGCTGCCTAATTCGTAGTTGCCTTTTCGAGGAACCTTATCAAAGCCGCGCGGTCGGCCGCATTTTCGATTCGCTGCTCCGGCATCTTCGTACCCGGCGTGTATTGAGTTGGGCCGAGCTCGAACAACTTGGCGATCGTCTCGACACTCCACACGATATTGAGCTTCTTCAGCGCCGGCGAGAAATTGTATCCGGGTGCGGTGGCGATGCGCCGGCCGAAGACGCCGTTGAGCGAAGGGCCGGCGCGATTTTCCGCGTCGCGCTTGAGGGTGTGACAGGCAATGCAGGCGCGGAACAATTCCGCGCCGCGATCGCCGGGAAATCCCGCCAAAATATCGGGCGAGGAAGTTTCCGTGACATTCCCGATCGGCTCGCCATTTGTGGCGCTCCAGCGGCGTATCATCCGATCATTGCCGCCGGAGAGAAGCTCGCGGCCTTCCACCGCGAAGGCCAGCGCCCAAACCGGCTGCTTCGTCCCGGCAATTTGAAAAAGCACTTTGGCTGCGACGGCGTCCACGATTGTGATCGAACCCGCGATCGAGGCCGCCGCGATCTTCGAATGGTCGGGCGAAACCGCGAGCGCGGTAATCGGCACCTCCTGCGTCTCGACTGAAGCGCGTGACGTGCCGTCAGGCGCCAAGATCCGGACCGCGCCATCCGCGCCGGCGGCGATGATGTCGCTGTTGCCGGACACGGTGAGCGCGTTGATGGGCGAGCCCGTCGTCAGCACCGATGTCGCGCCGGAATCCGGCTCCCGCCGCCAAATGCGTACCGTCGTGTCATACCCGGCCGAAACAAGTCGGCCGTCCGGCAGAAAACCGACGGCATTCACGTTGCCGTGGTGACCTCTGAACGATTCTGATCTGCCGTTTGTCAGCGATCTCACGCTCGCCGTTTCGTCCCAAGAGGCAGACGCAATCTCCTGTCCATCAGGCGAAACGGCAAGCGCAACAATGGGTCCGGTATGCTCTTCGAAGGTCTGCACCGGCGCGCCTTCTCCGGCTTTCCAGATCGCGATTCGTCCATCTTCTCCAGCGGTGACAAAGCGCCCGTCCGGCATTGCTGCGACAGCGTTGACGGCGCCGTCGTGGAAGCGCAGCACCGCGCTGGCGGCACCGGTTCGCATATTCCAGATGATAGCGGATTGATCGAAGCTGCCCGATATCGCGAGATCATTCTTCGACGAAACTGCAAGCGCTCTTACCGGGCCGCCATGCCCACGGAAGCTGCCGTCGCCGGCCTGCGCGGTGGCCACAGCCAGGGTCGCCAGCAGCACGACTAAGGCGCGGCCCAAAGCGATGCGGCAATCGTCAGCGAACATCAGGAACCCTACCAATCGCCAAGGCGGGCGAGCTTGCCTTTAGCCAGGCGCGGTTGCAAGGATTGGTGAAAAGGGGAGGATATATGAGCTTCGGTTTGTCGCGGCGCTCCGTGCTCGGCGGCGGAGCAATGGCGGCGCTGACGCATGGCGCTGCGCGCGCTGAAGCGTATCCCTCACGGCCGATACGTTGGATCGTCGGTTATCCACCCGGTGGCACGACGGACGTTCTCGCGCGGATAATCGCGGATCCGCTCAGCAAACGTCTAGGCCAGAACGTCTACATCGACAATCGCCCTGGAGCAGGAAACAACATCGGCACGAAGCTCGCCGTGAATGCCGATCCGGATGGCTACACGCTGCTCCTGGTCAATCCTGCGAACGGAATCAACGCAAGTCTCTACAAGAATCTGAGCTTCAACTTCGTGCGCGATATTGCGTCGATAGCCGGCATTACGCGATCGCCGAACATCATGGAGGTCAATCCGAAATTCCCCGCAAAAACCGTGTCGGAATTCATCGAGTACTGCAAGGCCAATCCCGGGAAGGTGAACATGGCTTCGTCGGGCATCGGCACGTCGGTGCATATGTCAGGCGAGCTTTTCCAGGCGATGACGGGCACCAAAATGGTGCATGTGCCGTATCGCGGTGCCGGGCCGGCTCTTACCGATTTGCTGGCAGGGAATGCCGACGTGCTGTTCGACAATCTGCCCTCCTCGATTGGACACGTCCGTTCCGGTGCGTTGCGGGCACTGGCGGTCACGACGGCCGAACGTTCCCCGGCTTTGCCTGACGTGCCGACGGTCGCCGAGACGGTACCGGGCTACGAGGCGAGCGCTTGGTTTGGGGTGGGAGCTCCGAAGAATACGCCGGCCGACGTGATCGCGCGCCTTAACAAGGAGATAAACGAAATCTTAGACGATCCGGCGATGGTAAAACGACTTGCCGATCTGGGCGGCACGCCGTTGCGCCTTTCGGCGGCGGAGTTCGGCAAGCTCATCGCCGACGAGACGGAGAAGTGGAGAAAAGTCGTCGAATTCTCGGGCGCGAAAATCGAGTGACCACGAAGCGGCAGGGGCGCACTCGATCGAACTCGCCGGCGTGGAACTGCTAAAGCGTTTGTGATCGCATGTGAACTCGTGTCATTTGCAAAGTCCGCCTTCTCGGCGGACACCTGAGCGTGCTTGCCGCTCTCGCGCAGATAGCGGGCAATACACCCAACGCCGGTCCTCAAGGCACGGGCAGTTTCGTCGCGGGCAAGCTCGAAGGCAGCGGGAACCCGATGGTGGCCGGGAAGCCGGAAGCGACCGGCAATCCGGTCTCTGGCCAGTCCGCCGGTACCACGAGTAAGATGGACAAGATGGAGAAGAAGTAAGCCGTACTTTCGTGCAAGTTGGGTCTTCCCGCCTCAGGCATTAACATGGCGGGGGGAGCCGCTCCCGCGGTTTAGATTCCGGAGAAGACCATGGCATTCTGGCGTAGTCTCCTTCCCGCACTGATCGCCGCTGTTTCGCTCAGCACTCCAGCGGCGCGTGCGGGCGAGCCCGAATCCTTCGCCGACGTGATCGACAAGGTCATGCCGAGCGTCGTCAACATCTCCGTCAAGGGAATGGGGACGATGCCGATGATGGATAAGGATGCGAAGAACGTTTCTTACGCGCCTCAGATCGTCGATATCGTCGGCTCAGGGTCCATCGTCGATGCGAACGGCCTGATCGTCACCAATCGGCACGTCATCGACAATGCCTATGAGATCACGGTCACTTTCCAGGATGGCACGAGCGCCAACGCCCGTCTCCTTGGCAAAGGACTCGGATTCGACCTCGCCATTCTCAAAGTCGAGGTTGGTTATCCGCTTCCGGCAATCAAGATCGGCGACAGCGATAAGGTGCGGGTGGGGGATCGTGTTCTGGCGATCGGCAATCCGCTCGGACTGAAAGGGACAGTCACGTCAGGCATCGTCAGCGCGCTGCATCGCGATCTCTACGGCACGCCGTACAATCAATTCATCCAGGTCGATGCGGCCATCAATCACGGCAATTCCGGCGGCCCGCTATTCAACATCAAGGGCGAGGTCATCGGCGTGAATAATCAAATTTTCTCGGAGTCCGCGACGAGTGGCTCGATTGGACTCGGATTCGCGATTCCGTCCAACGACGTCGCATTCATGCTGGATCAGATCCGCCAGTATGGCCGGCCGCATCTCGGCTGGCTGGGGCTGAAAATCCAGACCGTCAACGCCGACATGTCGGAAGCCCTTAAGATCCCGATGCAGTCGGGTGCGATCATCTCGGAGGTGACGCCCGGCAGCCCTGCGGATGAGGCAGGCCTGAAGGTCGGCGACATCATCCAGGCTTTTGCCGACGAGCACTTGATCGATTATCGCGTGCTCAACCGTGCCGTTTCGATGGCCATCGGCAAGACGCTGCTTCTTAGTATCTGGACTGTGAACGGCGAGGATAAGGTGGTTCCGGTCACGGTCAAAGAATGGCCACAGGAACTCTGGGAATCCTACACCAGCGAGATGATGCGGCCACCGCTTTACTCGAAACTGGCTGATTTGGGCTTCGAGGTTGCAGACCTCAATAATGACCTCAGGGCGCAGTTCCATCTCGATCCGGGAACCGAAGGTCCCGTCGTCACGCAGGTGGCTGACGATACGGCGGCGAGCGGCGCCAAACTGAAACCAGGCGACCTCATTTTGAAAGTGCAGCGAGATGACGTCCGCAACGTTGCCGAACTGCAGGAGCGGCTGAAGAAGATGACCGACGCCGGCGACCGCAGGGTGCTGGTCTATGCCAAAGGCGCAAACGGTGCGCGCTGGACGACGCTGCCGCTGCGGCTGTGAGCCGTCTTCTTGCTTCGGCGCCTGCCGATCGCGAGCAGCGCCGTTCCGACCAGCACCATCGAATATCGCCGCCGCATTCTGGGTGGCCGCCAGGCGCTCCTATTGCGCTTTCGTGACCTGCCCGCGCACTTCGCCGCCCGGATTCGTCGGCGTATGGATCATGAAATAGGTCTTGTCGGCGGTGATGACCTTGGCCTGATCGTTGGTCAGCGTTGTCGAGCCTTCGAACTCGCCCATCTTGATGCCGGCTGCCGGAATCAACACGCCCGCATTCTGGCCGGGCTCCGCCGGGCCATGAAAATGCGCAACCGTCGGATTTCCGGTCAGCCCGGAGACGTTGCCCTTCCAGGAAAGCTTCCGACTGTCCGTATCGTAAGTGGCCGTCAAGTTGCCGGTTCCCTGGCTTGTGATTCCCGGCCCCGGCTTCAGGTCGGCCTTGAACGACATCGTCTCGGCGAGCGCTTGCCCAGCTTGAACGGCGGCGGCAAAAGCCGCGGCGGCGGCGGCTATTGCCCGAAACAAGCTCGTCATCTGTTCACCCTCCATTTCGCCGCGGCACTGTAACAACAGGCTGGACGCAGCGACAGTCGTGCCTACTCCTCGGCCGGCGCTTTCAATACGTCTGCGCCAGGTAATCGGCGATGACCTTCGCGTCGGCTTCGGTAATGGGTGCGCCGTAGGTCTTGATCATTTTCGTCACTTCGCCGTCCCAAAAAGCCTTGCCTCGCTTCGGCGGCTGCATGGCGACATAGTCGGCCGAGTGGCATGCGAGGCAATTGCTCCGCGCGGTTTCAAGGCCCGGTCCGGGTTTGAGAACCGCGGTTTCTTCCGGCAAGTCGTACGTCACCGGCTCGGCAAACGCGATGCTTGCCGCTCCGAACAGAGCGAAGCCGAGGAGGGCGGCGGGCGTAAAAATCTTGCTCATCGCCACCTCAGGCCGCGCGAATACGAACAGTTTCGACAACGTTGCGCATGTAACCGGCCGGATTCCACAAGGGTTCTATCGGTTGCGACTGACCGATTCGGTTGATTGCGCGCACGCTCAGATTATGGCTGCCCGGCGGTAGACGAACCGTGGTCTGCCACTCCCGGAAAGAATACTTTCCGAGGTCCTGACCGAGATTCGTTTGCGTCCAGGTCTTGCCGCTATCGCTGGACAAGAGCACGTCGGTTATGCCGTAGCCGCCGTCGAAGGCGATGCCTTTCACGGGCGTGTCCGCGTTCGCCTTCACCGATGCTCCTTCTTGCAGGTTCGTGATGAACGAGCGCACGTCGAAGCGATTGATCGGCACTGTTGCAGCCGGCGCCTGTCCAGGCGGCGTGCACGCGCAGGCATTGTTCGGTATGCGGTAGGCAGACTTCATCCAGAAGCCGTCATAGATCGCGTCAATCACGGTAATCTCGTTCAGATGCTTGACCCAGTAGGTGCCATAATAGCCGGGCACGACGAGGCGAACGGGATAGCCGTTGAGATGCGGCAGGTCGGCCCCATTCATCGCATAGGCAATCATCACTTCGCCGTCTCGGGCGTGATCTAGATCGAGCGCCTTAACGAAATCGGGCGTTTCCGGCATGACGGGGCCGTCGAGCCCGTTGAAAGTGACCTGCTTGGCGCCAGGCATGACACCGGCTTTGTCGAGCACGGCTTTCAGCGGCACGCCTCGCCAGCGTGCATTGCCCATAGCGCCGTTGGCAAGCTGTCCGCCCGCCACACGCGGCTCGAAAAAGCCGCGGCTGTTGCCGGAGCACTGGTTGACCGCGACGATCTCGATCGGCTCGAAAGAGGTTTTGAGATCCTGCAGCGATAGGCTGAGAGGCGTCGTCACCTTGCCTTTGACGTCGACGCGAAATTTTTCCGGATCGATGCGCAGCGGGATGTCGGCAAGGTGGTAGCGCACGAAGAAGGCATCGCTTGACGTGATTACGCCTTCGTTGAACACCGTGAACGGCGTTTCGAGCTGCGGCGGCCGCGCCGTCATTTGAATGAGCGGCCGCTTCTGCGGGTATCTCACAAGTTCCCGCTCGCCGTTGCCGAAGGGGAGCTCGATCTTCTCCGCCGCGAGCGCTTCGAGAGGTCCGGAAATCCCGGCGCTCCCCACGGCGGCTGCAGCAACACTCGTGTGCTTGAGCAATTCCCGTCGGTTGAGCACGCCCATTCCTTTCCTGCCCATTCGTCAGGGCGAGCCTCGCTCGCCGCTGCCCAACCTTATGGCATTGCGAACGTAGGTCCAGCCCTCGTTTCTGGCCCGAGGCTTTCAGTCTCGTGGCGTTCTCCTCAGCCGACAGGACTGATCTCGTGTCCGCTCGAAATTCGGTTGTAGCCAGTTCGGCGGCTGGCCGCTTTGCTCTCCGACAACGCCGCTGCCTGATTATTCCGCCGGCTTGTCGATCACGCTGACATGCGCGGCAACGATGTGCCAGCCGTCATCGAAGCGGACCCATGTTTGCGATTGGCGCCCAACCTTACCCGGCGCGGTGTCGCGATGGAACAGGGTGTTTGCGGTCGCGAAATCACGGCCGTAGGTTGTGATGATCGTGCGATCAAGCGTCCGCATTAGGCCGACCGGCGAGCGGCCGCGACGGAATTCACGAATCGCATGCATTCCGTACACGTTTTCAGCGGTCCCATAGCGCAGCGTGCGTGAATCGTCGCGGAACAAGGCTTCGAGCGTCGCGACGTCGTTGGTGACGAGCGCGGTCTCATAAAGCGCGAATGCCGCCTCGACTTCCTTCTTGACTTCGGGAATGTCGACTTCCATGCACCGCCCCCGCTCGCAACTTTCATCATAAAATCACGAGCGGCGCTGGTGTGCCAAGTACCAAATCAAGATTCTTGTTGATGCAATCGACCGAAGATTGAACACCGCGCCTCGATCAATGCATCGGTTTAAATCTCAATTAGAGCGACGCGACGCGCGCCTGTGCGATTCCCGATTGTTCAAGGATGTGCGCGACACGCAAGCCATGTGCTTCTTTCCACGGCGCGGCGATCACCTGGACGCCGAGCGGCAGGCCCTCGTCGATCCAAACAGGAGCGGCCACGACCGGGAGACCGATGAACGAAATCGGCTGCGTGAAGATGCCGATATTCGGTCGCACCGGCATCGTCACGCCATCGAGCACGAAAGTGGTCTCGCCGATCTTCGGTGCCCGGCAGGGCGTAGTGGGGCCAAGTATGACGTCGATTTGATCGAAGAGCTCAAGCACGCGCTCCCGATACCAGCGACGCAAACGCTGCGCCTTGATGACCCAGGATGCCGGAATGGCGCTGCCGGCGATGAGCCGATCGCGCACGGCGGGATCAAAATCCGCCGCGCGGCCGCGTAGACGATCCAGATGCAATGCGGCGCCTTCCGCGGCGGTGATGACATAGGCTGCGGCGCGTGCCCGGCCTGCTTCGGGCAATTCGATTGCGCGCGTGGCGCCGAGTGCGCGGGCAGCCTTCGCCACCGCAGCGAAGCAATCGGGGTCGCCGTGTCTAGCGAAATATCCGCCGGCGATCCCTATGCGCAGGTCGCCGATGCCGCGCTCGAGCTCGAGCAACGTCGGCTCAGGCGCGCGGGTTGTTGCAACGGGATCGTCGGGATCGGGTCCTTGCATCGCATCATATGCGAGCGCCAGATCGCCGACTGAGCGCGCCAATGGCCCGAGATGGTCCAAACTGCTGACGAAGGGAAAGCTCCCGGCGCGCGACAACCGCCCATATGTCGGCTTCAACCCTAAGCAGCCGCAAAAAGCCGCTGGTACGCGAATCGAGCCGTTCGTGTCCGAGCCCAGCGCCAGCGGTACGAGTCCTGCTGCGATCGCCGCGCCCGAGCCGCCGGACGAGCCGCCGGTCATGTGATCGAGCGCATGCGGATTGCGCGAGGGACCGTCGTGGATGTTCTCGCCGGTAAAATCGTAGGCGTATTCGCCCATGTTGAGCGCGCCGACGAGGATTGCGCCCGCCGCTTCGAGCCGGCGCACCAGCATTGCGTCGCGTTTAGCCGGGGGCAGGTCGCGATTTATTTTCGATCCCGCACGCGTCGGCAGGCCGGCAATGTCGATGAGGTTCTTGACCGCGAACGGCACGCCGGCGAGCGGCCCGAGCGCCTCGCCACGCGCGCGGCGCGCATCGAGCGCGTCGGCAGTCTGGCGGGCGCGTTCTGCCGTGACGTCTGTGAACGCGTTGACCTTTGGATTGATGCTTGCAATGCGCGCCAGCATCGTATCGATCGCAGCGCGCGCGCTGATCTTGCCGGATGAAATTTTGGACGCGATCTCTGACGCGTTCGCTGACCCATCGATCATGGCGCAAAAACCGGTGCGGGATCGAGTTCGTCGTCGAGCGGAAACTCCATGACCTGCGCGGCCGCCCTGGCAATCGCCTCGAAATGCGCGTCAATGCCGGGGCGCCATCCCGGTTCGATCGTCAGCCCGGCGGATACGATAGCAGCGTCGATTTGCAGCTTCAGCGAACTCGGATCGAGCGCCGCGCCTGGAGAAAGCTGTTCGGGCTTCATCGCAGCGATATCATGCCGGCGGATGCGGGATCGCGGCGATCAGCTCGCGCGTATACTCGTCCTGCACCGGTTCCAGCACCTGCCCCGGCAGAACCCTCCTCGACGATGCGGCTGCTCTTCATGACGGCCGCGTGATCGCACAAGAGCCGCACCACATGCAAATCGTTGCTGACGAAGAATAGCTCATAGGGAGTCGCGAACTCAACTCGTCGAGCAGATTGAGCACGCTCGGCGGCACCGACACGTCGCCACGGGCGCGCGCGGGAGGGGCGCTTACCCGTTGCTGCCCCGCAAAGCGGCGCTCGCCGCGTAGACACTTTTCCGCGCCCGGTTGAGATTACCCAATGGCCGGAACTCGTCCGTCGTGTTCCACGGGTTGAAAGCAGATGCGTTAATAATGCGCGACTTCTCACGCGCTGCCGCGGTGGTGATGTCCTGCTGGGCGATCGTGAGCGTTGCGACCGGTTCGATCCGTGCCGCGCTCGGCTCCCATGCAATGGACGTGTCCTCGATCGGTGTCGCGCGCTCGTCAACGTAGCGCTGGATAGCCAGTTCGAATCGCACCGGAGCGGCCGCCAGCCGTGCGGCCAGCTCTTTTGAGAGGCCGTCCGGATCGCTATCGAAACGCTGACTGGGCGGAGCGGCGGCTATCGGGCGAAGCAGAAAACGCACTGCGAGCGAGGGCCCCCAGCGCATGGCGTCGCGGCTCCAATACGTTTCAAGAGCGGCGCTGTCGCTTCTGCGGCGGGCCTTCGACACGTTGCGCAGCATGCGCACGGTCTCCGCCGGGCCCTCGCTGAAAAACAGTTCGGCGATGCCGAGGACCCGGGAGAATGTGCCGCCCGCAGTGGCGAGAGCGAAGCGTACGAACTGGCGCGCGTCGCGCGCATGCGAAACGGGATAATTGGTGCCAAGGAAATCGTGCTGCTCGATGTCTGAAACGTAGACCCGCACCGCAATCCCGCGCATGTCCTTCTCGCTGTCGGGCCGGCGCCGGCTTGCGGCGTTCGAGAAGCGTACCCTAGCCCGATATTGTGCGCCGGGCTGCGCGAAGCCGGACGTCAGATCGCGCGGCAAATCGGAATGGAAGCGCAGCTCGGCATCATCCGTCGCGAGCAGCGGTTTTGCGTGAAAGGCGCGCTCGATTGTCGCTGAGTCGGCAGCGCGACGCGCCTTTTCCTGAGCACGATTGATATCTTCAGCCAGGCGCTGGAAGGCGGCGTTTTCCGCCGCGGCACTGCCGCCGCGGTAAGACTCAGTCCAGCCCATATGGACGCCTTTCGCGCACCACGACGACAAGCTCCGGGTTCATCGGCAGCAGGGTTGCTACATTTTCGTATTTCGCAGCGCAACGCTCGCATGATAAGCCATTTTGCGCGAGCGGTTGAGATTACCCAGCGGCCGGAACTCGTCCGTCGTGTTCCACGGAGTGAAAGACATCGCGTTTATGACGCGTACCTTTTCGCCGGCCTCTGGCGACGTGATGTCCTGCTGCGGGATCGTCAACGTCGCGACCGGCACATTCGGTGTGGACGCGAGCTCCCATGCGATTGAAGTGTCCTCGATCGGCGTCTTTGTATCGTCGACATAGCGCTGGATCGAGAGTTGGAACCGGATTGGGCCCTTCGCCAGTCGCGCCGCCGCCTCCTTGGATAGAGCGTCGCGATCGTTGGCAAAGCTACCGGCGACGGGCGCGGCCTCGATAGGACTGATGGTGAAGCGCACGGCCAGCGTCGGGCCCCAGCGCAACGCGCCCCGGCTCCAGTAGCTTTCCAGCGCGATGCTGTCGATTTTTCGGCGCGCCTGTTTGGCGTTCTTCACCATGCGAAGGACTTCGAACGGTCCCTCCTGGAACGAAAGCTTCACAAGTCCCATCGCCTGGGCGGCTTTAGTCGGCTCGGTCGCGGCGAGCGCAATGCGAACGAACTGGCGCGCATTGCGAGCATGGGAAACGGGGAAATTGGTAGCGAGAAAATCGTGCTCCTCGTGATCGGAGACTTTGACGCGCACCGCGATCCCGCGGACGTCCGGCTCGTCATCGCGATCGACGCGGCCCTCTCCGTTGGAAAACCGCACGATCGCTGGATATTTCCGGTCCGGCTGGACGAAGCCCGTAACCAGATCGGCCGGCAAATCGGGACGGAAATGCAGCTCCGCATTGTCGACAGCGAGGAGCGACTTGGCATGGAAAGCGCGATCGAGCGCTGTGACGCCGGCGATTTCGCGCTGCTTCACCTGCAGGCGCAACATATCGTCGGCAAAGCCGCGAAACTCGATTTCTTCGGCCTCCGCGCTGCCGCCGCTATAGGTTTCTTTCCAAGCCATAGTGGTTCAATCCCCTCGTCTCGCAATCTGGACTGGCGGTATGATGCCGCTTTAAAATTGTCGCGCTCACCCGCGAGTGCTGAGCCTGCCACGCTAGCGCGGTCGGGGCAACCAGCAATCGTGATCCACTGTCTATGCGCGAGCACGCGGAAGATCAGAGCGGCGAATGGTCATTGCGAGACATGGTGGGCGCGACAGGGATCGAACCTGTGACCCCTACGATGTCAACCTAGCAGACTCACTGAAATGTCGGTTTTTTTTGTCTGCGGCGTGCTCAAAACGTTCACGTTCGTTCGCGATTAGACCACGCCAACCTTGGGCGTTTCTTGGGCGCGGTTCGGTTAAGGATGCCACGACAATATTCCAGCTTTCCTGGGTAGCCTGCCTTCATCTCCAAAACCTCAAAAAACAAAAACTTCGAACAAGGACCGCTTTTGCCTTCGCTTACAGAGCCTTGGTTGAGCGGGCAATCGCGCCACCGAACAGAACATACATATTAAGCTCAGGACACCGTCAGGATCAGGCGGTGAACCCATGACGAACGTGAGGCGTCAGTCGAAGGGACTGAACACTGATCAGGTGAAGGAACTTGATTATGGCTGGAGGCATGCAGCCATAATCGGTCGCCCGCTGAACCTGATGATCTCAACCCGTCCTATTGACGTTGATGAATTGGCTCTGGTCGAGCGCTGCCAACTTTTCGCAGCGGTCCGCAACAAGCTGGGCGTCTATGCCCGATTGCGGGGCTTTGAACCGACCTTTGTCTGGTCGCGGGAGGTGAATCCCGATGGCACTGGCGAGCATATGCACGTCCTCATGCATGTACCTTCTAAGTACCGGGCCGAGTTCGAGCAGACCGTGCTCGGCTGGCTTCCGGGCGCTGCTGAAATTGATGTAATCCGAGCCAACCAAAAAACCCGGTTCACCTGGAATGGCAGGCGCCTTTCGGCCGTCGGGTACATTTCGAAGCAAATGACGCCGCAGGCTTGGTATCGGCGAGGGCTCCTAAGGAAGCCCGGTGGCGCCGTTCTGGGCAAAACGGGCGGGATCACCAAAAACCTGGATAGGCGCGCCCGTGAGGCTTTCCGGGGGTCGTGGCCGGCATTTGGCGGCAGCTCTTGGATGCCTCCGTCTCGCCTCCTAGCCGAAAACCAGCATGGAGCCGGCATAGGCGCTAGCCCAGAACTAGAGGGCCTCGGCAATCAAGCGCGGATGCAAGGGGGAGGCCTTCGATGAGCCGTAAGAAAAAAGCCGCATCGGAGAAGGGGGTCACAATTACAGCCAAAGGCCCTGCCCTCCACAAAGGAAGACTAAAGGTCATCGGCGGCTCCCAATCGGACGATTGGAACAACAATCTCGCGAGCCAAACCCTCAATGCTCTTTGGTTGAAGCATTCGGACGAAGAAGGCCGCACACGACAGATGAACGGCGCGATCTCTGGCTTGATCGGGATCGCGCCAAAAGACGAGTTGGAGGGCATGCTTGCAGTTCAATTGGTGGCATCCCACAGCGCCGCTATGGAGTGCTATCGGCGGGCGATGCTGGCGGAGCAGACCTTTGAAGGCCGCCAGGCAGCCCTCAGCCAAGCAGGCAAGCTGTCTAGAACTCACGTCCTGCTTTTGGAGGCTCTCAATCGGCACCGCGGCAAAGGGCAGCAAAAGGTCACGGTCGAGCACGTCCATGTCCATGCTGGCGGGCAGGCGATTGTCGGAAACGTCGGCACCCCCCGGGGAGGGGTTCAGTCGAATTCAGAGGATCAACCCGCTGCAAAGCAGATTGCCCATGCACCTGAGCCCGAGGTGCGGAGCCCGGGCGAAACGGAGCGGGAGCCCTTGCCAGTCTCCTGCGATGAAGAACGGCCGCTGCCGAATGCACGGCGGGAAGTCGCCGGGACCGCCTAAGGGAAATAGAAACGCGTTTCGGCATGGGCATTATACCAACGCTGCCATTGGCTCGCGCCGTAAGTTTTCACAGCTGCTGCGCTCCATGAAAGCGCTTGCGCGGAGCTGACTGTTGAAAGCGTCTCGTCGAAGCGTAAAACCGAGTTCAAGCGCAGCTCTGAACAAATTGGGCGAGGCGTTCATCAAGAGCCTTTGCGCAAGCTTCGAGGCTAAAGGTGCCCAGGCCATCCGGCGAGTGCGCGAGGAGAACCCAACGGCATTTCTGCAGATGGTCGCGAGCGCGGCCCGCGCGGATCCCGAGCCGGATAGGAGCGCGTTTGAGCGGTTAAGTGCTGACGAGCTGGACCGGATGCTTGAGGCTCTGACAGCGCACCGCAAATAGCGTTGCCGAGCTTGATCCGCTCAAGCTCCGGGTGCATCTGTTCGCTGGATTGCGTGGGTCATCACGAAATCCTCTCTACCCCACTTCTGGCCCCGTCTCTCCCTGACGGGGCTTTTTTCTGCCTGAAGCGCTCTGCTCCAGCTCGAACTGCTCGCAATGCTTCAACGGTCGTTTTCGACCCACTGGGAAGGAGGACTGGTCGGTGCGTAGAGACGAGCGGATCGCGGACCTCAAGATGGCGCGAGAGCTAGCCGGTCGTGGTCATCGCCCGCAGAGAATCGAGGCGCTCCTTTCTGCCAATGGCTATCCTGAAGCCGCAGAGTTCATTGATCAGCCGCACATACACCACGAGCTGAGAGACATCGCACTTCGGGCCGGACGGCGGGAGGAAACGGAAAGCGCAATCCGAGAAAGCCCTCTTCGGAAGTCCATTCCTGAATTAGTGGCTCCCTTGCTTGGGCTCGATCAGGTACAATCTCTCTTTATCGTCATCGTCAATATTGTGAAGGAATTGCGAGCGATCGATCACGCGGTTCATACGTGAAATCAGGATTGAAATGAATGCAGCCACTGCACCGAGCAAAAAGGCGGGTGCAGCGGGATTTTCGTGGGTCGGAGCAAACCCTCCACATGATGAAAGAACATCCAGTAGAAACAGAGATTAAGGCTTGCGATAAGCGGACCCGTCCTCCGCCCGCGCCGGATGCCTCGTGTAAATGGCGCCCTGCGGCACAGCGACGTCCTCGAACCGGAGCGCCAGCTCCTGCAGGGCTGCGCGCATCTGTCCGGCACGCACCGCACGGCCGTGGCCGGTCACGACGAGCTCCGGCTCGAGTGCGGCGAGCTTGCGCACGGATTCGCCGGCTTTGTCCCCTTCCGGCGTGAAGTATTTCGGCGGGCCGTGAAGCTCCGGCTCTTGCGTCGCGACCGAGTAGGCCGATTCCTGCGCCGTCGTGACGAAAGCGTCGCCGACGATGAGTGAGCGGTCCGCCTCCCGCCAGAACGACACATGTCCCGGTGCGTGGCCGGGCGTGTGCAGCCATTTCCACCCGGGCATCGGCGGCACGCTGCCGTCCTCCGGCAACAAGCGCAGGCGGCTACCGACATCGACAGGCGCCGTTGGAAACAGCGACGAGGAAAGCGCGATGAGCCCGCCGCCAACACCCGGGTCCGGCGGGGGATAGGTGGCGCGGCCATTAAGGTAGGATGCCTCGAGCGCATGCGCGTAGACCGGCACGTCCCATTTTTCCGCGAGGTCTTCGAGCACGCCGACGTGGTCGAAATGCCCGTGCGTGAGCACGATCGGGTCGGGCCGTGCGCCCGGACCGAAGCGCTCTGTCGCCGCGCGCTCGATCGCGCTCATCGAGCCCATGATGCCCGCATCGATGAGTACCCAGTTGCGGTCGCCGGCGAGCGGCGTGCCCCAATAGACCACGTTGACGATCGCGTGCCGCTGATAGGCAAGGTCGGGCGCGATTTCGAGCGTGTGGTCGTGGCTTTCGGCGCGATCGGCGCGCGCGGAAGGAGACATCGGAATTTGCTGCGTCATGAGTGCCTCGAATTCTCGAGGCAATGGGAAGGCTCCTACCCTCCGCCGGTACGGGCGTTGTCGTCGGTGAGCTCGTGCTCGCGGTCAGCATCGGCGATGCTGATGGGCTCAACGAGCAGATGGCCATTCACATCAGCGGATAGCCTAGCTTGCCTTCCTTGGGATGCAGAGCGATGCTCCAATGCTGGGGTGCTTTCAGTCATCGGAGTCACTCGAATGAAAAAGCTGGCGTTGGTCGCAATCTTAGCACTGCTAGCGGAACCCGTCCTTGCGATGCCCGCGATGCCGATGGCCTCGGAGCCAACCATCTCCCAAGAAGGACCGATCGTCACGGCCCGTTACGGGCATTGGCGTCGCGTCACGCGGCGCACCGTGCGTCGTCACTATCGCCGTTGGTACTAATCCGCTCCAAGAGCGACAGGTAAGGGGAGGGCGCGAGCCTTCCCCTTGACCTTTTCGAAGACCAGGCGGCTTAGCTCGTGCATTGCTCGAAAGCGCCGCCAAGGTCCGCCAATCAGAACAACCGGATATTGCCAGGTTGCAGGCTGCCGACATCATGCAAAACGATTTGATTTGATGTCAGCGGATCAGTGATTGTCGCATTGTTATTATCATAGGTTACACTGCTCAGCACGTTTGAAACGCTGCTGCCAAAATCTGCTGCGCTGAGTTCGATGAGGTCTGTAGCAGCGAAATGATAGACATCCTCCACGCCTGCCGTGAGGGGCGAGGTCAGGCCAAACGCAAGCGTATCATGGGAGGTGTTCCCAAGATCGACGTGATCACCGTTGCCCAGCAGGACGAAAGTATTGGAGGCTAAGGCGGTACCGCTACCATTCAGAACTGATTGATCCGTCGCCGGTGCGTGGACCATGCTCGCGAGCGTGCTCGCGCTAACGTTCGTGCCACGGACGACGATTTCGTCATTGTTTGAGAGATAAATGTCTACTTCTCCGCTACCGTGCTGGACGGCGGCTAAGGCTGTCTCCCTATTCGGGGTCAGGCTTATACTATCCCCGGTTCTCCAGCCATTGATCGTCTGAATGTCGCGGTGGTCGGTGGTGGTCGTATCCGTGAAGGTCACGCCAGAGCCGCCGTTCACGAAGGTGTAAGCCGCATCGAGGGTGCCGATGTCCGTACCACGCCAAGAACTGAAATCATTGCCTTGAAGTGTTATCGTTCCCGGATTCGGATCAAGCGTGCTGTGCGCAAGAAAGACCGCAGTCGCGGCGCTGCCGAATAAATTCGTGTGGAAGGTATTATTGTTAATCGACCCACTCGACGCCTCGTAATAGAGCGCGGCGCCCGATCTCATGTTTGAGGCGTTGAAGGTATTATTGGAAAAGTTGATGTTCGTGCTGCTCGTTCCGTCCGCGTACCCATTGACGACAGCCAATGCGAATAGCCCATTTCCCGAAAATGTATTTCCAGTAACCGTCACATACGCAATCGGGTCTAGGTACCCGATTGCCAAATCGGTGGACAAGTCCGGGGCGCTGCCCGAATAGCTGTCCGTGCCCGAAATATTGTAATTCTGGACGAGATAGGGCTGGCTAATAGTGCCCGACTGGGTAA
Organism: Methylobacteriaceae bacterium; assembly: GCA_019244955.1. GTDB lineage: Bacteria > Pseudomonadota > Alphaproteobacteria > Rhizobiales > Beijerinckiaceae > JAFASC01. The sequence continues at coordinate 1,397 of JAFASC010000077.1, read as the reverse complement.
CCCCGAGCCCGAGGGCGTCATAGCCATTCACAGTAATCTTGGTAGCCATAATATTCCCTCCCTGGGCCGTGCTACGGCCATAGTGAAGGAGAGTATCAGTAGCAGAGGTTTAGATGGGAGGTAAGTGTCCCGCCCGAGGAACTAAAGAAATTTGTGAGGGCTGGGGTGTTCCACCGAATCCGCTGGCCGCTGTTGCGGGGTTATTGAGGCTTCCCTGCAGGCGGGCTTTAGCCCGATGCCTCGCGACATGCGAGGCGCTCGGCTTGCTCAGGGAGCCTCCTAGGCGGACGGCCCGGCTACTGGGCCGAGCGTTTCGGAATGATCCTTCGCGGGCGCATTGAGCGACCCTGCGAAATCCTACATCTGCCCAGGCAACGTCACTGTCACATGGCAGTGGGCAACGCATCATTGTTGCCCTTCCCAAACCTTGCCCCGCTTCCAGCCCCAGCGGGGCTTTTTTCGCCTACCAACTCGGGGGATTAGCTCGCGAACCCTGCCCACCCTTGCTTAAACTCCGGCATTTGCTTCACCGCTGCGGCACCGACAGGAATCAAGAAGCGGCGCGAAGGCTGACCACTTGCCGGACACTTTGAATTTCGGTTCGGTTACGGCCGTTCTCCTTTGCCCGATATAGTGCCCGATCCGTTCTGTTGAGCAGGATTTCTGGACTTTCATCTCGAGCCGCAGGCAATGAGGTGGTCGCACCAACGCTGATTGTGAGGCTCAGATCGGCCCCTGCTTCTGCGATCCGGGTGCGGAGACGCTCAGCTAGAACATATGCGTTCGGCGACTCCGTCTCAGGAAGAATGACCGCGAACTCCTCTCCACCATACCGCGCAATCACATCACCCGGCCGCTTGAAAGTATCTTTCATGACATCGGCGATCAGCCTCAGACATTCGTCGCCAAGTTGGTGTCCGTGAGTATCATTTAGCTTTTTGAATTCATCGGCGTCGATTAAGAGTAGCGAGAGGGAGCTGTTGTTGCGGCGAGCGCGGCTCAGTTCCGCCTGAAGTGCCTCATCGAATCTCCGCCTGTTCGCGATACCCGTGAGCGGATCGCGCGCGGCGAGCGCCTGAAGTCTGAGGTTCGCCTCTCGCAACCCGTTCTCCGCGTCTTCCTTCTGCTTCAACAGCTTGCTTTGCGCGACCACCGTTTCCGCCAGTTTGGCCGAAAGATGGACGTTCTGAATGAATTGCCTCCAATTTGCCTGCAGAAATCCGCTAACCCCCGCAGACATAAGGACAAGCGTCATCAAGAGCGGCCAATGATTAGGGTCGCTGGAAAGCGAGGCAATTACAATGCCGCTCGCTAGCATCGGAGCGGAGTAGAGCAGGCAGGCCTGCGGCACCATAAAAAGGGCTGCAACACTGCCCGCAGCCAGGAATCCGGCCGCG
>JAFASC010000035.1 GCA_019244955.1 Methylobacteriaceae bacterium | reverse complement strand
GCCGCCGAAGCCGACCATCAATATCGGCCCGAACAGCTGGTCTCGAACCGTGCCGACGATCATTTCGACACCGCGCACCGACATGGGGGCTACCAGCACGCCTTGGATTACCGCATCCGGACGCGCTGCCCTGACACGTTCGAGCATTACCCGGTACGCTTCGCGGCCGCTTTCTGCATTACCAATCGCCAGCGCGACGCCGCCCACCTCGCTCTTATGCGGCAGATCGGCCGATTGGATTTTCAGCGCAAGCGGAAAGCCGATCTCGCCCATGGCGCGTTCGAGGTCTTCGGCGCTCTCCACCAGCCGCTCATTCGGCATGCCGAGTCCGCAGACCCGCAAGAGCCGCTTCGAATCGTACTCGGAGAGACAGCCGGAGTTCGTGCTCACACATTGCAGCAGACCGGCCGGAATTTGCATACGCTCGCGCTTCACCTCGGCCGGCGGAACAAAGCGCGCGTGCGCCACAAGATGATGCGCGGCTTTGCCGAGTTCCGCCAAGCCCGCAAAAACCGGCAGGCCGGCTTCCGCCAGTTTGCCGCGCCCGAACGCCGAAGGAATCGTATAACTATAGACGAGAATGGGCTTTCGTCGCGATTGAACGATGCTTTGTATCGTGTCGAGATCGAAGAGCACGCGGTGTTCACTGGCAAGCGAGATCACGAGCACGACAATATCTATCTCGTCCGCCGCGTTCAGCAGCTCGATGGTCTTTTGCAAGCCGCCGGTCTGGATTGCTTGCGCGGTGACATCGACCGGGTTGCGCGGCGATCCGTAAGACGGGATCAGCGCTGCGATGTTGGCCTGCAATTCCGCCGAAAGCTCCGGCACGGCGAGGTCGTTCGCCGAGAGCACGTCAGCCGCCCACGCGCCGGCGCCGCCCGACGCGGTCACGACGGCGGTGCGGCCGCCCTTCGGCAAGGGCATGCACGTCAAAGCGGCGGCGACCGCGACGGCTTCTTCCGGATCGTGCGCTTCGATGAAGCCGTATTTCTTGAAAACCGCATGGTAGGCCGCATTCCACCCGGTCATGCTCGCCGTATGCGAAGCGGCGGCGCGTTCTCCGGCGCCGGACTTGCCGATCTTGGCGACGATGACCGGCTTGCCGATGCGCGCTGCTTCCTCTGCGGCTTTAAGAAACATCTTGGGATCGCGCACGCTTTCCAGAAACAGCATAATGACGTCGGTCGCTTCGTCACGCACCATGTGGTCGACGAAATCGCCAATGCCGAGATCGACCTCGTTGCCGGTGCTGACGATATAACTGAAACTCAGTCCCATCGCCCGGCCGCGATTGTACAGCGCAAAGCCGATGCCGCCGCTCTGCGCAACGATACCGATGCGTCGCGTCGTGACGACGAGCCGCGCGGCCCCGGGTTTCACGTCGACAGCCGGACTGAAAGTCGCGGCGACGCGGCCGATTTCGTTGTAAAAGCCTTCGGCGTTCGGGCCCGATATGCGCATGCCGGTACGGCGCGTGAGCGCGGCGATGTCGCGCTGCAGGTCGGCGCTGCGCCCGCCTTCCTCGGCGAATCCAGAGGAAATGATCACCGCATTGCGGACGCCGGCCCGCGCGCATTCCTCAAGCGCTTGCAGCACGCCCGCGGCGGGAATGGCGATCAGCGCAAGATCGATCGGCGCGACAATTGCGCCAATCGAAGGAAAGCAGCGGAGGCCGCCAACTTCTTCGTAGCTCGGATTAACGGGATAAAGCCGGCCCTGATACTGGTTCTTCTGCAGCATGCTCTGCAAAAGACCGCGGATCTTTTTTGGGTCCGGCGAGGCGCCGATGATCGCAATGCTTTGCGGCGCAAAGAAAGAGTCGAGCGGACGCATCCGCACCGCGCCGGCTTCGCGTACGTCGTGATCGAGTTTTGGCGAAGCGAGCGACATTCGTGCGTTACGCCGCCGTAATCATCGACCAGAGCTGATCTGCGCCGGCTTTCGCCGCCCGCGTGCCGAGCATCGCCGACCATTCCGCTTCATTGCCGAACTCGTCGCGCCACGACCACAGACGCCGCGTGGTGTAGTGCAGGCTGTGCTCCTGCGTGAAGCCGATCGCGCCATGGACCTGATGCGCGATCGCCGCGCCGATGCCGGCTGCCTCGCCGCAGCGGATTTTTGCCGCGGCGATCAGCGGGGAGCGCAGATCGCGTGGCGCGGCCTCGATCGCGCCGTCCGCCGCCGCGGTTGCTGCAGCCGCCTGCCCGGCTAACGCAGCGAGACTTTGCTGGATCGCCTGGAATTTGCCGATGGGCCTGCCGAACTGCACGCGCTCCTGCGCGTACTGCACGCTCAATGCGAGCAGCCTCTGCATCGCGCCGGCCATTTGCGCGCTGCGCGCGATCGCGCCTAGCGCGCACCAGTCCTCGACGTTGAGATCGCTCGGTGCCGCTTCGACGCGCGCGGACGCGAGTTCGACATCGTCGCGCGGCTCGCCGGCGAGATTGTGCCTGCCTGTTGCGCGATATTCATCACGCGGCGCATAAGCGATGATCGGCTTATCGCCCTCTGCCAGCAAGACGACGAGGCCGGCAGCATCCTTCGCCCACGGCAGGCGCGCGAGCTTGCCGCTCAAATGTACGTTTTCGCCGGCGCGTTTGACCGATACGGATTCGTTTGCGCCTGAGATAGCAAACGTCAGCACGCCCTGCGGCACCGGCAACCCGGCGCGGTCGAGCAGCCAGCCCGCGATCATCGTTTCGGCAAGCGGCGCGGGCACCGAAAAGCGCCCGGCCTCGATCAGCAGTGCGAGACCATCGGCAAGATCAACGCCGGCACCGCCCGCCCGCTCGGAGACGAGCGCGGCGGTAAGGCCGGCATCGGTGAGCGCCGACCAGAGCTTTGGCGACAGCGGGCCCTTGTTGCTCGCCTTCAAAAGCTCGGGCGTGCAGTAATCCTGGAAGAGACGCTCGGCCGTCGCGACCAGCATGTCCCGCGCTTCGCTCATGCCGCAATTTCCTCCCTCATCCGGCAGCTCTTGATGACCGCCGTGATCGCGCAGGCGAACAGGCCCGCGCCGGCTTCGCCTGAGGCGAGCCGACGCTTGAGACCTATCCGGCTTTCGCCGATCCTGTCGAGATGAGATCGAACTTAGCGGCGCTCGCCTGCGCGGCTACGTTCCGACGGCGTCGTTGACGCACTTCTTAGTGAAGCTGTTGCGGGCTGCGCCGGAAAGCTTCTTCTCGGTCGCGGACGCATCGCAGCTCGCTTTCGAATCCTTTTCGCATTTCGTCATGAAGCTTTTCAGCGCCGCGCCGGCCAATTTCTTTTCGGTCGCCTGCGATTTGCAGCTGGCGGCTGGAGTGGCGGTTTGCGCCGCGGCGGGAAGGATTCCGAGCATCAGAACGATTGAGATGGCAGCTGCGCGCATGTGAGGCTCCCTGGACCTTGTCTGAGTGCCCGGAGCCTATCCGCTTCAGGCGGTTAGGCAACCGCGCGGTTGCGGGCACGCCGTTCTCGTATTCAGACCCGGTACTCCATCAAAATATGCGGCGCGACGGAGCGGCTGCTGCAGCTCGAGCCGTGCATGAATTTCGAAATCTCCACCGCCTCTTCTTCCAAAGCGCCCGCAAGGTTGGCCTTCCAGTAGCGGGCGGGCTGATCGGCCGCGCTTCGCGCGCACAGGGCGCGGTCCTTGGCCGAGGCGATGCTCATGTCGACGATCGCGTGCCAGGCAGGGTCGGGGATGCGGTTCACGTCGACGCCAAGCGCCGCGGCTTTCTGCTTTAAGAGGACGCAGCCGAGTTCCTCGGGCGAGGCCGTCCAGCGCATGCCGAACGTCGTGATCAGCCAGACGAGAGGCGCGCCGATGACGAGGGCGTCGCACCAGTTGATCAGGGTCATGGCTCCTCCCGGAGCAGCCAAGCTGCTTCTTTCGCTGTTACGCTGAAGCGGTGCCGCAGGTTCCCGCCAAGCTCGACTTTTTTGTCCATGCGCTGCCAAAGGCGCCGCTTGTGCTTGGCAGGTTTTATATGAGCAGCTTCAATATGAACCGACCCTGAGTGACAGAACGGACCGAAGACGATGCTTGATCGCCGGAATTTCCTGGGTGGTGTCGCCGCGATCTCGGCATGCCAGGTGTTGCCCGCTTTCGGACAGACCTCCAGCGATCTTCCGATCCTGTTCGTGCACGGCAATGGCGACCAGGCGCCGATCTGGCTGACGACGCTCTGGCGCTTCGAGAGCAACGGCTACCGTCGCGATCGCCTGCACGCGGTCAACTTAACCAATCCCCTGGCGCGCGATGTCGATGCCGTAGCGCAGCCGAATCGCTCCTCGACCGAAGATCAGCTGCGCGAGCTGACAGAGGAGGTCGACCGGCTCAGGGCGGCGAGCGGCGCGCCGCGCCTCGCCCTCATCGGATTGTCGCGGGGCGGCAATGCCATCCGTAATTATGTCAGCGCCCCGGAGCGCGCCGCCAATGTCAGCCACGTGGTGCTCTGCGGCACGCCGAACCACGGCGTCTTCGACTGGGATGCGACGCTCGGCAACGAGTTCAACGGGCGCGGGCCTTTCCTCAGCCGGCTCAATGGCGGCGAGAGCGAGGTCGTGCCCGGCCCCGCATTCCTCACGTTGCGCAGCGATGGGCTCGATAAATACGCGCAGCCGGATGGCCGGTTTCTCGGCCAGCCGGGCGTTCCGACCGGCGTCACCGCAGAGGGCCCCGCGTTGAAAGGGGCAACGAATCTGGTGCTCGGGCCCGTCGATCATCGCGAGACGGCGACGAGCCCGCGCGCCCTCCGCGAAATCTACAAATTCATCACAGGCCAGGAGCCGCAGCGCCTGTCAATCGTGCCGGAAAGGGAGGTGACGCTCAGCGGCATCGTGACCGGCTTTCCCGGCGGGGTGCCGACGAACCGGCCCGTCGCAGGGGCGCATGTAGAGGTGTTTGCCGTCTCGCCGGAGACCGGCGAGCGGCAGGGCGATCCGCTCTACGGCAAAGAGACGGGTGCCGACGGCGCCTGGGGCGCGGTCACCACCACGCCCGACATCTATCTCGAGTTTGTGATCAGCGCGCCGGATTCGCCAGCGACGCACATCTACATGGCGCCCTTCCCGCGCTCGTCCGACATCGTGCATTTGCGACCGGGCCGGCCGATCGGCCAGGGCGATGAAGGAGCCGAGGCTATTGTCGTCATGTCGCGCCCGCGCGGCTACTTCGGTCTGCCGCGGGATGTCGTGATTCTTGACGGACGCGAGCCGACCGACATCAAGGCCGGCGTGCCGACCGACTCGGTCACGACATTGCGGCTAACCAATTTCGATGATCGGCCGATTGTAGGTGAATTCAATCTGGAGCGCGTCGTCGCACGACCCTGGCGAGCCCGGGACAACCATATCTCGATCATCGAGATCATGTCCTGAGCGACCGCGTCCTCAGTCCGCGGCAATCGCAAAGAGGTCCTCGTCTTCAACTCGCGGCAGAAAAGGCCGGTCGCGCTCCACATAAGCGTAAGCCGTCGTCCGCTGTCTTGGGATGCGATCCGCGGCCATGATCGCTGCCTCCATGTCGGCCGGAGTCATTTCCTGACCATGGCTTGCCCCGGCGGAGCGTGAGATGCTCTCGTCCATGAGCGTGCCGCCGAGATCGTTGACACCGGCATCGAGGCAAACGCGCGCCCCTTCCGGCCCCATCTTGACCCAGGACACCTGGATGTTGGTGACATGGGGGTGAAGCACGAGCCGCCCGACGGCGTGCATGAGCACCGCCTCGCGGAAGGTCGGACCGCGGCGGGCCTGGCCCTTGAGGTAGATCGGCGCCTCCATCGGCACGAAGGGGAGCGGCACGAATTCGGTGATGCCGCCGGTCTCGACCTGCAGATCGCGCAAGCGCATCAGATGGCGCGCCCAGTGCTCGTAGCCCTCCATGTGGCCGAACATGATCGTGGACGTGCTGCGTAAGCCCAGCCCGTGCGCGGCGCGCATGACGTCGAGCCACTGGTCGGTGTTCAGCTTGTCGGGGCAGAGCGTGGCGCGGATGTCATCGTCGAGGATTTCCGCGGCTGTTCCCGGGACCGTGCCGAGCCCCGCTTCCTTGAGGGCGGACAGGAATTCCGCCACAGGAATGCGCAGCGTCTGCGCCCCCTGGTAAATCTCCAGCGGCGAAAACGCATGCACATGAATGTCGGGCACCGCCGCCTTCGCCGCCCGGCAGATGTCGATGTAATGCGCGCCGGTAAAATCCGGGTGGATGCCGCCCTGCATGCAGACTTCGGTCGCCCCGCGCGCGGCGGCTTCGCGGACCCGCGCCGCAACCTCATCGAGGCTCAGATTGTACGGCCGCCCGCGTAGCGAGTCGCTGGTCTTGCCCTTCGAAAACGCGCAGAAGCGGCAATGATATGTGCAGATGTTCGTGTAATTGATGTTGCGGGTCACGACATAACTGACGATGTCGCCGTTCACGTCCTGACGAAGCTCGTCGGCGGCGCGGCAGACCGCCGAAAATTCGGTGTCGCGCGCCCGGAACAATTGGACGATCTCGTCTTCGTCAGCCGCGCTGCCGCGCTGGGCTTTCGCCAGAACGCGCGAGAGCTCACCGTTGCGCAGCATGTGCGGCGCGGTGATCAACGCGACATCGTCTCTCGGCAAATCGACGATCGCACCCGGACACCAATCGTCGCAGCGTGGAAAACCTTCGCCGTCGATTCCGTTCAACAGGCGCCGCTGCAGATTTTTGTCGACCCATCGCGCCGGGTCGCGCGCGTAAGCGGGATAAATCGCCAGCCGCTCGATCAGCAGCTTGCCGCATTTACGCGTACGGCTCGCCAACTCATCGAGATGCGGCCACGGCGCCTCGGGATTAACGTGATCGGGCGTCAGCGGCGACACGCCGCCCCAATCGTTGATCCCGGCATCAATAAGGGCCTCGAGCCCGTCCGGGCTTAAATTCGGCGGCGCCTGAATGTTCATCTCGGGCGCGAAAATCAATCGCGCCAGGGCAATCGTGCGCAAATGATCCTCAATGGCAGCGGGCGGCGCCGAGGCCATCTGAGTTCCCGGCTTCGGCCAAAAATTCTGGACGATGATTTCCTGAATGTGGCCGAATTCCTCGTGCAGATCGCGCAATTGTAGGATGGAGTCGATCCGCTCGACCTGCGTCTCGCCGATGCCGATGAGGATGCCGCTCGTGAACGGCACCGATTGCGCGCCGGCGGCGCGGATTGTCGCAAGACGAGCAGCGGGGTCCTTGTCCGGCGAGCCGAAATGCGGGCCGCCGCGCTGAGTCAAGCGCGCCGACACATTTTCGAGCATGATGCCTTGCGAAACCGAGACCGTCCGCAAGGCAGCAATTTCGTTCGCGCTCATCACGCCGGGATTGACGTGCGGAAGGAGGCTCGTGCGTTCGAGGACCGCTTTCGCCGCCGCTGCAAGATAAGAAATCGTCGAATCGTGGCCGAGTGCCGCGAGTTCGCGCCGTGCTTGCGCGTAGCGCAGTTCAGGCTTGTCGCCGAGCGTGAACAGAGCCTCTTTGCAGCCAAGCGCCGCGCCGGCTTCGGCGATCGCCAAAACCTCGTCGAGGTATAAATAGGCGCGCTCGCCTTTGCGGGGCGGGTGGGCGAACGTGCAGTAATGGCAGACGTCCCGACAAAGCTGCGTCAGCGGAATGAAAACTTTCTTCGAGTAGGAGACGAGGTCGCCGTGCGCGAGATCGCGCCGCGAGGCGGCGGCTTGCATGAGCGAAGAAAGATCGATTTCCGCGTCCAGCGCGTGAACTTCAGCAGCGGTGAGCCGGGCGCCCTTTGTGGCGTGCTGTAAGAGGCCGAACGCGTTCATTCCGTCAACGCCGCCTCATCGAACATCTGCGCCTTCTCGGACCAGCGAGCGAGCAATGCTCCGGTTTTCGTCCGGTGCCGCGCGGAAAAATGGGTAATATCCTGCGGCTGATCGATATCGCGCGTGAGCGAGGGACAGGCGAACACGCTTGCCTCCACCCCCGCACGCCTCGTGGCATTGGCGTGCTTGCCGAAACTGCTCGGACCGAAACACGGCGCGATAAGATCGATCGGCGAGCAGGCCAGGAGATTGGTGCCGCGATCGCGCGCAGCGGCAACGAGCGCAACCGACGGAGTTTGCAGACGCGCGATGATCGGCGGCAACTCATCCGGCTCGATCTGCGGCACGTCGCTCGGCACGACGATCATCGCATCGGCTTGCATATCCCGCAGGAACGGCAGCGCCAGCCTGACCGCTTCGTTGGGCCCGTTCTCGAACGGATCGTCTATCGCGCGCGCGCCATGTGCACGCGCGATCTCCTGCGCCTCTGCCTCCGCGCTGACAACCAGAATTCCGGAAAGCTGTTCAACCTTGCTCAAGCCAGCGAGCACATCTTCCAGCATGGCGCGCGCCAGCTGCTCCCGCTCATGTGACTCAAGGAGCGCGGCCAGCCGCACCTTGGCGCGAGCGAAGCTTTTGACCGGTACGACCGCCCAAATCGACCTTTGTTGCCTCATCCAAGACCACGTTGCCGGGGCACGGGCTCACTCGATGCGGTGAGCCGGCGTGCAAAGTCAAGCACGTCGCGCGCCAGATTTACCCTGTCCTCCGGTGTGCGCATCAGTGTCGCCGTCGCAAGTGTCGCCACCGGCAGCGCGGCCGCATCGGCGGCATCGATCCGATCGACGATCATCCCGTCGATAATGCCATCGTAGTGGCACACGATCGAGGCGTTCGCTGCGTCGATCTTCAGCTCTGCCATGATTTTCGTGGTCGGACCCTTGATCGCCGCGCCGCCGATGATCGGCGACACCGCAACGATCGGTGCGCCGGCGCGCCGCAACAGCTGCCGCATGCCCGGCACCGCTAGGATCGGATCGACGCTGAGGTACGGATTGGAGGGGCAGACCACGATTGCCTCGACATCGCCCTGCTCGAACGAAGCGGAAACCTCCGGCGAAACACGTGCGCTATTTGCGCCTTCGAAGCGGATCGCGCGCACCGCCGGTGCGCAGCGCAAGCCAACAAAATATCTTTGGAACGGCAACGGCCCTTCATCCGTCATGACGATGGTGCGAACCGCATCATCCGACATCGGCAGGATTCTTGCCGAAATCCCGAACCGCCTCGCGATATCGGTCACGATGCGCGTCAGGCTTTGGCCGTCTCGCAGGCGCCGCGTGCGCTCGATATGCAGCGCGAGATCGCGATCGCCGAGCTGGAACCAAGTCTCGCCGCCGACCTCTGCCAGGCTCGACATGAAATTCCAGGTCTCATTGGCACGGCCCCAGCCGCGCTCGGGGTCGCTTAAATCGGCCAGCGTGTAGAGAACCGTATCGACATCGGGCGAGATCGTCAGCCCGAGATGCTCGAAATCGTCCCCCGTGTTGACGACAACCGTCAGGTTGGGTCCAAGCAACTCGGAGAGGCCGCGGGCGAGCTTCGCTCCGCCGATCCCGCCGCAGAGCGCGATGACACGCTTGCCTCTCACCTGAACAAATCCCGTTCTTTCGGCCGGATCAGTGCGGCGGCATTGCTGCGCTGACCCGTCGCGGCAAACCCGCGCACATGTACCACGGGGAGCGCCTCCGCCGATTGCCCCATGACGAGGGAGGCCGCGGCAGCAAGCTCGTCGGCGAGCGCAACTTCGGTGATGCGCAATGCGCGGCCATAAAGGTCGGGCGTGCCCACCAGCGACTGCAATGCAGGCATGCCGGCAGCGCCGATCGCCACCCCGACGACGCCGCTCCGCCAGGGCCGGCCAAAGCTATCGTTGATGATGATGCCGAGATCGGCGCCATGCCGCAGATCGAGGTCGGTCTTGAGTTTTGCAGAAGTAGCATCGGGATCGCGCGGCAGCATGAGGATGCCCTCAGAATCGTCGCCGACATTGGATTGATCGATCCCGGCATTGGCCATGACGAAGCCTAAGCGATGCGCGACGATGAGCACGCCTTCCGCCGCGCGGATCACTTCGCTGCTTTCCGAAAGGATCGCTTCGACGTGGCGGGGGTCTTTTTTGACCATCCCGGCGAGCCGATGCGCTTCGGCTGACGGCGTGAAGTCGGAGAGCTTTGCACGCCGTCCTTCGGCTTTCGACACGACCTTTTGCGCGATCACAAGCACGTCGCCGGTGGCGAGCACCACATCGGCTTCGCGGCACGCACTGGAGATTATCTCCGCGAGATTGTCGCCTTCGCGGATCAACGGAATGCCGGGCAGGCCGGTATACGTGATCCGCGTCGCGCCTTTCACAGTCATTCAGGCGAAGGCTCGCAATCGCGGCAAAATCTGCTCGGCATAAAGCCGGATGAAGCGCGCCTGATCCGTCCCCGGCGCATGGAAAACCAGATGGCTGAAGC
>JAFASC010000098.1 GCA_019244955.1 Methylobacteriaceae bacterium | reverse complement strand
CGTTTTCCCGCTCGCCTACGCGACGCTGCTGCCGGCCTTTTACATGCCCCTCATTCTCATGCTGCTGGCGCTTATTTTCCGCGGCGTTGCCTTCGAGATGCGCTTCCGCGCCCTGACGGAGGGCGGGCGGCGTTGGTGGGATCGCTCGTTCTCATGGGGCAGCTACGCCGCGACGATCTTTCAAGGCATCTGCCTCGGCGCATATGTGCAAGGTGTGCGTGTTGAGAACCGCGCTTACGCCGGCGGTTGGTGGGATTGGCTTTCCCCATTCAGCGCGTTGACCGCGGTGGCGCTGGTCGCTGGGTACGGGCTGCTCGGCGCGTGCTGGCTGATCTGGAAGACGCACGCCGAATTGCAGGCACGCTTCCGCAAGATCGCGCTCAGGCTTGCCGTCGCTACGCTGGGCTTTATCGCCGCCGTCTCGGTGGTGATGCTCTTCGACGCGCCGTTCCGCGAACGCTGGCTCACATTTCCGGCGGCCGCCGGCGCGGCGGTGGTGCCAATCCTCGTGCTGGCGCTCGCCTGGCTCTTCTTCAACAAGGTTCGCGGCAATGGCGAGGTGGCGCCATTTCTTTGCGCGCTCGGCTTGTTTGCTTTGTCCTATGCGGGGCTCGGCATCAGCCTTTGGCCAATGATCGTCCCGCCGCACGTGACCATCTGGGACGCGGCAGCGCCGCCGTCCACGCAAGCCTTCCTGCTTGTCGGCGCCGTCGTGCTGATCCCGATCATTCTCATCTACACGGCTTATGTCTACTGGTTATTCCGCGGCAAAGTGCATGCAGGTGTCGGCTATCACTAGGCCAATTGCACTAGGCCAGTCGCACCGGATAATCTGAAAAGCCGCGAAAGCGAGCGCGATTGCCGCGCACCGGACTCCCGGCAGGCTCGATCTCGCGGAAGCGCGCGACGAGCTTCCCGATCGCGACGCGTGCTTCCATGCGCGCAAGCGACATACCCGCACACGCATGTATGCCGGTGCCAAAAGCGAGATGCCGGTTCGGCTGGCGCCGTATGTCGAGCCTGTCGGGATCGGGAAATTGCGCGGGATCGCGATTCGCGGCGCCAATTCCGATATGCACATAAGCGCCGGCCTGGATAGGAATGCCGCCGAGCCTGGTCTCGCGCGCCGCGCGGCGGTTGCCGAGCTGGTTCGAGCTTTCCATGCGCAGGAATTCTTCGACGGCAGAGTCGATGAGCTCGGGATGCGCACGCAAGTCGCTAAGAGCATCGGGGTGACGGATCAACAGATCGATGCCGTTGCCGATGAGATTGGTTGTGGTCTCGTGCCCGGCATTCAAGAGAAAGATGCAATTATGGATGAGCTCGAGTTCGCTCAAGCGCTCATTTGCCGGCGCACTGGAATTGAACTCGCTGCCACGGATCAGCGCGGCGAGCACCTCGCCGGCGCCACTGCGGCCGGCCTTGGCTTCGCGGCGGATATGGCAGCGTAAGTAATCCTTGAACTCCTTGACCACGCGCACGCCTCTATCGAATTGCTGGGGCGTGAGCGTCGGCTCCAAGGCGCCGAGAATCGCCAGCGACCAATCGCGCAGCGGGCCACGTTCAGCCATCGGCAGATTCAGCAAATCGCCGATGAGCTGGATCGGAATGGCCGCGGCAAACTCGTCGATGAGATCGATTGCGGCGCGCTCCGCGGCGCGATCCAGCAGCCGGTCGACCAAAGCCTCGATCTGCGGCTGCAGACGGTTGAGAGCCCGCGGCGTGAACGCCGGCGCAAGCAGCTTGCGCACGCGCGTGTGGTAGGGCGGATCATTGAAGACGAGGCTTGTCGTATGATGCTCAAACAGCAAGCTTTCGCCGAAAGCCGGGCGGAAATCGATGTGCTTGTCGGATCGCCAGGTATCGTGTTCGCGATAGACGCTGAGGCAATCGTCGTAACGCGAGAGGAAATACGACCCATCCGGCATGAGATGGACGGGATCGTATTGGCGCAGCGCGCGGTAGGTTGGAAACGGATCGATCAGAAACGCCGCGTCGATCCGCTTGATGTCGAAGTTTGCGGCGAGCGCACGCGCGCTCGCGTCCCCGTCCGCGTGACGCTCAGCCGCGGCGCTCCCCACGATGCTCCCTATTTCGCCAGACGCCATTTGCCATCGACGATCTGCGCCATGACCGGCGCATCGAAGCCGAGGCCGACGTGATCCTGCGGGCTCATGTTTACGATGCCGGTGGTTGTCGCCAATCCATGGACCGATTCAATGGCCTCGCGCAGCGCCTGGCGGAATTCCACCGTCCCGGGCTTTGCCTTCTTTAGCGCGACAGGAATCGCCTGCTCCAAAATCAGGCCGGTATCGGCGGAGTAAGCCGCAAAAATCGACACGGTGCCGGCGCCAAACTTGCCTTCATATTCTTTGACGAAGGCGAGGGCGTTCTTCTTCACCGGATTGGAGTCGGGCAATTGATCCGCCACCATGACCGGACCGGTCGGCACGTATGCGTTGTCGCAGTTCTTGCCGCACACCCGGATGAAGTCGTTATTCGAAACACCGTGATTGAAGTAGATTTTTCCGGTGTAATTGCGCTGCGCGAGTGCGATGGCCGGCAGCGCCGCCGGCGTACCGGAGGCGCCGATCACCAGCGCGTCCGGATTGGCGGCAAGGAGCTTCAGCACCTGTCCGAGCACGCTGGTATCGTTCGGCGCAAAGCGCTCGTTGGCTACCACCTGGATGTTCTTCTGTCCGGCGTAACGCGCGATCTCATCCGAGAAAGCATCGCCCAGCGCGTTATTGAAGCCGATGAAGGCGATCTTTTTGACGCCGTTCTTCGACGCATGATCGACAATCGCCGAGGCCATGTGCGAATCAGAATGCGGCGTTTTGAAAATCCAGCGTTTCTGGTCGTCCATCGGCGAGATCAACCGCGCCGAGGATGCAAGCGAAATCACCGGCGTCTGGCCTTCGGCAACGGGGCCGATCATCGCCAGCGTGTTCGGGGTCGTGCTGGAGCCGATGATCACGTCGACATTCTCGGCGAGAAGCTTGCGCGTATTGGCGACGACCTGGGTCGTATCGGATTTATCGTCGAGAATCGTGTACTCGACCTTCTGTCCCCCGATGTCTTTGGCCAGCAGACCGATGGCGTTGACTTCCGGCACGCCCAGCGAAGCCTGCGGCCCCGTCGCCGATACGGTGACGCCGACCTTTACCTGCGCAAACGCCGGAGAGCCGGCGAACGCAAGAATGCAGACGAACGGCAACAACTTGGAAATCTTCATCTCCCCTCCTCAGATCGTTGTTTGTGAACAGGTCACATCCGCGCTTCGCGTACCATATTGCGCGCGATGACAAGCTGTTGGATTTGGCTCGTCCCCTCATAGATCCGAAACAGACGCACGTCCCGGTAGAAGCGCTCGACATCGTATTCCGCCATATAGCCCGCCCCACCGTGAATCTGCACCGCACGGTCGGCAACTCGCCCGACCATCTCGGAGGCAAAGAGCTTGCAGCACGCGGCCTCGGTCGAGACATTCTCGCCGCGATCCTTGCGCCGCGCAGTCTCTTCCACCATGCAGCGCGCGGCGAAAGCTTCTGCCTTTGAATCGGCGAGCATAGCCTGCACGAGTTGGAATTCCGCAATAGGCTGTCCGAATTGCTTGCGCTCCATCGCGTAGCGCAAGGCATCGTCGATCAGCCGCTCGGCCACGCCGACGCAAACCGAGGAGATGTGCAGCCGGCCG
>JAFASC010000086.1 GCA_019244955.1 Methylobacteriaceae bacterium | reverse complement strand
GACCAACGGGCCGCCCAAAAACTCGACCATGAACTTGCGCACACCCTGCGGCCGCGGCTGTCCGGGCTGGCCGCCATTGCCTAGGCGCGTCGCCACACAGCGCGCAAGTGGTGTCGGAAACGGCTCGTCCGCCAGCCAGTACAGGCGGAAGGACAGGTCGAATTCCGACCCGGCGCTCGCCGGTTTCTCTGGCACCCACATCGCCACGATATTGTCATGGATTTCATCATCAGTTGGGATCTCAATGAGCTGCACTGTGCCTTTGCCCCAGCCGCCTTTCGGCTCGACCCAGAGACTTGGGCGCCGGTCATAGAAGACGCCGTCCTGGTAATGATCGAAATTTCGGTCACGTTGCAGCAGACCGAAGCCTCGCGGATTGTCCTCGGAAAACGCCGAGACCATGACCCGGGGCGGGTTGTTGAGAGGGCGCCAGAGCCGCTCGCCGGTGCCGGCCCACATGGCGAGGCCGTCAGAATCGTGCACTTCCGGGCGCCAGTCGACGCCGGTGCGCTTCACCGTCTCGGAAAACCAGTACATCGTCGTCAGCGGGGTCAGGCCGAACCGCGTCACGTCGGCGCGCACATGCAGGGATTGATCGAGGTCCATCAAAACGCCCTTGCCGCGCGTCAACAAAAACCGGCAGGCGCCGACGATCGAAGGACCTTCCATGAGCGCGTGCAAAGTGACGGTGTTGTCGCTTTCCGGACCGATATAGAACCGCGTGAAGTCGGGAAACTCCTCCGTTTTCCCAGCAACTGCCGCGTCTAGTGCAACGCCGCGCGCCGACAAGCCATATTGGTGCAGTTCGCCGATGGCGCGGAAATAGGCGGCGCCGAGAAAGGCCACCCAGTCGTTGCGCTTCCAATCGAGCGCTTTATTGTCTTTTGCCTCCTGCAACCGTAGCCCGGCGAAGCCGACGCCCTTCGGCAGCTGCCGTGCGATGGAATCGGCCGGCATATCGAAGTAGCCCTGGTCGTAGATGATGGCGCGCGCCCGATCTCCCTCGACGACGTTCATCTCGACCGACTTCGGAAAAAACTTGCCGAGATGGAAGAAGGTCACGGGGAATGGGTTCGGCCCATCGGCATAAAGCGCATGTGCGGTGTCGAACTTGATGTCGCCCCAGGCCTGATAATCGATCTTGCTGACGAGCTCGGGCGCCGGCCGCGGCGGTGGATAATAGGGCTGCCCGGCAAGTTCGCGCGCTCGCTGTTGCAAAAGCTGCCATGAGAAGGGCTTGTCGGGCCCAAGCCGCAAGCCTGATGCGGTGGCCGAATCGGCTCCCTGCGCGAGCTCCGCGTTGCCTGCAAAAGCCGCCAGAGCGGCGGCAGCCATAAACGCACGGCGATCAACGTCACCTGTCATTGAATGTTTCCTGAAGGAATCCCAAGTTACCGGGGTCGGCGCATCTGGAACAATTCGTCCAGGACGGTGTAATCGGCCAAATAGCCGCAGCGCGCGATCGGCTTCATCCGCGTGACTTCCACCAGACCGTTTGCGTCGATATAGCGCTCGTCCAAATGCACCCCGATCACTTGGCCGATGATCATCGTGTTGATGCAGGCATTGCCGTCGACGTCCTTCAGCGGCACGACGTGCGTGACCTTGCATTCCAGCGAGCACGGGCTTTCGGCGACGCGTGGCGGCTTGACCAGCCGGCAGGGCGCCATTTCGAGATGCGCATGTGGAAACTCGTTGTCGCCCTGCGGGAAGGAGGCTGATGTTATGTTCATGTTCTCGCGCAAATCCCAGGTCGGCATGTTCCAGACGAACTCGCCGGTTTCTTCGGCGAATGTCTGTGAATCTTTTTTGCCGTTGCTGGAAAAGGCGAGCATCGGTGGCGTATCGGCCACGGCGTTGAAGAAGGAATAGGGCGCGAGATTGATCGCCCCTGACTTGCTGATCGTTGAGACCCAGCCGATCGGCCGCGGCGCGATCAAAGCCTTGAACGGATCGTGCGACAGGATCGATTTATCGCGCCGGTCGGGCTCGTAGAAAATCATTAGGCTACTGTCCCGCCCGCGCGGGAGACGCCATTCATAGCCAATTCATCCCTCCTGCTGCAGGATCGGCAGTTAGGCGAAGGCAGGCCTTGCGGCAAGCGCTCAGAGCGGTCATCAAACCGTCAACTTGCCCACCCAACACCGGCGCGGATTTCGCCGCCTGCGGAAGGGATGTGCCAGGTTGAGCCGGTTCGGCCATCGGGGCGAGGCACTCTCCACCCGGTGCAGGACCCCGGCAGATCTAAAGGTAACAGCGTAGCTTCATGTCCCTGATCGACCGCTCCTCCGGGCCCTTTCTTGAAGATACCATCTCCCGTGGCCCTGGTCTCGGACCGACTTCGGTGCGCGGCCCGGCCGGACAGCGCCTCGGGATCGCCCTATGGACAAATCGGCAGACTGTCTCGGCGGTCCTGTGCCTTGCCGGCTTCGCCCTCCTGGCCCAAGCCTTCTGGTGGTTCTCCGATTCCGTCGTCCCGTGGGACTCGAAGAACCACTTCTATCCGATGTTCCGGTTTCTCGCAGACTCGCTGCAGCGCGGCGAAATCCCGCTCTGGAATCCCTATCATTTCGGCGGCCATCCAAGCGCGGCGGACCCGCAATCGCTCCTCTTCACACCGACTCTCTTCCTCCTCGCGCTGATCGCGCCGCATGCCTCGATGGGCGTGTTCGATGGCTGGATCATGCTGCACCTCCTTGTCGGTGGCCTCGGCATGATGGCGCTCGCGCGCCGGCGCGGCTGGGGTCCGGCTGCCGCGGTCCTGACCGCAATCATTTACATGCTCGGCGGCTCGGCGGCGTCGCGCCTACAGCATACGGGCATGATCATCTCCTACGGTTATTTCCCGCTGGCGCTCTGGGCCCTGGATGTTGTGCTTGAGCGGCGAGGTCTCCGCCGGGCCGTGTTGTTCGGGGTGCTCGCCGCTTTGATGGCGCTCGGGCGAGATCAGGTAGCTTTTCTCTTCTGCGCGGTCCTTGCCGGCCGGCTCGTTTTCCTCGCACTCCGCTCGCGCGCACCGCTGAGCTTCTTGCGTGAGCGGGCGGGGGTGCTGGCGGTTGCCGCGCTCATCGGCGCGGCGATCCTCCTCGTCCCGACACTGCTGACCCTGCAATTTCTTGGCGCCTCGAATCGGCCGGGGATCGCTTACGGCGTCGCTGCAGCGGGATCGCTCGCGCCAGTCAATTTCCTCACCGTCCTGGCGCCGAACGTCTTCGGGTCGCTCAACCATGCCTATGATTATTGGGGTCCGGGCTACGAGACGATGAGCGAAGCCGACTGGACCGACCGGGCCGTCAATTACCTGTTCTTCGGCACCCTGCCGGCGCTCCTGATCCTCTGGCATGGCTTGGCCGGCGGCCGCCTTCTCGCACGCGACATGCGCTTCACGATGCTCGTCACTGGCGCGGCCATGCTGTACGCGCTCGGCCGCTACACCCCTGTTTTCGGGGTCATTTTCGACCTAATGCCTGGGGTCTCGCTGTATCGTCGGCCGGCCGACGCGACGTTCATTTTGAACGTGGGCTTTGCGCTGGCGAGCGGCTACCTCTTGCATCGCTATATCGAAAGCGGGCTGCCACGACCTTGGCTCAGACTGCCGGGGCCCATCGCACGGGTGTTGATCGGCCTCGCCTTGGCGGTCCCGGCGCTGCTCGTCGGGCTCGGCCTCGCTTTTTCGGAACGGGGCGGGCATGTTTTTGCTTCTGTTCAGGCAATCGGCTGCGCGTTTCTGATCGCCGCCGCCGGTGCCGCGCTCCTCGTTTTCCGAGACGCACGCCGCCACCGCTTGATCGCCGCGGCGGTGCTCGTTGCTGCAACGGGAGGCGAACTCGTCTGGCGCAACGCCGCCAGTTCGCTCAACGCCGAGGGCGCCGGCCGCTACTCGGTCTATGGGCAGATGACAGCGACCGAAAGCGCAGGCCTGGCCGCGTTGCGGGCCGATATCGCCAAGGCCGGCGGCAGCGAGCACCCGCGGGTGGAAATCCTCGGACTGAACGGTGCCTGGCAGAACGCCTCGATGGTGCTCAAGCTCGAAAATACGCTGGGATATAACCCCTTGCGCATCTCTGATTACGAGCGCGCCGTCGGGCCCGGCGAGAATGCCGGCGATCCGAACCTGCGGCATTTCCCCGGCATGTTCCGCGGCTATCGCTGCAGGCTCGCGAGCCTGCTTGGGCTCGAATACGTCGTGCTGGACCGCCCGATGGTTCGCCTGCCTCGCCAGTTCCCGAAGCCGCAAGCGACGCAGATCTTCGCCGGCGATCATTTCTATGTCTATCGCCTCGGTCGCGTAGCGCCGCGCGCCTACTTCGCAACGCACGTGAAGCCAGTCGATAATGAGGCGGCGATCGAATCGCACGAGCTGCCGGATTTCGACCGCTCGCGCGAGGCGCTCGTCGATCAGGATGCGGTCACACAGCTCAGTCCCCGCTTGATCGCCGGCGATGGTGCCTCGCCGGCAATCGGCTCAACGACGATCACCTCCTACTCGAACAATCGCGTCCGCCTCGAAATTTCGGCTGATCGCCAGGGTCTCCTCGTCCTTCACGACCTCTACTACCCGGGTTGGGAAGCTAGCGTTGACGGGGTGCGGGCCCCGGTGGTGAAGGCCAACATTCTGTTCCGCGGCGTCGAAGTGCCCGCGGGCTCACACATTGTCGAGTTCACGTTCCGGCCGTTTTCGCCGCGCAATCTTCTCGCCGCTGCCTCCGGGCTCCTGCACCGCGGCGAGGATTAAGTTTGTTGTTAAGCTGGAAAGCTGTTGTCGTCTACACCTCGGTGCTGCTTGGCGCGGGCGTCGTCCATGCGCAGTCGATGTTGTCGCCGACGCCGACATTGCCGATGCAGGTGCCGGATACGACAACGCCGCGCGCGCCGAGCGCCGGCAGCACCAACCGCGCCGAGCCGCCTGCGCCGGCCGAGCCCGGGCAGGGCCTCGTCTATCTGTCGGCACTCTTCACGCCAGGCGACACGCAGCCGGTGCGCAGCGGGATTCGTTGGCGTGTGTTCGAGGAGCGCGCCGAAGCGGATGGCAGCCATAAGCTCGTCGTACAGTCGGACGACGCGGCCCCGTTCTTCGCCTTGCCCGACGGCGCCTACATCGTGCATGCCGCATTCGGCCTTGCGGGAGTCACACGCCGAATTGTGGTCAATGGTCAGACGACAAATGAGCGCGTGGTTTTGAACGCCGGCGGCCTCAGCATCATCGATGTCCTCGGGTCGACGCAGCTTCCGGGGCAGAAGCTCCAAATCCAGCTTTATGTCCCGGATCGTAACGGCTCCGAGGCGAAGCTGATTTTTACGGGTGCAAAACCGAAGGAAGTGCTTGGATTGCCCGAGGGCAATTATCGCGTGATCTCGACGCTGCTCGACACGACCGGAATTTCCGGACAGACCTCATCCGGCAACACGACCAACTCTGTAGTCAGTGCCGATCTGCGCGTGCAGGCGGGGAAGCTCACCGAGGCGACGCTACGCCATCGCGCCGCGACCATGACGCTGAAGCTGGTCAATGCCCCAGGCGGCGAAGCGCTCGCCAACACGACCTTTTCCGTATTGACGCCGGGCGGCGACAGCATCCGCGAACTGATCGGAGCGTTTCCGTCGCTGGTTCTGGCGGAGGGCGAGTACATCGCCATCGCCCGCCACGACGGCAAGACCTTCCAGACGACCTTCAAAGTGCAGTCCACTCTCGATCGCGACGTCGAGGTCGTCGCGAATTGATGTCGGAGGCCGAGCGCGGACCGGAAAAGGTCTGGTGGAAGCGCGGCATCATCTACCAGGTCTATCCGCGATCGTTTCAGGACACGAACGGCGACGGCGTCGGCGATCTCGAAGGTATCCGGCAGCGTCTCGATTACTTGCAATGGCTGCAGGTCGATGCGATCTGGATCTCGCCGGTCTATCCCTCGCCGATGAAGGACTTCGGCTACGATGTCACCGATTATTGCGGCATCGACCGCATCTTCGGCACGCTTGACGATTTCGCGCGCTTGATCGGCGCAGCACATGAGCGCGGGCTCAAGCTGATCCTCGATTTCGTTCCGAACCATACGTCTGACCGCCATCCCTGGTTCATCGAGAGCCGCGCCTCGCGCGACAACCCGAAGCGCGATTGGTACATCTGGCGCGATGGAAAACCCGACGGATCGCCGCCGAACAATTGGATCAGCAATTTCGGCGGCCCGGCCTGGACCTTCGATGAGGCGACCCGCCAATACTATTACCACGCGTTCTTACGCGAGCAGCCCGATCTCAACTGGCGCAATCCCGCCGTGCGCGAGGCGATGTACGATGTGCTGCGCTTTTGGCTCGATCGCGGCGTCGACGGTTTTCGCGTCGATGTGATCTGGCATCTGATCAAGGATGCGGACTTCCGTGACAATCCGCCGAACCTCGGCTGGCGGACCGGCGAGCGCGAGATCGGCCGCTTGCTGCAGGTCAATTCCGCCGATCAGCCGGAGATACATGATGTTGTCGCAGAGATGCGGCGCGTCCTCGATGAGTATCAAGAGCGGGTGCTGATCGGCGAGATCTATCTGCCCATTGAGCGGCTGGTGACGTATTACGGCGCCAATCTCTCCGGCGCCCATCTGCCCTTCAATTTCGCGCTGCTACAAACGCCGTGGAAAGCAGAGGCAATCGCCAGGTTGGTCGAGGAGTACGAGCGGGCGCTGCCGCCGGACGGCTGGCCGAACTGGGTGCTCGGCAACCACGATCAGCC
>JAFASC010000065.1 GCA_019244955.1 Methylobacteriaceae bacterium | reverse complement strand
ATCGGTGCTCATGCCGCTAGGCCGCGCATGAACGGCAGATCGGTGTCGCTCGGCCGGATGCCGGCTTGCGTCAGCATACAGTGAACCTGGCCGCGATGATGCGTCTGATGATTGAAGAAGTGCGTGACCAGTAGCCAGCGCGGTTTGACGATGTCGCGCTTTACAGCACCCGAATAATAGCGCTGATCGCTAGCAAGCCATTCGCCATCGAGGTTGTCAGCCCATTCGACGATCCGCTCATCGAAGGCAACGCGATCGCGTTTCAATTCATCCCAATCTGCGCGAAGCCTCGTCGATTCCGGAATGCCGGCCTTCGGCCGTGGCGTTCCCCAAAAGCGCGACATCCAAATCTCGTCAGCCCAGAGAACGTGGTTCAGCGTACCGTGGATCGAGCCGAAGAACGCGCCGCGATCCTGCCGCCGCGCCTCGTCGGAGAGCCGGTCGGCGCAGGAATAGAGGTTCTCGTTCTGCCAAGCGTTGTAGCGCGCCATCCGCTGCGCATAACCGGTCCCGATCATGAGAGGTTTCCCTCCGATGCGGCTTAGCCCGTCAGGCGCTGCCGGGCAGTGCGTTCTTCACCTTGTCGACGATCGCCTTGAAGGCCTCTGGCTCGCGAATGGCAAGCTCGGACAAAACCTTGCGGTCGATCTCGACGCCGGCTTTGCCCAGTCCTTGGATGAAGCGCGAATAGGTCAGCCCGAATTCTCGTACAGCAGCGTTCAAGCGCTGAATCCAGAGGGCGCGGAAGACGCGCTTCTTCGCCCTGCGGTCGCGGGTCGCGTATTGCATCGAGCGATCGACGGCAGCCTTGGCGGCGCGGATCGTGTTCTTGCGGCGGCCGTAGAAGCCTTTCGCCTGTTTCAGTGTCTTCTTATGCTTGGCGTGCGCTGTGACGCCGCGTTTGACGCGAGCCATCTAAATCTCCTGAGATCGGAAAGGTTGGACGTCAGTCGTTCGGCAGAAAGTATTTCTTCACGTTATCGCCGTCGGTTTTGAACAGCACGGCGGTGCCGCGAAGATTGCGGATCTGCTTCTTCGTCCGTTTGATCATGCCGTGGCGCTTGCCGCGCTGGGCATAGAGGACCTTGCCTGTCCCGGTGATTTTGAAGCGCTTTTTGGCGCCCGATTTGGTCTTCATCTTGGGCATTTTGCTCTCCTGGGCGCCGAAGCGCCTCGCCATTGCTTCATGGACCGATCGAGATCGGACCTTTAGGAGCGGAAAAAACCGCCACGGCAGCCCTACCGGCCGGGCGGTTTGGAGCGTCTATAGGGCAGGTGCGGGGCGGAAGGCAAGTTTCGGCAAGCTCGCCGGCGCAGGGCCGCAACCTGTGCCGTGCGGGCGAATTATCGCATCGGGCACCACCGCCCAGCCAGAGGATTCCAATGCCTGAGACCCCGCCGCCCGGACAGAACGGCCCCCATGGGGCAAGCGTGCTGCCGCGGGTGCGGGTCGACAGCTACAACCTCGAACTGAGGTCGAAGGACGGTTTCATCGGCGATCGGGCCTCGAAGCGCGCCTTCGCTGAAATCCTCGAGGATTGGCGCGAGAAATTCCGCCGCATCGACGACGATCCGCTAGGCGACGAGAAGGACATTTCCAAGAAAAAGCTCGATGAGACGTTGATCAATGGCGATCCAGAAGCGGCGGGGGTCGTTCACGGCGCGATTGAGGATTTCGCCCAGGAATTCGCCGCCGTCACGCGGCGCTTCCTGCGCACCAAAGATTGGTCGGACACGCAAAAGATCGCGGTTGGCGGCGGCTTCCGCAACAGCCGCATCGGCGAGGTGGCGATCGGCCGTGCCGTCGTGCTTTTGAAGGCGGACGGCATCGCCGTCGATCTCGTGCCGATTAAACACCACCCGGACGAGGCGGGGCTCATCGGCGCCGTGCAATTGCTGCCGTCCTGGGCGTTGTCCGGACATGACGGCTTGCTCGCCGTCGATATCGGCGGCACCAACATCCGCGCCGGAATCGTGCTGACGCAGCTCGCCAAGGCGGCCGATCTCTCAGCCAGCAAGGTTTGGAAGAGCGATCTCTGGCGCCATCGCGACGATACGCCGACTCGCGACGAGGCGATCGCGCGAATGAACAAGATGCTGCAGAAGCTGCTCGATGCGGCACAGGCCGAGAAGCTGAAGATCGCGCCGGTGATCGGCATCGGCTGTCCCGGCGTGATCGAGGCCGACGGCACGATCGATCGCGGCGGCCAGAATCTGCCGGGCGGCAATTGGGAGGGCGAGAAGTTCAACCTGCCGAGCGAGATCGTGAAGTCGATTCCCACGATCGGCGATCACGATACCCATGTGATCATGCACAACGACGCCGTCGTGCAAGGCCTTAGCCAAGTGCCTTTCATGAGCGACGTCGAGCGCTGGGGCGTGTTGACGATCGGAACCGGCCTTGGCAACGCGCGCTTCACCAACATAGCCGCGCGTACTGCGGAGAAGGACGGGAAGGACAAAGCGAAAGGCGAGAAGGGCAACGGCGACAAGGCGAAGAAGAAGAAAAAGGACAAAGAGAAAGAGAAAGTCTGAGCGGGCTCCGCCGGGCGCCGGCCAGAAGCTACAGGTTCGGCGATGCCGGAGCGATCACGACCACGCGCCCGCAAGGCGGGGTCGACGTGAGCACCGCGCTCGCCACGCCCCACAAAATCGGCCCGCCCGCGCCCTCCGCCACGACAGGCCCGCCGGAATCGCCGCGGCAGACTTCCGATCCGCGCGTTTGCGCAATAACGAGGCCGGTCGAAGTCATGAGCACCGGATCGAGATGCGTGGTCTTCAAGACGCCGACTCCCTCTTGCGACAGGCCTGTGCCGGCGAGCCGCAGCCCGGAAGGCGGGCGAGAGCTGCGACTGATGCGCACCGGCACGCGGCCGTGCACGGGAGAGGCGAGGCGCAGGATGGCCGTATCGAGCGACAGTTCGATCAGCCCGGCATATTGACGCGGCAATTCGGAGGCCTCGACATTGTAGCGCCGGACCGAAACAACGGGAATGACCGGACGTACCGCCTTGGCGCCGTCATAAAGCACGACGCCCGCCGCGAGCGGATTGTCTTTCACGCAATGGGCTGCGGTGAGCACGAGATCGCGGGCGATCAAGACGCCCGAGCAGCGGCTCAGGCCAATCGAGCCGGAGCCTGCGACGAGCGTGCCGATGCCGACCGTCGCCTGGCTGAGACGGTTGCGGCCGGCAACCGCGCCGCCGTCGATGGCGAGCAAGGGGCTCGCCGTTAGCGCGAGAGCGCAGAAGCTAAAGAGAGCTCGCACAAGGTGTTTGCGACTGCGATCGTCCATGCACGGGTAATTGGGTTGGGCATCAGGATTCGCTAGTGCTGATCAGCGCATGCGGCGAAGTGCGTACCTTACCCCCTCCGCTGCAAGATCATCGTCGAGAGCGGCGGCAGTTTCAGATTGAGCGAGTGCGGGTGACCGTGGCTCGGTTCGTCCGAGGTGTGGAAGGGCGGCAGCCGCTCCGGGCTGGTACCGCCATATTGCGCGGCGTCGGTGTTGATGATCGCGTGCCAGGCGCCTGGCTGCGGCGCGCCGACACGGTAATTGTCGCGCGGCACCGGCGTGAAGTTGGAGATGACGATCACCACGTCATCCGGACCGTCGCCGAAGCGCGCGAAAGCGAGCACGCTGTTGTCGCGATCGTCGCCGATGAGCCAGCGGAAGCCGGAATCCTCGCAATCCCGCTGATGCAGCGCCGGCGTGTCGCGATAGACGTGGTTCAGATCGCGGATCAGCGTTTGCACGCCCTTGTGGTTGCCGTCGGCGAGCAGATGCCAATCGAGGCTGCGGTCGTGATTCCACTCGCGCTCCTGGCTGAACTCGCCGCCCATGAACAAAAGCTTCTTGCCAGGGTGACCCCACATGAAGCCGAAATAAGCGCGCAGGTTGGCAAAGCGCTGCCAGCGGTCGCCAGGCATGCGCCCGAGCAGGGAACCCTTGCCGTGCACCACTTCGTCATGGCTCAAGGGCAGGATGAAGTTCTCGCTGAACGCGTAGACCATCCCGAACGTCATGTCGTGGTGATGATGGCGGCGATGGATCGGCTCCTTCGACATGTAGCGCAGCGTGTCGTGCATCCAGCCCATGTTCCATTTGAAACCGAAGCCGAGGCCGCCCGCATAAGTCGGCTGTGACACGCCGGGCCAGGCGGTCGACTCTTCGGCGACCGTGAACACGCCTGGTTTGGTCTGATAAGCGACCTCGTTCATGCGGCGGAGGAAGTCGATCGCCTCGAGATTCTCGTTACCGCCGTAACGATTCGGTACCCACTCGCCCGGCCTTCGCGAATAATCGAGATAAAGCATGGAGGCGACCGCATCGACGCGCAATCCGTCGAGATGATATTGCTCGAGCCAGAAACGCGCATTCGAGACGAGAAATGCCATTACTTCGCGCCGCCCGAGATTGTAGATGTGCGTGCCCCAATCCTGGTGGAAGCCCTGGCGCGGGTCGGCGTGCTCGTAGAGATGCGTGCCGTCGAAGCGCGCGAGCCCATGCGGGTCGTTGGGGAAATGCGCGGGAACCCAGTCGAGCAGAATGCCGATTCCGGCGGCGTGCGCGACCTCGACAAACTCGCCGAATTCTTCCGGCGTGCCGAAGCGGCAGGTCGGCGCGTAAAGCGAGATCGGCTGATAGCCCCAGGAGCCGTCGAACGGATATTCGGTGATGGGTAACAGCTCGATATGGGTGAAGCCGAGATCGCGCACATAAGGGATCAGCCGCTCGCCGAGTTCCTTATAGGAGAGATAGCGGTTACCTTCCTCTGGCACGCGCGCCCATGAGCCGAGATGGCATTCGTAAATGGAGATGGGTCGTTTGCGGGGCGGCACGGCGCCACGATGTTCGATCCAGCTCTCGTCGTGCCATTGCGGTTTGGCGGGCAAGCCGTGCAGCACCGATGCTGTCGCCGGAGGATGCTCCGCGCGAAAGGCGACCGGATCGGCCTTGAGCGGCAACAACCGGCCGGAATGGTCCCGCATTTCATATTTGTAGCGCTGACCTTGAGGCAATTCCGGGATGAACAATTCCCAGATACCGGTCTCGTGACGCAGGCGCATTGGATGGCGCCGGCCGTCCCAGATGTTGAAATCCCCGACGACGCTGATGTTGTGTGCGTTCGGTGCCCAAACGACGAAACGTGCACCCGGCACATTGCCGTGTTCCACCATGTGCGCGCCGAAAACGCCGTAGAAGCGCGACGTGCCGATGTCCTCGACGGCCGAGAAATCATCGGAGGCCAGCACCGGCCCGAAGGAATACGGGTCCCAATCGATCCGCGTTTCGCGCGGCCAAGTAATCTCCAGCTTGTAGTACGGCCGGTGCACCGAGGCGACGCGGCCGCAGAAGAAACCCGAGGGATCGACGAGCTTCAGCTCGCACAAGAGGTCGCCGCCCTCGACGGCGAGGGCCCGCACCGATGCGGCGCCCGGCAGCATGGCGCGAATCTCATAGAGATCGTGGCCGACCCGGTGCGGTCCGAGAATGGAGAATGGATCCCCATGCGTTGCCGCCACGATTGCCGCGATGGCGCCTGGATGAACCGCAAACGGCGGCTCCTCCGGCCGCTTAGCTGGGGCTTTCGCGTCTAGCCCTACCTTGGCTGGTTTATTCATGTCCGCGATCCCTGGCCGACTATGTCGAGAACGCCCGCGACGGGGATGTCGATCCAATCGGGCCGGTGGCTTGCCTCATATTCGATCTCATAGAGCGCCTTGCGCAGAAGGTGGAGATTGAGCAGCCCCCGCCGTGTTGCCTCGTCTTCGACAAAGACGGGAGTGCCGCGCGTGCCCTCGTCGTAGGCAGCGCGGAACTCCTGCTCCACCATGTCCTGCCACAGCCGCGCGATCTCCAGGGAGCGGCGCGAGGCCGCGCCGAGGCGCTCGTCGGCCCGGCTCGAAGTCGCTGCAGCGTAGGCATACGAGCGCAACATCCCGGCGAGGTCGGCGGCGGGCGAGCTTTTCATCCGCCGCTCCTCCAGCGACCGCAACGGCTCGCCCTCGAAGTCGACGATCATCACGTCGTCGCGGGCGATCAGGATCTGTCCAAGATGCAGATCGCCATGGATGCGGGTTTTGATCGCACCGACCGGGGTCATCACGGCTGCCGCAATCGCCGCCTCGATCGCATCGCGACTGTCGAGGAAGGTTTGAGCAAGCTCGGCGCGCTCGCCCTGCAGGCCCGAGCTCGCGCGCTCGACCGCGGCGTAGGCGCGTTTGGCCAGGCTTCGCGCTTCGGCTGCCACTATCTCCACGTCCTCGCGTCTCAGCGGTTCGCTTGCAAATGCCGGATCGTCGGTTGCGACGGCCAGGGCGATGTGCATCTCGGCAACACGCCGCGCGATGATGCGTACATAATGCAGGTCGAAGCTCGCCTCTTCCTCGATCCGCATCGCCTCGTTTTCCGGCAGAAGGCGCAAGCGTTCGATCTCACGGCCGAGCGATTCCAGCGTCCACGCCCAAGCGTCACCTTGATTGCGGACGAATTGCTGCAAGACAGCAAGCGCCATCCTCGTGCCATCAGCGTCGACATGCTCGGCAATGCCGTAAAGCGCCGGGGTGTTTGCATAACCTGCGACTTCGGTCAGGAAGCGGCCGACCTCGATTTCCGGATTGATGCCTTCGCGCAGCCGCCGGTAAATCTTCAGCACCATCCGGTCGGCGATGTTGAAGGACGTGTTGCTCTGCTCGACGCCAAATCGCTGAACCGTGCTGTCCTGGATTTCGGCTTCGTTCCGGTCCCGCAGCGCCTTTGTCGTCGTGAAGACAATCTCGCCCTCGCTCGCTTTCAGCTGCTCGCCCTTTCGCATCAGTGACAGCATGGTCAGCGCGAAATTCGGATCGCCTTCGGCATCGAGCACGATGCCAACGCGCGCGCCGCGTCGCACGCGGGCAACGGCATAGGCGGAGCCCGCGTCCTCATCGCCCTCTGCGGCAAATGCTAGCGGGAGGAAATAATGCTGGACGTCGCCGCTCTTGATCGCCACCTCGACGATCGGCAGCAAGAAGGCGCGCTCTTCTCCTTCGGCCCGGCGCGCGGCGACACTTGCGAGGCGAACGCGCTCGAGTTCGCGGCCGCGGCCGGCGAACCAGCGCCGCCCGGTGAGGAACGCCGGTACGATCGTGCGCTCGAAGACGATCTTTTCGCGGCCTTCAAGCAACCTTTCGAGCGGACCGGTGAGGACGAGCGTAAACAATTCCGGGGCGGCCTTTGGTCCAAAGCGTTCCGCTTCGACCTTCGCCTCGAGCTTGAACCAGAAAAAGCCGTAAGACGGTAATGTCAAAAGATAAGGCAGCTGCCCGATCGGCGGAAAAATGCTGCCGGCGGTCAACTCGGTCGGAATTGCGCCGCGAAATTCGCTGAGGTCGAGTTCCACCGCTTGCGGCGCACGGGACACGTTGACGATGCAGAGCAGCCGGTCGCCGTCCCATTCTCTGAGATAGGCCAGCACTTTGCGATTGGCCGGATACAGAAAGCGCAACGTGCCGCGCCCGAATGCCGGATGCGCGCGCCGCACCGCGATCATCCGCCGCATCCAGTTCAACAGGCTCGAGGGATTGGCGAGCTGCGCCTCGACGTTCACGCCTGAAAACCCGTAGATCGGGTCCTGGATCGCCGGCAGGAATAAGCGCTGCGGATCGGCGCGGCTGAATCCGCCATTGCGGTCCGGCGACCATTGCATCGGCGTTCGCACGCCATCGCGATCGCCGAGATAGATGTTGTCGCCCATGCCGATCTCGTCGCCGTAATAAAGCACCGGCGTCCCGGGCATCGAGAACAGCATCGAGTTCAACAATTCGATCTTGCGTCGATCGTTCTCGAGAAGCGGCGCGAGCCGGCGGCGAATGCCGAGATTGATGCGCATGCGTCGATCGCCGGCATAGAACGACCAGAGGTAATCGCGCTCCTTGTCGGTGACCATTTCGAGCGTGAGCTCATCATGGTTGCGTAAAAAAATTGCCCATTGCGCGCCTTCGGGGATTTCCGGCGTCTGCCGCATGATGTCCGTGATCGGGTGTCTGTCTTCCTGGGCCAGCGCCATGTACATGCGTGGCATCAGCGGAAAGTGGAACGCCATGTGGCACTCGTCGCCGTCGCCGAAATATTGCGCCGTCTCCTCCGGCCATTGGTTTGCTTCTGCGAGCAGCATGCGGTCGGTATACTTCTCGTCGAGGGCGGCGCGTATCTTCTTGATGATCACATGCGTCTCGGGAAGATTCTCGCAATTGGTTCCGTCGCGCTCCATCAGATAGGGAATTGCGTCGAGCCGCATGCCGTCGACGCCCATGTCGAACCAAGCGTGCATCGTTTCGATCACCGCGGCAAGGACGCGCGGATTCTCGAAGTTCAAGTCCGGTTGATGACTGTAGAAACGGTGCCAGAAGAATGCCTTGGCCTCTTCGTCCCAGGTCCAGTTGGATTTCTCCGTGTCGAGAAAGATGATCCGCGCGTCACGATAAAGCTCGTCAGTGTTCGACCAGACATAGAAGTCGCGGGCATTGGACCCCGGCCGGGCTTTGCGCGCCCGCTGAAACCAGGGATGCTGATCGGACGTGTGGTTGATGACGAGTTCAGTGATCACCCGCAAATCACGCTCATGCGCCTCGCGCACGAAGCGGCGAAAGTGGCGCAAGTTGCCGTAGCTCGGGTTTATGCCGCGATAATCGGCGATATCGTAGCCGTCATCCTTCAATGGCGAGGGATAGAACGGCATCAGCCAGATCGCGGTCGCGCCGAGCTCCTTGACGTAATCGAGCTTGCGCGTCAGTCCCTCGAAATCGCCTATGCCGTCGTTGTCGGAGTCAAAAAACGATTTGACGTGGAGCTGATAAATGATGGCGTCGCGGTACCATTGCGGCTCGCCGCGATTGATCATGGGCCGGCCTCGGCGCTCGGGGGAACAAGACGCCAAATAATGACGGAGCGCTCGGCGGGATCAAGTGCGATCGTGTGGGTTTTGCCGTACAGCATGAAATGGTAGCCGTTCAGCAGGTCGACAACCGCCACGGAGCCGTCGTCGGGCAGGCCGAATTCCCAGAGCGGGACCTCGTAAGCGCATTCCTGCCGGTTGCGCGGATCGAGGTTGACCATGACCATGATCGCGTTGCTGCGGTCGGGGGTGAACCGGGCAAAGGCGACGATCGCGTCATTCCAGGCATTGAGGAACAGGGTGCCGCGCACATCCTGTAGCGCCGGATTTTCCCGCCGGATGCGGTTCAGCGCGCGGATATGGTCCTTGATGTTGCCGGGTGCCTCGAAATCGCGGACCCTGATCTCGTACTTCTCGGAATCGAGATATTCTTCGCGCCCGGGAAGCGGCTCGGATTCGCAAATCTCAAAACCGCTATACATGCCCCAATTGCCCGAAAGCAGGGCTGCAAGCGTCGAACGCACGATGAAGCCGGGCCGGCCGCTCGTCTGCAAGTAATAGGGGTTGATATCGGGCGTATTCACGAAAAAGTTCGGCCGGTAATATTCCGCCATCTCGCCTTGCAGCTCATTGATGTACTCAGTGATATTCCACTTCTCATCGCGCCATGTAAAATAGGTGTAGGACTGCTGAAAGCCGATCTTGGCGAGCTTGCGCATCATGCTCGGCCGCGTGAAGGCCTCCGCCAAAAAAATCACATCGGGATGGCTGCGGTTGATGTCTTCGATCATCCAGCGCCAGAACGGAATCGGTTTCGTATGCGGGTTGTCGACGCGGAAAATCTTGACGCCCTTGTCGATCCAGAAGAGCACGACGTCGCGCAGGGCGATCCACAACGCGGGAAAAGACTGCCCATAGAAATGCACGTTGACGATGTCTTCGTATTTCTTCGGCGGGTTCTCCGCATAAGCGATCGTGCCGTCCTTCTTCCATTCGAACCATTCCGGATGCTGCTTGATCCAGGGATGGTCAGGCGAGCATTGGATGGCGAAATCGAGCGCGATTTCGAGGTCGTGCGCGCGTGCCGCTTCGACGAGGCGCAGAAAATCGTCTATCGTGCCGAGTTGCGGATGAAGCGCGTCGTGGCCTCCCTCGTCCGAGCCGATCGCGTAGACGCTGCCTGGATCGGCCGGGCTTGCCGAGAGTGCGTTATTGCGGCCCTTCCGGTTGGTTTTTCCAATCGGGTGGATCGGCGGAAAATAAAGCACGTCGAAGCCGAGATCGCGGACATAGGGCAGGGACGCGATCACGCCGTTGAACGTGCCATGCTGACGCAGGCTCGGCGTCTGCGAGCGAGTGAAAAGCTC
>JAFASC010000231.1 GCA_019244955.1 Methylobacteriaceae bacterium | reverse complement strand
GAAGCCGAACCCGGCGAGCAGACCCATCGCGGTATCGGAGAGCTGGAACTCGCGCTTGATCGGCTCGATCAGCACGTTGAAGATGGTGCGATCGAGGAAGTTCAGCCCGTAGATCAGCGTCAGCAGGACAAGGACGTAATAACGGCTGGTCGCCGATGCGCTCGCCGCGGCGCCCGATATGACCGGCTTGTCGATCGTGACCATCGATCAACTCTCCCGGATGTAATTGCCCGCCTCGAATTCGACCGGCGGCGCGGCGGAATCGAAGCTCACGCCGATCGGATCCTCGCCATTCGCCACCGCATCCAGCTGTTGCTGCAACATGCGCCGGATCATCAACACGCCGCGATCGCTCTGCCCGAAATGCTCTTCGGAATGGAGCGTGATCGGCCCCTGCCCGACCTGCGCTTCGTAGTCCCCGGGATGCTTTTGATGCTCTTCCTCGGTCATCTCCCACCAGAATTTGCCGTTGAATTTCGACCGCATGCGGCCGATATCGCCTGCCTGCTTGACGCGTCCGGCGACGTAGATGCGGAAGCTTGTATCGTCGAGGGGCAGCACCCAACCGATCGATTCAACGCGCGCGAATTGCGCGACACGCGGGTTTGGCACGACACGCAGCGTCGGCAGCGCCGCCTCGGACACACGATAAAAGGTGCGGCCGTCATCCTGCTTGCGCACCGAGCGCACGAGCACGCCGCGCGGTGACATCTCGAACGTCACCTGCGGCATTGCCGCCATTGCCTGCGTGAATTGCGCGCCGCTGAAGGCGGCGTGCAGGATCGGCACGTGAAAGGGATCGACGACGTTCTCGTAATGCTGCAGCCAATTGCACGGAATGATCGCCGGTCCGCCGCCGCCGAGCGAGGTGTCGTCCGCCTCGACGAACTCGCCCTCGTCCATCACTTCGAGACACTCGTAGCGCGGCAGAACCGGCTTTTTCGCCGGCGGACCCATATAGGCGAATATCAGCCCGTAGCGTTCCTCGAGCGGATACCAGGGCTGCCGCACCTTGTCGCGAAAGAGCCCGCCTTCCGGCTCGCAAGGCTGTTCGAGGCAATGGCCTTGCGAATCGAAGAGCCAGCCGTGATAGCAGCAGCGGATGCCGCGCGCTTCGACCTTGCCGTAATAGAGCGTGGTGCCGCGGTGCGCGCAGCGCGAATGCACGAGTCCGGGCTTGCCCGCGCCGTCGCGAAATAAAATGAGATTTTCACCGAGCGCCTTCACCTGGCGCGGCGTGCTTGCGGCATCCGCCGATAATCCCACCGGATGCCAATAGCGGCGCAGCAATTCGCCCATGGGCGTGCCGCGCCGAACTTCGGTCAGCGCCGCCTTGTAGGTGGAAGGCGGCATTTCGTATGCCGTGCCCTGATCGCGAACGGACATGATCACGTTCATGAAATTCGCTTTCCGAAGCCTTTGAAGTCGCGTGACTTGAGGCTATCAAATGAAGTGAAAAAGGCCAGCGTGGCAGAATGGAGAAGCGGCGTGCCGGAACTGATTGAAAGCATCGAAGACGGCGTCGCGACGCTGACCCTCAACCGCCCCGAGCGGATGAACGCGTTTTCCAAGGAGATCATGGACGGCCTCATCGAGGGATTGCCGCGGCTCGCCGGCGACCCTTCCGTCGGCGCGATCGTGCTCACCGGCGCCGGTCGGGCTTTCTGCGCCGGCGGCGATGTGAAGCGGATGGCCGCCGACGAGAAACCCCCGAGCGAAGCCGAGGCGACCGCGAACTTGCGGGCGCGGATGGAAGTCTCGCGCATGCTGCATGAATGTCCGAAACCCACGATCGCGATGGTGAACGGCGCGGCGGCGGGCGCGGGCTTGTCGATCGCGCTTGCCTGCGATCTGCGTTTCGCCGGGCAATCAGCGCGCTTCATCACCGCGTTCGCGAAGGTCGGATTCTCCGGCGATTTCGGCGGCACCTACTTTCTGACGAAGCTCGTCGGCAGCGCCAAAGCACGCGAGCTTTATTTCACTGCCGACCCTGTCACCGCGCGCGATGCGCTCTCGCTCGGCATGGTCAACCGCGTCTTTCCCGATGAGGAACTCAAGAAAGAGACGATGGCGTTCGCGCAATCCCTGGCGAAGGGCCCGCGCGTGGCGCTGGCGCTGATGAAGAAGAACCTCAACCTCGCGGAATCCTGCACGCTGAGCGAATTGCTCGATGCCGAAGCGGTGGGCCAGGTCAGCACCGGCCGCACCGAAGATCACCGCGAGGCGGCCAAGGCTTTTGTCCAAAAGCGCGCGCCTGTTTTCGTCGGACGCTAGATGCCCGAGCCTTCGATCTCGCCAGGCACTTGCGGCAGTTCCGACGCCGCGATCGCGCCGGAGCTGGACCGCGGCAAGCTCGTCGGCAGCGGCATCCAAAAGGCGAGCTCACCCTCGGAATAGATGATCGGGCAGTCGGGCGCGGAATCGGCCGAGACCCAACATTTCTCGTGACCGCGCGCCGGCTTTGCCCAGCGCGCGACATCGACCTGCGCCGGTCCCTGCTCGCTTTCGCGAATCGCCACGAGCACGAGCGTCCCGTCCTGCGGCGCGGTCGCGATCGGTTTCCATTCGCCAACAAAGGCCGAGCTCGTCATGCGTGAGCCTCTCCCCAGGCTTGGATGGAAACACCTGCGGAATCAGTCGTTTCCGGTTCCCTTTGAGGCTTTCCTACCATTTCGCCGGGAATGGTGTCCACGAACCGGCTCTGCCATGCCATTGCCGTGCAGGCGATCTATGAAGCGCATATGAAAGTCCCGCGATCGCCCGCGCGCGGAGCCGCGCTGACCGCCGCGCTTGCATTAGGCCTGCTGCTTCCGAGCCTTGCCTATGAGCAGGGCCTCACCTATGAGCCGCAGCAAGGCGAAAGCGCCGGTTCGTCCGTGCAGGAGCAAATGCCTCCAGCTCCCGACCATCCGAAAACAAAGGTCAAACGCGCCAAGGCGAAGGCGAAAGCGGCTACAGCGCCGCGGCCTGCCCAGCCGCTCCAAAATGCAAGCGATGCCGCGAACGCACCGGCGCAATGCACGGGACGGGAGGATGTGCTTGGCACCTCGCGCACCATTGCGATCGGTGCGCCGAACGGACTCGAAGTCGGTCTCAAGACCTATCCGCGTACGTTGAAGCTCGAAGATCATGAAGTCATCCTGACCTTCGACGATGGACCGCTGCCAGAGACGACAGGCAAAGTGCTCGATGCTTTAAAAGCTGAGTGCGTCAAGGCGACGTTCTTCTTGATCGGCCAGCATGCGGCCGCAAACCCGCAACTGGTGAAGCGGCAAATCCGCGAGGGTCACACGGTCGGGCACCACACCTGGTCACATCCCTCGATCACGATGCGCGGCTTGTCCGATGAAGCGGCGCGCGCCGACATCGCCAAAGGCATCGCGGCCGATGAGCATGCCGGTTATGCGGATCCCGCGCCTGCCGACAAGCCGCATGTGCCGTTCTTCCGGTTCCCCGGCTTTGCCGACACGAAGCCGCTCTTGTCATGGCTTGGCTCGCAGAAGATCGCGGTTTTCGGCGCGGATCTGTGGGCCTCCGACTGGCTCGAGATGACGCCGGAAGCCGAACTGAAGCTGATCATGTCGCGGCTCGATGAAGCCAAACGCGGCATCGTCCTGTTCCACGACAGCCGCCCTTCGACCGCGGCGATGCTGCCAGACTTCTTGCGCGAGCTGAAGGCGCGGAACTATCGCGTCGTGCATATCGAGCCCGGCGAAAATGCGCCGGACCTCGAGGAGGCCAAACCCGGATGGACGTCGGAAACGGAGGCCACCGTCGGGCGCGTCATGTCGAAGCTCCTGTCGCGGGCGAAGACCGAGTCGGCACGCGCGAAAAAGCCCGAGGCACAGTAAGCCCGCCGCGTGCCTCACGTTCATGACCGGCTCTCATCTGACGAGGCGTGACATGGACGTAGACGTAGACGTAGACGTAGACGCGAACGATTTTCGTGTGCGCGAAGGCGACGCCGTCGATCTTCAGAAATGGCGCACGGACGTCGCTCCGCTTTACAAATCGAAGAAGGCCTACAAGAAGTCACTGCGAGAGCAGGTTGCGCAACTCAGCGACCTGCAGCAGCTCCTATATGCTTCGGATCGCTATGCGGTTCTTGTCATCTTCCAGGCGATGGATGCTGCGGGTAAGGACAGCGTCATCAAGCACGTGATGTCAGGCGTCAATCCGCAAGGCTGCCAGGTGTTCAGCTTCAAGCATCCGACCGCGACGGAATTGCAGCATGATTTTCTTTGGCGCACGACGTGCGACCTGCCCGAGCGGGGGCGAATCGGCGTGTTCAATCGCTCCTATTATGAGGAAGTGCTGATAGCGCGCGTTCACCCCGAAATTCTTCGTGCCGAACGGCTTCCCCCGCCGGTCGACGAGACCACGATCTGGCACGACCGATATCGTTCGATCAACGGCCTGGAGCGGCATCTTTACACGAGCGGTACGCGAATTATGAAGTTTCTCCTGCACCTTTCGAAGGAAGAGCAGCGCAAGCGCTTCATTCGCAGGATCGACACGCCCGAGAAGAATTGGAAATTCGATTCCGGAGATGTCGAAGAGCGCAAATACTGGGACGCCTACATGGACGCTTATGAGAATTGTCTCGCCGCAACAAGCACCACTTATGCACCTTGGTACGTCGTTCCTGCGGACGACAAGAAGAACACACGCCTGATCGTCTCGCGAATTATCGTGCAGACGTTACGAGATCTTGACATGCACTATCCGCAAACAAGCCCGGAGCGTCAACGCGAACTGCTCTCGATGCGCGAACGTCTGGCCGACGGCTCCGCCTGACGCGCCGGATCGGCTGTTCGAGGGGGGTCGTTCGGCCGGGACGCCCGGGTCGCGCGGAACCTGCGAGGGACTTCTCCGGTTTCGTCCTGCGGCACGGCGGGAATGAGAGCGCGTCAAGAGAGTGCGTGAGCGATGCAACGTTGGCCCGAGCGGCTCTGGATCGTGCGGCATGGACAAAGCGCCGGAAACGTTGCGAAGGACGCGGCATATTCGCTCGGCAGCGCGACCATCGAGATCGAGGCGCGCGACGTCGACGTGCCGCTGAGCGAACTCGGAAAACAGCAGTCGCAGGCGGTCGGGAACTGGTTCGCGTCGCTCGCCGATACGCAGAAACCGCAGGTCATATTGAGTTCGCCCTACCTGCGCGCGCGGCAAACCGGCGCGGCAATCGTTGCCGCCGGCGGACTGGGGGACAAACCAGCCGATATGATCGTCGATGAACGATTGCGCGAGAAAGAGCTCGGCGCGCTCGATCGGCTGACCTGGCGCGGGATCGAGGAGCTTTATCCGAAGGAGGCGGATCATCGCGCCCGCCTCGGCAAGTTCTACTATCGGCCGCCTGCGGGCGAGAGCTGGTGCGACGTCATCCTTCGGCTCCGCAGCGAGCTCGATACGATCAGCTTGCATTATCCCGGCAAGCGCGTGCTCGTCGTCGCGCATCAGGTCGTGGTGCTTTGCTTCAGGTACATCATCGAGAATCTCGATGAACAAGCGATTCTCGCGATCGATGCGGAAGGTCAGGTCGCCAATTGTTCCATCACGGAGTACCGCTTGCAGGCCGAGGAGGGGTCGACCGGGAGATTGCTGCTGCAACGGTATAATTTCGTTGCACCGGTAGTCTCGGAGGGCACTCCGGTCACATCGGCCCCCGATGCCAAAGTCGCTTCGCGATGAGCAAATCTCGGCGCGTCACGCCGCAATTCTTGCGAGATCATCCGTTGCCGCGGCCGGAGAGGGAGGGCGACAAGAAGCAGCGCGGACGCGTTCTCGTGATTGCCGGCAGCGTCGAAATGCCGGGCGCCGCGTATCTCGCCGGCGTCGGCGCGCTGCGTGCAGGCGCGGGAACGCTGCGGATTGCGACCTGCCGATCCAGTAGCGCGCGAATCGGTGTTGCCCTGCCCGAGGCGCGCGTTTTCGGCTGCCGCGAGACGCGCGGCGGCGGCATCGATCCGGGCGATTGCGCAAAGCTGATCGAGCTTGCGGAGACCGCGACCGCGGTGCTGATCGGCCC
>JAFASC010000316.1 GCA_019244955.1 Methylobacteriaceae bacterium | reverse complement strand
GCCATCGCCGCAATTGTTCTGACGCTGCTGCCCGAGACGTTCCGCTTCATCAACGAATATCGTCTGCTGTCTTTCGGCGGCTTGCTAGACCTCTTCATCTCGCTTGCGCCGGGTGGACTCGCCTCAATCTTGCACCTCACGCGCGCTCGGTTGCGGCGATGAACGCTCCCGTCCTGGCGCTCCACAATCTTGCGATCAGCTTCGGTGGCGTGGCCGCGGTCGACGAGGTGTCGTTTGCGCTCGCCGCGGGCGACTTCGTCGGCCTCATTGGACCGAACGGCGCCGGTAAGACGACGCTGATTCGCTTGATCAGCGGGATTCTGACGCCGGACAGCGGGCGGGTCGAACTCCTCGGCGAGGATGTGACGCGCCGCTCGACCGCGATGCGCGTGCGCCGCGGCATTGCCCTTACCCATCAGATCGTGCGGCCGTTCCGCACGATGAGCGTCCTCGACAACGTCGTCCTCGCGGCCGGCCATAAGCGCACCGTGGATCCGTTGCGGGCGCTCATCCAGACCGGCCGGGCGACTGAACGCGAGCACGCGGTTTCGATCCTGCGGCAAGTTGGGCTTGCGGGAGCCGAGAGCAAGCTTGCCGGCTCGCTGCCGCTCGGCCAGTTGAAGCGGCTGGAGATCGCCCGTGCGCTGGCGCTCGATCCGAGGATCGTGCTGCTCGACGAGCCGCTCGCGGGATTGAACAATTCGGAGGCCGCCGAGCAGATCGACATGATCACGCAAGTCAACGCGGACGGAGTCACGATCCTACTCGTCGAACATAATCTCGAGGAGGTCATTCGCGCCTGCCGCCGGCTGATCGTGCTCGCCAACGGCCGCGTGATCGGCGACGGCTCGCCGCGCGATGTCATGCGCCAGGACGGCGTGCGCGCCGCCTATCTCGGTGAAAGCGTGGAAACCCATGCTGAGAATTGAGCATTTAAGCTGTGGCTACAGGGCCGTGCGCGCCGCCTCGGACGTGACCTTCGCCGTTCCCGAGCGCTCGATCCTTGCATTGCTAGGACCGAACGGCGCTGGCAAGACATCGACGATCATGGCAATCATGGGCCATGTCGACGTGCATGCCGGCCGCGTGCTCGTCGACGGCAAGGACGTCACGCGCCTTGGCGCGGTGGAACGCGCGCGTCTGGGCGTTGCGCTGGTACCCGAAGGGCGGCAGGTATTCGCCGATCTCAGCGTCGATGAAAATTTGACGATCGGTGGTTATTCGTTTCCGGCCGAGCGCGATAGCGTCAAGCGCGAGCGCGTCTTCGCCTTGTTCCCGCGATTGTTCGAGCGGCGCGGACAGCTTGCAGGCTCGATGTCCGGCGGAGAGCAGCAGATGCTGGCGATCGGCCGCGCCCTGATGGCCGAGCCGCGCCTCCTTCTCGTCGACGAATTGTCGCTCGGTCTGATGCCGAAAATGGTGGATATCTGCATGGACGCGCTCACGCGGCTTCGGGAGGAGGGCATGGCCATCCTGCTCGTCGAGCAGAATACGTCGCGAGCTCTTGCCATTGCCGATACCGTCTGCGTTTTATCGTCAGGCAACGTCGTATTTTCGGGCACCGCGCGCGAGGCGCGCGAAGATCGCGAATTGCTGACGCGCTTCCTCGGCATGACCGAGCGGCGACGAGCCTGAAGGAGCGCATATGGCACGGCGCCTCAATCGCGATCACGTCGAGGCCGCGCTGATCGCCGGCCTGTTCCTTTCGGCGGGCGGCAGCGGCAAGAACGCGGTCGAGCGCAATCGCGCGCAAGGACGCGCCGCGCTCGATTATGGCGGCTTCGAATTCGCCACGCTGGACGAACTCGATGCGTCGGCCTTGATCATCACCGCGACGGCGGTCGGGGCGCCGGGCTTTGCCAAGCCGACGATCTCGTGGCGCGACAGCGTCGAGGCGGCGCGGCTGCTCATCGACAAGATAGCGCGACCCGTTGCCGGCGTGATCTGCGGCCATGTACCAGGCTTCAACGCCTGGCTTGTGGCTGCCGCGCTCGGGCTCACATATGTCGACGCGGCTTCGAATGGACGTGGCCATCCGACAGTAAAGATGGGCGGGATGGGACTCGCCTCGCAGCCTAAGATCAGTATTCATCAGGTTGGCATGGGCGGTTTTGACGAAGATGGATCGCGGCTGGTCGTCACCGCCGAAGGCAATATCGTGCGCACCTCGAACGTCATGCGCCAAGCTGCCGTCGTGAATGGCGGGCTCATCTATGCTGCGCGTGGGCCCCTCTCGGCTGCCTTTATCGCGGCAAACGGGGCGCCTGGCGCGATCTCGTTTCAGCTTGATCTCGGTCGGGCCATGCTCGATGCGAGGGGGCCGGAGCGCGTTGCCGCCACGGTGGCCTTTCTCAACGGCGAGCATCTGATGACCGGCGAGGTCACGGAAAATACCGTCGCTTATTCGGGCGGCTTCGATGTCGGGTACATGGTTGTCGCCGATGGTCAGCGACAGGTGCGTCTCGGCATCTATAACGAGTACATGACGGCGGATGTCGACGGCGCGCGCGTGGCGACATTCCCCGACATGATTGGCACCCTCGATCCGCAGAGCGGCGAGCCGGTCGCGATTTCCGAACTGCCGGTCGGCGCGGATGTGGCGATCGTTATCGCCCATCGCAGCAAATTTCCCGTCGGAAAGGGCGCACTCGATCCCGCCGTTTTTCCCGAAGTCGAAGATGCGATGGGGGTTGATCTGCGTGCGTATCTCTGAAGGTTCGGCGCTATGCTGCAAGCGATAAGCACATGACGATTCCGCTGCGCCGGGGGCGCGAAGTGACAGCTCAGCGTGGGCTCGATCTGCGCTGCCGCGGCTGGCGTCAGGAGACGATCCTCCGCCTGCTCGAAAACAATCTCGAAAATGCCGAGGATCCGGAAAGCCTCGTGATCTACATGTCGATCGCGCGTGCGGCGCGCGACTGGCAAAGTTTCGATCGCATCGTTGCGACGCTGACAAATCTACGGGAGGACCAGACGCTGGTCATGCAATCGGGGAAGCCGATCGGGGTGTTTCCCGGTCAGACCACGACCCCGCTTGTCATCATGGCGAACGGCAACATCGTCGGTGAGTGGAGCAACGAGGAAAACCGCCGCCGCCTCGATGATGCGGGCCT
Organism: Methylobacteriaceae bacterium; assembly: GCA_019244955.1. Classification (GTDB taxonomy): domain Bacteria; phylum Pseudomonadota; class Alphaproteobacteria; order Rhizobiales; family Beijerinckiaceae; genus JAFASC01. The sequence goes on along the minus strand of JAFASC010000316.1, from coordinate 1,643 downwards.
GACGATTATGCCGGGAATGACCGCCGGCGCCTGGCAGTACATCGGCAGCCAGGGAATCCTCCAGGGAACATACGAGACCTTTTCCGCCGTGGCGCGAAAGCATTTCGGCGGTACGCTCGCCGGCCGGCTTCTGCTGACCGCCGGCTGCGGCGGCATGAGCGGCGCGCAGCCGCTCGCAGGCAAACTCGCCGGCGCCTCCACGCTCGTCATCGAGATCGATCCGGCGCGGATCGATCGGCGTATCGCTACGGGCTATTGCGATCGCCGTACGGACAATGTCGATGAGGCGATTGCGATGTGGCTCGAGGCGCGCGACGCCCGCCGGCCGCTGGCTCTGGCTTTGTGCGCCAATGCGGCCGATGTGCTGCCGGCGATTCTCGCCCGCGACATCGTGCCCGATATCGTCACCGACCAGACCTTTCCCGATCCCGTGCGCGGCTACGTGCCGAGCGAGCTTTCGCTTGAAGAAACACGCGCCATGCGAAAGAGCGATCCGAACCGGCTCGCGGCGCTCGCGCGCAATTCCATTGCGGCGCATATGCGTGCGCTGCTGGCCTTTCAGCAAAAAGGCTCGATCGTTTTCGAATACGGCAACGGCCTGCGCGCCGAAGCACGGAGCGCCGGCGTCGACAACGCGTTCGAGATCGGCTCTTTCGTCGATCTCTATATAAGGCCGCTCTTCTGTGAAGGCATGGGCCCGTTCCGTTGGATCGCGGTCTCCGGCGATCCCAAAGATATTCACACGATCGACGCCATGATTCTTGAGAATTTTTCGCCGAACCATCCGACCGTGCCGTGGATCGAGAAGGCGCGCGAAAATGTGCAATTCACCGGTCTGCCGGCGCGCATCGGCTGGCTCGGCTACGGCGAGCGCAGCCGGCTCGGGCTTCTCGTCAACGAAGCGGTCGCGGAGGGCCGCATCTCGGCGCCGATCGCGTTCACGCGCGATCATCTCGATTCGGGCTCCGCAGCGATGCCGCATCGCGAGACCGAGAACATGCGCGACGGCTCCGATGCGATCGCCGATTGGCCGATGCTGAATGCGTTATTGAATTGCGCGTCCGGTGCCGATCTCGTGGCCATTCACGGCCTCGGCAGCCGCGGTGTCAGCGCCGGCGTGACGATCGTCGCCGACGGCACGCCGTCCGCGGCGGGGCGGCTGAAGCGCGTGCTCGATAATGATCCCGGCATTGGCGTGCTGCGTCATGCCGATGCCGGTTATGAGACCGCGATCGAGCAGGCGGGCAAGACCGGTTATGCACCGGCGGATGGATTGGACGAGCAACGCTCGACTTGAGCGCCGAGGTTGAGGGGAAGATTTGGATCAGAGCTTTCGCGGCTTTCTTGCGCACCTGGAGCAGCGCGGCGACGTGCAACGCGTCAGCCGCAAGGTCGACCCGCGTTTTGAGCTCGCCTCGGTTTTGATGCAGCGTGACGAGGGGCCGGTGCAGATTTTCGAGAATGTCTCGGGATATGACATGCCGGTCGTTGCGCATGTGCTTAATTCCCGCACGCGCTTTGCCGCCGCGTTCGGGATCCCCCGCGCGGAACTGGATGCGCACCTGCAGCGGGCCCTGGCAAATCCCATCCCGCCGACTATCGTGCCGGGTGGGCCTGCACAGGAATGCCGCCACGACGCGCCG
>JAFASC010000269.1 GCA_019244955.1 Methylobacteriaceae bacterium | reverse complement strand
TCGCACGCTCGCGTCCTCGTAACGTTCCATCGAGCGGTCATAGCGCCGGGCTTCGCGCGTCTCGGCGGAGAAATATTTGACGGTCTCGTAATTGAGTAACGAGTCGATCGCCTTGGTGTTGGCGTCGCTGTCGCTCTCGTTCATCGAGCGGCGGATGGCGATCCGCCAATTGGTGGCAATCGTGGTGAAGATCATGTAGGCGGCGATCATCACCGCGGTCGTAAGCGCATAGCGCCAATCGAACTGAACCAGAAACACGCCGAGGATCAGCAGAAATTCGACGAGCGTCGGCACGCCGGTCAGCATGACGAGCCGCACGATCGTCTCGATCGCGTTGCGGCCGCGCTCGAGGATACGCGTCAGCCCTCCAGTCTTGCGCTCGAGATGGAAGCGCAACGACAGCCGGTGCATATGGATGAAGACATCGTTGGCAAGATGACGCACCGCATTCATCGCCACCGCCGCGAAGAGGCCGTCCCGCAGCTGCGTGAGAAACGCCATGAGCACGCGCAGCGCGCCATACAACAGCGTGAGCGCAATCGGGCCGGCGAGCAGCGCCGGCAGGGCGATGTCGTGCCCGCGCTCGCCGGTCAGCGCATCCGTCGCCCATTTGAACGAGTACGGAATGGCTATCGTCACCAACTTCGCGGCGAGCAGCAGAACGACAGCCAGAAAGATGCGCATGCGCAGATCGGCGCGCTCGTGGGGCCAGATATAGGGCCACAAGTGCCGGAACGTGCGCGCGAGCGAGGCGTCACCGAGAGTGTTGCTGTTCATAAGCGACGGTGGCGAGCCGCGCGGAGGGTCAGGAGGTGCAATATGTTTCATTTCGGGGGAATCGGGCGCAAAGCCGAAGCTCGTATATAGGTTGACGGGGCAAAAGCGCAGCGCAGCCCCGACATGGCTCGCACGCTCGGCGCTGAGATCACTTGCCAGGCAGGACGAAGACCTGGCCCGAATAAATCAGGTTCGGATTCCGGATCTGGCTGGAATTTGCCTCATAGATCACCGTGTAGCGCATGCCGCTGCCGAGGCGCAGCCGGCTGATCCGCCACAGGCTGTCGCCGCGCGTCACGGTGACGGTGGACACTTCCGGGACGACGGGATTTGCCGCGGGGTTGCTCGCAGCGACAGAGGTTCCGGTTTGAGCCGGGGCCGTTGCGGCCGGCGCTTTCGATGCCGCAGGCGCTGGCGCCTCCCCAGGCGCCGGCCGGGCTTGTGCAGGGGAGCCGGATGATGAGGCCCCTGCCCGAGCGAACCCCGCTGCAGTTTGGCCTCCTGCCTCCGGTGTTGTTCCCGTCTGTTCCGGGCGCGGAGCGACGACGGTTGGCGACACGAATTTTGGCGGCGATGCGGAAGCCACGGGCCCGGCCGCCGCGACAGCGGCGGGCGCATCGAAGGGCACCTCGGCCCGGGAGATGACCTTGCCCTGCTCGCCGACCGCATCGGCGCGAAGCGCATATTTTCCGCCGCTCACGCCCTTATTGATGGTGAGCGACCATTTGCCGTCGGCGGCGCTCGCAGCATCGGCAATGTGACTGCCATTGAGATAGAGGCGAACGGTCGAGCCGGCCGGGGCGCTTCCGGTGGCAAAGAAGCGGCCGCCGGCGTCAACCTCTGCTGTTCGGATTGTCACCTGGCCGGGTGTCGGCGCGGCGGTGCCGTCCGGCGCTTTCGTACCCGCCCCAGGAGTCCCAAGCGTTGGCTCTACGGGCGGCCCGTCAGGTCCCGGTGCGGCCAGAACGACGCTCGGCTTGCCCGGCTCGGCGAGCGTCACCAGGGGGCCCGTGCCCGGCCGGACCGCGACGGCGACGCTTTGCGTGGAGGAGACGGGAGCCTGTCCCTCGGGCGTGATCCGCAGGGCGAGCAAATGGTCGCCGCCCGACAGCGCCGGTGGCAGCAGCACGAATTGCCCATTCTGATCGACCTTTTCGCCGGCGATGACCTTGCCCTGGTCGAGCAGCTCGACCCGCGCCGCACCGGGGGCGCGACCCGCTACAACAGTCTCGCCGCTCGGTGTGACGCGCACGACGTCGAATTCCGGCGGCTTTGCGCCGCCCGCCGCTACCGGCGGGGCGGCTTGCGGCGCGGGGCTCGGCAGAGCAGGGCTGGGCAGAGCGGGGCTGGGCAGAGCTGCGGTCGATTGCGGCGCCGTCGCCTGCGGCGCTGCCGCTCTGTTCTCCGCCTGCGGGCCGGCCGGCGCAGCGGATTGCGGCACGGCGGCAACGGGCGTGCGTTGCGGCGCGCGGACGTAAATGAACGCGCCGATCGCCGCCGCGAGGGCAATGACGGGAATGGCGATGATGCGGACGGCGAAAGGGATCATGGCTGGAGCGTCTTCCGCCTAACCTATCGCAACGGCCGCTTTGCCGCCATCGCTGTGTATTTGCCGGCGCCTGGATGTTTATCCCTCCGGCTTGCCGTCACATGGCATGGGGTTCATGAAGGCGCCAATGAATCAAATCTTCAGAACCGAAATCCACGCGATTCGGAATGTCTGCGTCTATTGCGGATCGGCAGACGCCGTCGATCCGACCTATGTCGCCGCCGCAGCTGCGCTGGGTGAGCTTCTGGCGCGCGCCGGCATGCGCCTCGTCTATGGCGGCGGGTCGAACGGGCTCATGGGGGCGGTAGCACGCTCCGTCATCGAGAATGGGGGCGCGGTCACCGGCATCATTCCCGAGTTCCTGAAAAACCGCGAGCTGATGCTCAAAAGCGCGCAGGACCTCGTCGTCGTGCCCGACATGCATACGCGAAAGCGCCTGATGTTCGAACGCGCCGATGCCTTCATCGCGCTTCCGGGCGGCATCGGCACGCTGGAAGAGCTCGTCGAGCAGCTGACCTGGGTGCAGCTCGAACGCCATACTAAGCCGGTGCTGATCGCCGATATCGGCGGCTTCTGGAAGCCGCTGCTGTCGCTCTTCGCACACATGCGCGAGCACGGATTCATCCGGCCGGAATTCGAGGTGCGTTATCTGGTGGCGGAGCGCATCGACGACATCATTCCGATGCTGCAGGCGGCGGCGGAGCGGCGCCCGATTGAAAAGGCGCGGCTCGATCCGCGATTCTGACGCGCTCGAGTGCCGTTTACACCGCACCCGATTTCATCAGCTTGTATGTGATCGAATCGACCAGCGCCTGGAACGATGCGTCGATAATGTTCGCCGAGACGCCGACCGTCGACCACGTGTCGCCTTCGGCATCGCCGCACTCGATCAACACGCGCGTCACCGCGTCGGTGCCTCCCTGGAAGACGCGGACGCGATAATCGCGCAATTCCACGTCTTCGATATATTTCTGGTACTTGCCCAGATCCTTACGCAGCGCGAGATCGAGGGCGTTGACGGGGCCGTTGCCCTCGGCGGCCGAAATCATCACCTCGCCGTCGATCTTCACTTTCACGATGGCTTCTGAGACCGAGACAAGCTCGCCAACGGCATTGAAGCGGCGCTCGACATTGACGCTGAAGCGCTCGACGTCGAAAAAATGCGGCACCTGCCCGAGCACCCGCCGCGCTAATAGCATGAACGAGGCATCGGCGCCTTCGTAGGCGTAGCCGAGCGCCTCACGCTCCTTCACCTCATCGAGCAGACGCGCAATGCGCGGGTCGCTCTTGTCGAGATTGATGCCGAGGCGCTCCAATTCGGCGATCACATTCGACTTGCCGGCCTGATCGGACACGAGCACGTGGCGTCGATTGCCCGTCGCTTCGGGGGCCACGTGCTCGTATGTGCGAGGGTCCTTCATGACCGCTGAGGCGTGAATGCCCGCCTTCGTCGCGAACGCGCTCGCGCCGACATAAGGCGCGTGCTGGTCCGGCGCGCGGTTCAACAACTCGTCGAGCGTGTGGCTGATCTTGGCCAGCATTGCGAGCTTGTCCGGCGTGACGCCGATCTCGAAGCGGTCGGCGTAATCGGGCTTCAACAGGAGCGTCGGGATCAGCGAAACGAGATTGGCATTGCCGCAGCGCTCGCCGAGACCGTTCAACGTGCCCTGCACGTGGCGTGCGCCGGCGCGGATCGCGGCAAGCGTGTTCGCGACGGCGTTTTCCGTATCGTTGTGGGTATGGATGCCGAGCCGATCGCTCGGGATATGCTCTGCGACATCGGCGACGATCGCCTCGACTTCGTGCGGCAGCGTGCCGCCGTTAGTGTCGCAAAGCACGATCCAGCGCGCGCCGGCATCGAGCGCGGTTCTGGCGCTTTCCAGCGCGTAATCGCGATTGGCTTTATAACCGTCGAAGAAATGCTCGCAATCGAGGATGGCTTCGCGGCCTTTCGCGTGTGCCGCCTCGATCGATTGCCTAATTCCTTTCAGATTTTCCTTGAGCGAAATGCCGAGCGCAACGCGCACATGATAATCCCATGTTTTGGCGACGAACGTGATCGTGTCGGCATCCGCATCGAGGAGCGCCGCAACTCCCGGATCGTTCGCGGCCGAGCGCCCCTCGCGCTTCGTCATGCCGAAGGCGGCGAAGCGCGCGTTCAGCTGCGGGCGTTTTTCAAAAAATTTCGTGTCAAGCGGATTGGCGCCGGGATAGCCGCCTTCGATATAGTCGATGCCGAGATCGTCGAGCAGTTTTGCGATGTGGCGCTTGTCCTCGAGCGAGAAATCGACGCCCGTCGTCTGGGCGCCGTCGCGCAGCGTCGTGTCGAACAGATAGAGGCGCTCGCGCGGCATCAATGCACCGCGCTCGTGGGAGAGGCGTGACCTGCGTCATTGGCGGCGAGCCGCTTCTCCATCGCGGTATTGCCGAGCCATTCGCCGAAACAATCCACGGTTTGGCGATGCATCGGCTGGTAGCCGCGCTTCTCGAAAAAGTTACGCGCGGTATCGCTGGCGTCGACGCCGAGCTTCGCCGCGCCGCGCGCGCCGGCAAGCTTTTCCAGTGCATCGCAAAGCGCCGTGGCGACGCCCTGCCCCGCCGCCTGCGGATCGACATAGAGCAAGTCGATATGATCCTGGCCGCGCAGTGAGGCGAAGCCTGCGACCTCGCCTCCAAGAAGCGCAACGAGCGTGAGATCGTCCGCAAGCTTCTTGCCAAATTCATCTTCGTCGGCGAGCGCGGCCCAGGCCGCCTGCTGCGCCTCATTGTAATCCTCGCTCGTCAATTCCTCGATACTGGCGCGGAAGATCCCGGCAAGGCGCGGCAGGTCGGCGGGAAGATACGGGCGCAGGGAAACCGTCATAGACATGAATCACGCAATATGCTCACACGCCGGTCGGATAATTCGGGCTCTCGCGCGTGATCGTCACGTCGTGGACATGACTCTCGCGCAGGCCCGCACCGGAAATTCGCACGAAGCGCGCGCGCTTCTGGAATTCCGAGATGGTTTGCGCGCCGACATAACCCATTGCGGCGCGCAAGCCCCCGGCAAGCTGATGCAAAATCGGGCCGACCGGACCGCGATACGGCACCTGGCCCTCGATCCCCTCCGGCACGAGCTTCAATGAGTCCTTGATGTCCTGCTGGAAATAACGGTCGGCGGAACCGCGTGCCATCGCGCCGACCGAGCCCATGCCGCGATACGATTTGAACGAGCGCCCCTGATACAAATAGACTTCGCCCGGACTTTCGTCCGTGCCGGCGAGCAGCGAGCCGATCATCACGCATTCGGCGCCCGCCGCGATCGCTTTGGCAAGATCGCCGGAATATTTGATGCCGCCATCGCCGATGACGGGCACGTCATTGCGCTGCGCCACTTCCGCCGCATCGAGAATGGCGGTCAGCTGCGGTACGCCGACGCCGGCGACAACGCGCGTCGTGCAGATCGAGCCCGGACCGATGCCGACCTTGATCGCATCGGCACCGGCATCGATCAGCGCTTTCGCACCATCCGCGGTGGCGACATTGCCGGCGAGGATCGCCACCTTGTTCGACACGCGCTTGATGCGTCCGACCTGGTCGAGCACCGATTGCGAATGGCCATGTGCGGTGTCGACGACAATGCAATCCACGCCGGCATCCATCAGCATCAGCGCGCGCTCGTAGCCTTTGTCGCCGACGGTCGAGGCGGCCGCGACGCGCAGCCGGCCCTCGGCGTCCTTGCAGGCGTCGGGGTAGAGCGTCGCCTTCTCGATGTCCTTCACGGTGACAAGTCCGACGCACCGCCCGTCGTCGTCGACGACAAGCAGCTTCTCGATCCGGTTCTGATGCAGGAGCCGACGCGCTTCGTCTTCGGTGACGCCGCCTTCGCGCACAGTCACGAGCTTGCGCGTCATCAATTCCGGGACCGGCACCTGCGGATCGGCGGCGAAGCGCACGTCACGATTGGTCAAAATGCCGCAGAGCTTTCCGGGCCGGCCATTGTCGCCGCGCGCAACGACCGGAATGCCGGAAATGCCATGGCGCTTCATCAGCGCCAGCGCGTCGGCAAGCGTCTCGTCGGGATAGATGGTGATCGGATCGACTACCATGCCGCTTTCATAGCGCTTCACCTTGCGCACTTCGTCGGCCTGCTGCTCGGGCTCGAGATTGCGGTGGATGACGCCGATGCCGCCGGCCTGCGCCATGGCGATGGCGAGCCGGGCCTCGGTGACCGTATCCATGGCCGACGAGATGATCGGGATGTTGAGCGAGATCGAGCGGGTGAGCCGCGTCCTGACATCGACCCCGCTCGGCATGACCTCGGAATGGCCGGGGCTCAGCAGGACGTCGTCGAAGGTCAGGGCTTCCCTGAACGAGCCGTTTGCAATCGGGTCTGCCAACACATGTCTCCTGGCGGCCTTGCCGGCCGCAGCGCCGGAATCGGGCGCCGATCGAGTTGGCAGCGGCTCATAGCACGCATGTGACCGCGGGCAAAAGGAAAGTGAAGGGCAGTCAGATCGCCGTGCTTTCCCATCTCGGCGGCCCAGATGTGGCCCCTGGTGTGAGCACTTGCTAGGCGGGCGAGTTGGGCCTAGGGCGGGCGCACCCTCCGTCTTCCTCCCCGAATGCCCGCAAACATCCTCACGCCCCTCATCGTCGCCTGCGCGCTGTTCATGGAGAACCTCGACGGCACGGTGATCGCGACCTCGCTGCCGGCGATCGCCGCCGATCTCGGCGAGGACCCGATCGCGCTGAAGCTTGCGCTCACCTCCTACCTCCTTTCGCTCGCGATCTTCATTCCTGCGTCGGGCTGGGCGGCGGATCGTTTCGGCGCGCGCACTGTGTTTCGCACCGCGATCGTCGGCTTCACGCTCGGCTCGATTCTCTGCGGCCTCTCAAGCACGCTGCCGGAATTCGTCGCGGCGCGCGTCCTGCAGGGGATCGGCGGCGCGATGATGGTCCCGGTCGGACGCCTCGTGCTGGTGCGCGGCGTGCCGCGCGCGGAGCTTGTGCGCGCCATGACGTACCTCAGCGTCCCGGCTTTGTTCGGCCCCGTGCTCGGGCCGCCCGTCGGCGGCTTCATCACGACGTATTTCCACTGGCGCTGGATTTTCTGGATCAACGTGCCGATCGGCGCAGTCGGGGTCGTGCTCGCCACCCTGTTCATCCCGAATTTGAAAGAAGAGACGCCCTGGCCCCTCGACCGGTTGGGTTTCCTCCTATCCGGCACCGGGCTTGCCGCGCTGATTTTCGGCCTGACGGTCGCCGGTCGCGGTTTCATCCCGCCGGCAGCCGACGCGGTTCTGATTGCCGCCGGCGTCGTCCTCGTCGCACTCTACGTCCTGCACGCGCGGCGCGTGCCCTTCCCAATCATCGATCTCAAGCTTTTGCGCGTGCCGACATTTTTCGCCGCGATTGTCGGCGGCTTTTTCTTTCGGGTCGGGATCGGCGCGATTCCGTTTTTGTTGCCGCTGCTGTTTCAAGCGGGGTTTGGGCTGACGCCTTTTGAATCCGGTTCGCTGACCTTTGTCGCCGCCGCGGGCGCCATGCTGATGAAGACCACGGCCGCGCCGATCCTGCGCAATCTCGGTTTCCGCCAGGTGCTGGTCTGGAACACGCTGCTCTGCGCCGGATTTCTGTGCGTCAACGCGTTGTTTCGGCCCTCGACTCCGCATGTTGTTGTTATCCTGATCCTGCTTGCCGGCGGCTTTTTTCGCTCGCTGCAATTCACCTCCCTGAACGCACTGGCTTTCGCCGACATCGATAATCGCGCCATGAGTCGGGCGACGAGCTTTGCCGCCGTAGGGCAGCAGCTGTCGTTGTCCGTCGGCGTGTCGCTGGGCGCAGCGGGACTGGAATTTGCGCGCAGCTTGCACGGCGGCGCCGCCGTTCTAGTCAGCGATTTCACGCCGGCATTTCTCTTGGTCGCGGCGGTCTCCGCGATGTCCATCTTGGTTTTCTGGCGGCTTGAACCGAACGCAGGTGCACTCGTTTCGGGCCGACGAGGCCCGGAGGTGCTTACGGAAGCAGAGGCAGCGCCTCAGCGTTCCGCTATTGGTGGATAATATTGGGGTGCCTCGCGCCGGTCGCGCATGGAATAGTCGCGAATAATCCGGACCTGTCGGTGCCGCCACTGAACGTCCGGCTGGCTCGCGGGTGTCCACGCATTGGCCGGCGCGGCCTCCCCCCATCCGGCAAGCAGAAGGAGCTTGCCGGGATTGTAGATGCTCTCGAACGTCTCGTGCTCGACAAGCCCGGCCGCAGCTTCGTCGAGTCGAAGAAGGCGCGTGAGTTCATCCGGCGGCACCGCAGGTTTGTCCTGCCGCGCATTCAATTCGGTGATCGTCATCATCCTGGCGTCGCCCGCTTCGGTTATGTCGAATCGCTGTTCCACCACCTTCAGTTTGTGCGGCGGGGCCGTATCGGTGGTCACCTCACCCACGCGCAGGTGGTAATCCTCGAAGACCTCGGAGCGGCCGATCTCCTGAATGCCGTGATGGCGCGCTTCTGTCCGCCAGCGGATCACGGACTTCTCGTCGCGCCACGTCGAGAGCGACAGCACGCGCCCCTTCTTCCGTTTCGATTCGAAGCGTTCATTGTCGATGAAGCCGTCGATCGACTCCAGGATCGGTTTCAGCTCCTTCGCGTGATCGAGATAGTCGTCAAAAGTGTGCTTGTGCGGTTGCACAACAAAAATGACTGCGAACACGGGTGCCTCTCCGTTTCACGGATGCAGGAATGCGATGCTTTCGCGGTGAAGCGCATGCCGCATCCGCTCAAGGTGCATAAGATGCGTCGCGCGGCTGATCTTGACGTCCCGTTTTTCGGGCGAGCTCGAGAAAGCATCGAAAAGCCAGCGCGCATCTTCGTCCGGAAGAAGGCTATCCCATTCGCCGCGGATGAGGGCGACCGGCGCATTCAAAGCGGCCGGATCATAGGGAAGTTCTCCGTGCCAAGCGGTCAGAATATCGACGAAGGGTCCGGTGGGTATCTTGACGGACGGGGGATCACGTGTGCGGCTCGGTGGATCGCTGTCGAGATAGGAATGTGCCCACTCATGGAAATGCTGTTCGGATAGGACGGCCTCTGCCCCGGCCGGAACGTCTTCGATAAAGCGATCCCACTGATCTTTGATGCTGAGCAATCGCCAACCGGGGGCACTTGGCGGCTCGTGATCGCCCGGCGTTCGCCGCGCGATTGGACCGAATAGAACCACGCGATCGATCAATCGGGGATGCCGGGACGCGACAATGCAGCCCGGGAACGAACCCCAGGAATGACAGATGAGAGAGACGCGCGCATGACCATGTCTCGCACTGACGAAGCGAAGAACTTCCGTAAGTTGGTCGGCTGCATCGGCAGCACGAAGCAGCGGAGGTTGGCTTTCGGCCCCTTCGTTCATTTCGGGGTAGCGGTCCGACAGGCCAAAGCCCAAGAAATCGAAGCCCCAAGCTGCGAAGCCTGCTTCGCAAAGTTCATCGCGCCAAGAACGCCCGTCAAACCGATGCGCGATCGAAAGGCCGGACGGGAAGGTTGCGCCGTGGACATAGACGACGGGGCGAACTTCCGGCGCCTCTGCTATCGGGCCGAGAAAACGCAGGAAGAGTTTCAGCCCATCTCTAGGGCTCTCGATGAAGAAGTGCTGTTCTCGCGGGTCGAGTTTCGGAGGAACAGAGTCTGTCATGCGCGACCCTGCAGGGTCACCGGACGCAGAAACGTCCGCTCCTCGTTGAGGACGAAGCGCTCGCTCTGCGCCGAGCGGAAATTCGCAGCGCCAGCTTCATCAGCTTTCAGCCGCGATCGGTAGGCTTCGTACGCGGCCAAGCTGTCGAACGAGATCAGCGCCAGCGCGATATTGTCCGTACCCTCGTGCGGCATGAAATAGCCGATGAGATCGCCGCCGCAGGCGGGAATGATCGTCAGCCAATTGCGTGCGTAAGCTTCGAACGCATCGCGTTTATAGGGGTCGAGCACATAGCGAATACAGCAAGTGACGGTCATGCCTCTTCTCCGATGCCGGAGGAGAAACACGCGACCGCGATCCATGTCTCGCATGTTCGCTTCGATCGACATCGAAGCGGGCCGCCCCTTAATCTTCGGCGAGTTCTGCCCAGACCTTCGGCAGCATTTCGGGCAGGTCTTCCGAAACGAGACCCGGCCCGAAATGCTTTGCCCCCTGCCCGTGCATCCACACGCCAGCGGCAGCGGCTTCAAAGCCGGGCATGCCCTGCGCGAGCAGCCCGGCAATCATGCCGGCTAAGACGTCCCCCGCGCCCGCCGTGCCGAGCCAAGGGGGCGCGTTATGCGCGATCGCGGCGCGGCCATCCCCAGCGGCGACGACGGTGTCGGCGCCTTTCAGAACGATGGTGGCGCCGGAACGGCGCGCCGCTTCGCGGGCGCGCTCCACCTTCGGCAGAGCGCGAAGCTGTTTGAACACACGCGCGAACTCGCCCTCATGCGGGGTGAGGACAACGGGGCCGCCGGCGGTGCCAATGGCCGCAAACAGGCGCTCCGGGTGTCCGGCAAAACTTGTCAGCGCGTCGGCGTCGAGCACATGCGCGCGCCGCTTTTCCGCGCCGGCCGGCACAAGCGCCGTTTCGACCAGCGCGCAGGTCTCTTCGCCGACACCGAGACCCGGTCCGAGCACGACCGCGTTCTTGCGCGGATCGGCGAGCACCTTCGAGAGCCCGACCGGTCCATCGCTCTCGCGCACCATGATCGCTGTCAAAGAGGCGGCATGCACGGCAAGCGCGCCGCGCGGCGAGGCAACGGTCACGAGGCCCGCACCGGCGCGCAAAGCGCCGCGGGCAGCAAGCCGCGCCGCGCCGGTTTCTGGCATGCGCCCCGAGACGACCAGCGCGTGGCCGCGCGTATATTTGTGGCCGCCGAGTTTTGGCAGGCGCAGGGCAGGACCCCAGAGGTCTGGCCCGTTCACGAGCGTCTGCGGCGCGATCTCGCCGAGCACGGAAGCCGGAATGCCGATATCGGCGAGGGTAAGATGACCGCAAAAGGTGCGGCCGGGCAGCAGCAGATGGCCCGGCTTCAACCGGAAAAAGGTGACGGTCTCGGTCGCGTGCAAACACGCGCCGCGCGCCTCTCCAGTCGTGCCGTCGAGGCCGGAGGGCACATCGGTCGCGACGATCGGCCGGCCGGTCGAGCCGCCCCAAGCGTCGAGCTGTTCGACGGTTTGCTTCGCTCGCCCCTCGAGATGGCGCGCGAGACCTGCGCCAAACAGCGCGTCGACGACGAGATCGACATCTTCGAGCGTGAGGTCGCCAAGAGCAGCTGTCTTGGCGTTCCACCGAAGCGCCGCTTCCGCCGCATCGCCCTTCAGTTTGCTCGGGGAACCGAGGCTCGCGATACGCACGTCAAAACCGAACTCGCGCAGCACGCGACCCGCGACATAGCCGTCGCCGCCGTTATTGCCGGGTCCGCACAAGACCGCGGCGCGGCGCCCGCCGTTCGCATAGAGCCGCCGCGCCGCAACCCGCGCGACCGCCGCGCCGGCCGCTTCCATGAGCGACATGCTGGAGATGCCGGAGATCGAGGCAAGCCGATCGGCTTTGGCCATCTCCGCATTCGTCAGAAGCTCGATCGGCACACCCAATCACGCATCAAGAACTCGGCGAACTTTCTCCGCCAGGTCTCTGTAAGTGAACGGTTTTGGTAGAACCTCGACGCCCATGTCCAGCGTGCCATTGCTGACCACCGCGTCGCGCGTATAGCCGGTGGTGAACAAAACCTTCAGGCCCGGAGCCGAAGCAATTGCCGCATCTGCCAAATTGCGCCCGTTCATCCGTCCCGGCAAAACGACATCGGTAAACAGCAGATCGATCGGGCCTGCCATCTCCAAAAGCTTGATCGCCGAGGGTCCATCGCGCGCCGAGATCACCTTGTAACCGAGATCCTCGAGAACCTGCACGCCGAATTGCCGCAAATCCTCGTGGTCCTCCACGACCAGAATGGTCTCGGCGCCGCGCGGCGTTTGAATGTGCGGCGCGACAACGGCTCCCTCTGCCGTACCGATATGTTCCTCATGCCGCGGCAAATAGAGTCTGACGCTCGTTCCGCCGGCAACCTCACTATAGATTTTCACTACGCCATGTGACTGGCGGACAAAGCCGTAGACCTGGCTCAAGCCGAGCCCTGTCCCCTTACCCACTTCCTTCGTCGTGTAGAAAGGCTCGAAGGCGCGTTCGAGCGTCGCCTGATCCATGCCCGTTCCGGTGTCGGTGATGCCGATCAGGACATAGGCTCCGGGCGGCGCGGCCTCGGACAAGGTTTTCACAAAATTGTCCTCGAGCAGGACGTTGCGCGTCTCGATCGTCAGCCGTCCTCCATCGGGCATGGCGTCACGCGAATTGACGGCAAGGTTCAGAATCGCGTTTTCGAGCTGATTTGGATCGGCGCGTATGCGCCACACACCGGCTGAAAGCCGCGTCTCGAGTTCGATCTTTTCGCCCAGCGTGCGACGCAGAAGTTCGGTCATGGATTGAACGAGCTCGTCGGGCCGCAGGATTTTTGGATCGAGTGGCTGGTTGCGTGAAAAGGCAAGCAGCCGGTGGGTGAGCGTCGCAGCGCTTTCGACGCTTTGCACCGCCATATCGGCGGCGCGGGCGATACGTGCGGTATCGGTTGAATGCGGCAGCGCCGGCAGGCGCCGGCGGATCGTCTCAAGTCCACCTAGAATAACCGTGAGCAAATTGTTGAAGTCATGTGCGATCCCGCCTGTCAGCTGACCCACCGCTTCGAGCTTCTGAGCTTGCCGCAACTGCGCTTCGATCTTGCCGCGCTCCTCGATCGCCTTTTCCCTCTCCCCGACCGCGACGGCCAGTTCCTCATAGGCGGCCAGCTGGCGCACAAGGGTCCAGATGGCGAACGCGGCAGCGACGGCCGCGAGGGTGGCAATGCCAAGAATCGTCAGCGCCGCTCTGCGCCAATCCGCGAGGATTTGGTCGAACGTGCGCGTGACGTTGACGACGATCGGAAAGTCCTTGGAAGCGGCTGTCGCGACCAGCCGAGCCGGACCGTCCAGCGAGCGCTCGGTCTCGTAGGTGCCGAAATCGGCGCTATCGAGCATGCCGTCGAAAGACTTGATCGGAAGCCGCTGTCCAATGCCCGGTATCCTCGGATAGCGCGCGAGTAAGGTGCCGTCTCGGCGCCAGAGGCTGACGCCACCGCCATCACCCAGCCGAAGGCTGCGATAGAGGTTTTCGAAATAGGCGATGTCGATCGCGCCAAGGACGAAGCCAACGAAGGTGCCGGCCTGCGTGGTTACGCGCCGTGCCAAATGAACCGTCCAAGTTCCGCTCGCGCGGTCCTCGACCGGGTCGCCGACGAACGCTCGGTCTGCCGATTGCTCCCGCAGCGCCCGGAAGAAGTCCTCGTCGGCGACCTTGATCTCCGGGACCGGAGCGTCGCGGGAAAACTTGATGAGGCGGCCGTCTGCGGCGAGCAAGCTCAGGGCGGCGAGCTGCGGCAAGCCAGCGATCCGCCCCTGCAGGAAGGCATACATTTCGTGCCCAGCTTCCTTGCGGGCATAGCTCTCCGCATCGACCACGCCGTCGGCGAGAAGCTTCGTCTGTACGCTGCGCAGGACCAGATCGACGCTCTGCAGCGAGCGCGAGGTCTCCTCAACGAGGAGCAGATCGAGGCTGGTGAGGTCGCGCTTGGCGTCCGCAACGTTTCGATAGCGCAGTTCCAGGGTGGCGCCGAGCGCCGCCCCGAGAATCGCGCCGACGGTGAGCAGGCCAAGCCAGAACAGCGTATGCGTCGACCGTGTCACTCGGGCTCGCGTCCCCAGCTCGGCATCGCCTGAAGCATGAGCCGGGGGTTTGGCGAAATCAATGCGGTTCTGGTCTGAGACCGCCCCTCTCGATCTTTGCCTTGATCATGATTATTTGCGATGTTCAGGTCTAACAGGGGCAAGATTCCCCGCCCGCAGGAAGATCATGGCCGTAGCCCGCCGGAAGCTGAAGGTGATGTCGTTGACAGACGCGGCGGCGGCGCGCGCGCGCGAAATCCTGGCTAATTCCGACAAGCCGCTCGCCGGGCTGCGTGTCGGCGTCAAGAACGGCGGCTGCGCGGGCATGTCGTACACGATGGAAATGGCCGAAGCCGCTCACCCGACTGACGAAATCGTCGAGGACAAGGGCGTCACCGTGCTCATCGATCCGAAGGCGATTTTGTTCCTGCTCGGCACTGAAATGGACTACCAGACAACAAAGTTATCGTCAGGATTCGTCTTCAACAATCCGAACCAGACTTCGGCCTGCGGCTGCGGCGAGAGCGTCGCCATTACCCCGGCGAGTCCGGAGCTGGCGAGCCCCGAAGTCGCAAGTTCGGAATTTGCTTCCTACCCTGCCTGAGGCTTGGGTGGGGCCCTCCGGCCCGGATAAAACGGGTCTCTACGATCTCCTGATCATCGGGGGCGGCATCAATGGCGCAGGCATAGCCCGCGATGCTGCCGGCCGTGGCCTCAAGGCGCTGCTCATCGAGCAAGACGACCTTGCCGGCCACACGTCCTCGGCGTCGACCAAGCTCATCCATGGCGGGCTGCGTTACCTCGAGACGTACGAGTTCCGCCTCGTGCGCGAATCCCTGCTCGAACGCGAGCGCCTGCTCGCGGCCGCCCCGCACCTTGTGCGGCCGCTGCGGTTCGTTCTGCCGCACGATCCCTTGATCCGGCCGGCATGGCTCGTGCGGCTCGGCCTCTTCCTCTACGACCACCTGGCGCGGCGCCAGCGCCTGCCGGCATGCGAGCAGCTCGATCTCGCCAAGGACGCGCGCGGCGTACCGTTAAAACTGCTCTCGCCGGCGGGCTTTGCCTATTCCGATTGCGCGGTCGACGATTCCCGCCTGGTCATCGCGAACGCGGTCGATGCCGACGCGCGTGGCGCGGTGATCCGCACGCGTACGCGGCTCGAACAGGCGGAGCGCAGCGAGGGGCTGTGGACCTGCATGGTGCTCGACCGCGCGGCTGGGCAAATGTCGGCAGTCCGTGCGCGCGCCCTGGTCAACGCCGGCGGTCCCTGGGTCAGCGAGATCTTGAATTCCCGCCTGGGCCGCCCGACCGACAAACATGTCCGGCTCGTCAAAGGCAGCCACATCGTCGTGCCCCGGCTCTATGACGGCGAGCACGCCTACATGCTGCAGAACCCCGATCGCCGCATCGTGTTCGCGATTCCGTATGAGCAGGATTTCACGCTTCTCGGCACAACCGACCTTTTGTTCGAAGGCGCGCCAGATCATCCCGTCATTTCCGACGACGAGGTGGAATACCTGCTCGAGACGCTCGGACGCTGGTTTAAGCGGCCGGCGGAGCGCGCCGATATCGTCTGGACATATTCCGGAGTACGGCCGCTTTTCGACGACGGCTCGCAAAACGTTTCGGCAACGACCAGGGATTACGCCTTCGATCTCGATGCGCCGGACGGCGCAGCGCCGCTCCTGTCGATTTTCGGCGGCAAGCTCACAACTTATCGCCGGCTGGCCGAACACGCGCTCGATGATTTGAAGCGTTTCTTCCCGCAGATGTCGGGCGCGTGGACCGGCAACGCGCCGCTGCCCGGCGGCGATATGCCTGGTGGCGACATCGAGGCTTACATCGCCGATTTTGCCGCCCGGCACGCGTTTCTGCCGCGCGAAACCGTCGAGCGGCTGGTGCACGCCTATGGCACGCGCGCCGAGGAAGTCATCGGCGATGCCACCTTGCTTGACGACCTCGGCCGCGACTTCGGGGCGGGACTGAGCGAGGCGGAGGTCAGCTTTCTGGCTCAGAATGAGTGGGCGAAAAGCGCCGATGACATTTTGTGGCGACGATCGAAGCTGGGATTGCGGATCGCCGGGGAGGCGGAGATCGGAATGGCGATCGAGGAGATGCGCCATCCTGCACGTGCAGAGGCTGCGAGCCGGACGTAACAAGCAGTTAGGGAGCGCGTTCGTCGGCATCACTCGCGACCGAAGGACAATTAGATGGACCACGATCATCCCGGCCATGCGCATGCCGGCGAGGCGTGCTGCGGCGGCCATTCGATGGCCCGAGCGCGCACCGGCGAGGTCAAAGACCCGGTTTGCGGAATGAATGTCGATCCGGTGACGGCCAAATACCGCACCGACTATAATGGCCGTCCGTATTTTTTCTGCTCGGCCCGCTGCAAAGCGAAATTCGAAGCCGATCCGGCGCGATACCTCCACCCGAGGCCGTCCAAGCCAGAGGCGGCGCCAGCGGGCACGATCTACACCTGCCCGATGCACCCCGAGATCCGTCGGCTCGGAGCGGGCACGTGTCCGATCTGCGGGATGGCGCTGGAACCGCTGCTCGTTTCCGCCGATCAGGCTCAGAACGACGAACTGAACGACATGACGCGCCGGTTCTGGATCGGGCTCGTCCTTACGCTGCCGGTCTTCGCGCTCGAGATGGGCGGACACGTGTTCGGCATCACCGAACGCGTTGGACAGCAAAACTCAAACTGGCTGCAGCTGGTGCTCGCAACGCCTGTGGTGCTGTGGGCCGGCGCCCCGTTCTTCGTGCGCGGCGCGCAATCCATCGCCAGCCGCCATCTCAACATGTTTACGCTGATAGCGCTCGGCACCGGCACCGCTTGGCTCTATAGCATCGTCGCGACGCTTTCTCCGGCTACATTTCCGACTGCGTTGCGCGGTCACGACGGCGCGCTGCCGGCTTATTTCGAAGCAGCGGCGGTCATCACGGTGCTCGTGCTGCTCGGGCAGGTGCTGGAATTGCGCGCGCGCGACAGCACGAGCGGCGCCCTTCGCGCTTTGTTGAACCTCGCGCCAAAAACCGCTCGCCGCCTACATGAAGACGGCGCCGATGAAGAGATCGGGCTCGACGAGGTACAAGTCGGCGACACGCTGCGCGTGCGTCCCGGCGAAAAGATCCCGGTCGATAGCGTGGTGGTGGACGGCCGCTCCTCCGTCGACGAGTCGATGGTCACCGGCGAGTCGCTGCCGGTCACCAAGGCGGCCGGCGATCGCGTCATCGGCGGCACGCTCAATCAGAGCGGCGGCTTGACGATCCGCGCCGATAAGATCGGGCGTGACACGATGCTGTCGCAGATCGTGCAATTGGTGTCCGAGGCGCAGCGCTCGCGCGCACCGATTCAGCGGCTGGCCGACCAGGTGGCGGGCTGGTTCGTGCCGCTCGTCTTGGCCATCGCTGCGCTTGCCTTCGCGGCGTGGGCGATTTGGGGACCGGAGCCGCGTTTTTCCTACGCTTTGCTCGCCGCTGTTGCCGTGCTGATCATCGCGTGCCCATGCGCGTTGGGTTTGGCGACGCCTATGTCGATCATGGTCGGCGTCGGTCGCGGCGCTCAGCTCGGCGTGTTGATCAAGAGTGCCGAGGCGCTCGAGCGCATGGAGAATGTGAACACGCTCCTCATCGATAAAAACGGCACGCTGACCGAAGGCCGGCCCGCGGTGACGCGGATCGTGTCGGCGCAGGGATTCACAGAGCCCGAAATCCTGCGTCTTGCCGCGAGTGTCGAGCGCGCGAGCGAGCACCCCTTTGGTCAGGCTATCCTGCGCGCGGCCGAAGCAAAGGGCCTGCACTTGGCGCCGGTCGTGAACTTTGACGCGCCGACGGGGCGCGGCGCCCTCGGGGAAGTCGAGGGCCGGCGCGTGGTAATCGGCAGCGCGCGGTTTCTCGCGGATGAGGGTATCGATGCCGAACAGCTCGGCGAGATCGCCGAGCGCCTGCGTGCAGATGGCGCGACGGCAATCTTGATGGGCGTCGATGACGCGCTCGCCGGGATATTCGCCATTGCCGATCCGATCAAGCCAAGCACGCCTGCCGCCGTGAAGGCGCTGCGAGCGCTGGGACTGCAGCTCGTCATGGTGACAGGTGACAATAGAACGACTGCCCGGGCCATCGCGCGATCGCTCGGCGTCGACGAGATCGAGGCCGAGGTCCTTCCGGAGCAAAAGAGCGCGATCGTGGCGCGCTATCAGAAGGCCGGTCGCGTCGTCGCGATGGCCGGCGACGGCGTGAATGACGCGCCTGCATTGTCGGCGGCCGATGTCGGGATTGCGATGGGCAGCGGCACCGACGTCGCCATCGAAAGTGCCGGAATCACGCTGCTCAAAGGCGACCTGCAGGGCATCGTTCGGGCGCGCCAGCTCTCGCGCGCGGTCATGGGCAACATCCGGCAGAACCTGTTCTTTGCATTTATCTACAACGCCGCCGGGGTGCCGATCGCGGCGGGGGTGTTGTTTCCATTTCTCGGCATTCTCCTGTCACCGGTGATTGCGGCAGCTGCCATGGCTTTGTCGTCGGTCAGCGTCATCGCCAACGCGCTCAGATTGAGGAACGTGCATATCGACTAGGACTCATGCGAGTCCGAGCCACTGGCAATGAGAGCGGGCCCATGCGTTACGGGCGCTTCGGCTCGCCGAACTCGTCAAGCACGAAATGCAGCGCTTCCGGCTGCACCTTCACCGATCCCGCGAACGGGCGATCGATGGCAACGATCACGAAGAGTCCTGCGAAAATCAGCAGCGACAGCATCCCCGTCATCAGCGTCTGCACGACGAGGTTCTGCGTGCCGAAAAAGAACGTGAAGCTGATCGTCAGAAGCGCGCCGCCGAAGAGCACGAGCCAGAGCACGCCCGGAACGGTGCCCGCCGCCGTGACAAGCCGGTCGCGGCGCGCTTGCGTGACGAGGTCGAGCTGGCGCAGCACCTCGTTGAAGATCGCCGCTCCGCGCTGCTCGGTCGGATGCAAGTCAAGAATGGTCGCATAGGCGCGATCGAGTGCCTCGCGCACATGCGCGCTGTCACGTCCCTGCTCCATTGCCGGCCAGTCCTCGTTGATCGCGGCCTTGCTGTACTCCGTGAGATTCCGGCGAAACGCTTTGGCCGCTTCATCGTCAAGCCCGCCGGCCAAACGGTACAGAGTCGCCACCGCGCCCGCTTCCTTTGCCACGGTGCGCTCGGCCTCGGCGAACTTCTCCCAAACGACAATGACGGCGAACGCGAGTAGCACGGCGTAAAGCACGCCGACAGTGGCAAATTTGAACCCCGCGACCTCGTTGTTGACGCGCAGCCGATCGAGATGGATGCGGCGGCGGATCAGCGCCGGGCCGCTCATCGCGGCAAGCGTCGTCATGCCGACGAGTATGATGCCGGACAGCCAGAGCGGCATCGTGCTAAGGAACATCGCGCATTCCGCAATTGCCGGACAGAACCGATGCTCATCCTGTACTTCGCGCCGGGCGCAAGCTCAATGGCGGTGCACATCGCGCTCCATGAAATTGG
Organism: Methylobacteriaceae bacterium; assembly: GCA_019244955.1. Taxonomy (GTDB): domain Bacteria; phylum Pseudomonadota; class Alphaproteobacteria; order Rhizobiales; family Beijerinckiaceae; genus JAFASC01. The sequence continues at coordinate 899 of JAFASC010000269.1, read as the reverse complement.
TGTCCCGTTCGAGCGGCGGCCCATCTCCTTCGCCAAGGGGGAACAGCACGCGCCTGCCTTTCACGCCCTCAATCCCGAGGGGAAAGTGCCGACGCTTGTGATCGACGGTCAGCCGCTGACCGAGGTCGCGGCGATTCTGTTTTACCTCGCCAAGCGCTACCCGGCGGCAGGCCTGCTGCCGCGCGATCATATCGAGGGTGAAGCGCAGGCAATCTCGTGGATGTCGTTTGCCGCCTCGACTCTGCATCCGGCGCGCCGGGGCGGTGTCGAGCAGGCAATGAAGGTATATGCCATCGCAGACCGGAAGCTCGCGGGAAAGGACTGGGCGATCGGCGCCTATTCGATCGCGGATATTCATCTCTTTCGATTGTTTTGGCGGCTGGTCAACTCCATGTCATTTGCCCGCGGAACATTTCCCAACCTGTCGGCCCACTACGATCGCATGATGAAGCGGCCGGCGGTACAAAAAACAATCGAAATCGAAAACGCGATCGGCTACGAATTGCCGGAATAATCGGGAGGGAAAATGGGACGTTACGTCGGTGCGATAGACCAGGGCACGACAAGCACGCGATTCATCGTTTTCGATCGTGCCGGGAAAATCATCGCGCAGGCGCAGCGCGAGCATGAGCAGATCTATCCCCGTCCGGGTTTCGTCGAGCACGATGCAAGCGAAATCTGGCGCAACACGCGGCTGGTGATCGCGCAATGCTTATCGACGGCCGGCCTGCGGCCAAGCGATCTTGCCGCGGTGGGCATCACGAACCAGCGCGAGACGACGCTCCTCTGGGATCGTCGTACCGGCGCGCCGCTTTACAACGCGCTGGTCTGGCAGGATACGCGCACCGATGCGCTTGTCGCAGAATTTGCAAAGGATGACGGCAAGGATCGTCTGCGCG
>JAFASC010000160.1 GCA_019244955.1 Methylobacteriaceae bacterium | reverse complement strand
CGAGACAGGCTGGGTGCGACTGCGTGGCCGCCGCCGCGCGCCGGGCCGGCCGATTACGTATGGCACGACCGAGCAGTTCCTCCTGCATTTCGGCCTGGAGCAGATCGGCGACCTGCCGGGACTCGAGGAGCTGAAAGGCGCCGGCCTATTCGACGGCCGCCTGCCACAGGGGTTTGGCGTGCCGCAGCCGAGCGACGCGCTCGACTTGCGCGAAGACGAGGACCCGCTCGAAGCGGACGCGCAGGAACTCGATCTCGGCGACCCGCAGGAAGAAGCCGCGCCTGAAGAAGCCGAGCGCGAGACGAATCTCGACTAATCAGCCGCTGAACATGAGAGCGGCCGCGCGAAATCCGTTGTAAATTCTCTTATTGGCGCGAGAACCGCTGAATGCTGCGCCTTCCAAACCCGTTCAAAAGCTGGGAAGTTTGACCCGCTTCCTCAGAAAGCACATTTCGAGCGTGGTAAACCACAGATGGGCGCGCGCAACCGCCGCCAAGAGGAGTTGCGCGATCGGTCTCATGATGATTTGCTCTCGAAAACATTGCCGATGAAAGCATACTTGGAGCGATACGATGCTCGTCGTAACAGGAAGTCTCACCGCGCGTCAGGATACATTCGAGGAACTGCGCGCCGAAGCGCTTGCACACGTGCGCAGATCACGAAACGAGCCCGGCTGTCTCTCGCACGCGGTCCATGTCGATTGCGAGAATCCGCTGCGCCTCGTCTTTATCGAGGAATGGGAGAGCAGGGACGCGTTGCTCATGCATTTCGCCGTCCCGGAATCGCGCGCCTTTGTAAAGTCCGCGCGAGCTTTGGCAGTGGAATCAAGCCCGATCGGAATTTTCGATGCAAAGCAGATCGAGAAGCTTTGACCATGCCGAACGCGCGTGACAGCGCCGCCGAGTGATCACTGCGCCTGCCTCGCCCTGGTGACGGAAGCGCAGCAGGAACCGCTGACCAGCATTCAGGAGAGCGTGTCGTGGAGGAAGGACCAGTTGGAGGATCAACCGAGCTTCGCCGGTTCGCCGACGACGGTCGGATTCCGAACAACCCGAAGCTTCCGCTTGTTGTTTATAGGCTCGCTTTGGCACCGTCACACGATCTTGCGAAACAGCTCGAGAACCGATTCGCGGAGAACGGCTGGACCAACAGCTGGCGCAATGGGATTTTCACCTATCATCATTATCACAGCAACACGCACGAGGTACTCGGTGTCGCACAGGGACAGGCGCGCGTCTGTTTCGGCGGCGAGGCCGGCGAGGTGCTGGCGCTGAGTGCGGGCGACGTGGCGATCCTGCCCCCCGGCACCGGGCATAAATGCGAGTCCGCGACAGAGGATTTCCTTGTTGTCGGCGCTTATCCTGACGGACGCGATTACGACATCTGCCCCGGCAATCCGGCCGAGCACGATTCCGCGGTGAAGCGCATCGCGAGCGTGCCGCTGCCGAGGAAAGACCCGGTTTTCGGGAGGACCGGCGTTCTGGTCTGGCAGCAGACCTGAGCCCTGTGTCACTGCGCACAGAAGCCATTCGCTTCCGGGCCTACACGGGCTCATGTCCCTTCGCCTCGCCTATATCGCGCTGATTGCCGTCTCCGTCGCTCTGCGCCTTGTCTTCGCCTATCCGCAGGCGAGCGCCTCGGATCAGAAAGCCGTCGATCGAAGCGCAAAGCAGGCGGAACCGGCGCTCGGTTCCGAGGCCGCTCCTATGATCAGCGGCCGCAGCGTGGCCCTCTCCCCGAACACGCGAGCGAACAGCGGAACAGAAACCGTCGAGCGGCGGGTTCACGAGCGCGTCGGCGCTGCTGGATTTATCCGCCGCTAACCTGCGCCTCGATTAACTCATGCAAAAGCGATCTTTGCCGCCGCGGCGGGCGACCGACTCTGCGCCGCGCGTGCTTGGCGATGATGCAAACGTCGCGCTTCGTCATTGCAAACATATCGCTTCACGTCTCCATGAACATCGCTTCACAAAACGCGAATTTGCGTGTGTCCGGCCGCACTGAAACGCAGCTCGCCCCATTTTAATGCTCGCTGGTCCGCCGAATTTATCGGCACTCAGGAAGCCAGGAGCACTGTCATGTCCACTTCCACCCAAATCGTAAATCAAACCACTCGTTCCCGGTGCCGCAACCGGCTCTTGTCAAGCGCCATTGTGTTCGGCCTTGCGTTGACGTCTTTCGGCGGCTTCGCCGCCGCGATGCCGAGCATGGAGCCGCAACAGCAGCAAGCCGTTACGCTCGATCAGCAGAAAGCCGTCTTGTCGCAGTACGGCCAATTCACGTCATCGGCGAAGTACGGGGAAGTCTGGGTCCCGAACCAGCTGCCGCAGGGTTGGCATCCCTATCCACCTTGCAACTGGGTCTTCGAAAAGACCCTCGGTTGGTACTATGACGACAAGACGCCGTGGGGCGCGATCGTGCATCATTACGGCCGCTGGACGAGCGACGCGCAGCTCGGCTGGATCTGGGTGCCGGGCCAGGAATTCAGCCCCGGTTGGGTCGTGTGGCGCACCAGCACGGAATGGGTCGGATGGGCCCCGCTGCCTCCCGAAGCCGATCTGCAAACGATCTCTGCGGCTACTTTCGATACCGATAAGGACTGGATCTTTGTCGCAGCGAAAGATTTCGGCGCCAAATGCGGTGCCCAGATGCAGGCAAGCCCGCAGATGTTCCGCGAGACGCAAGTCGTGCGTGAGGTGCGCTATGTCGGCGGCATTTTCGTTCCGGTTTTCCCGACCTACATCGTCGCGCCGGTGATCGTCGATCTCCACATCGGCTGGTTTCCGTGGGGACCCGGTTTCATCGGCGGCATCTTCAACGTTTGGAACTTCGTCTGGAACAATATCGAGATCGATGTCGTGGTGAACGTCTGCCATCCGAACAACATCCAGCCGATGCAGAAGCCGATCACGCCGATCAATTCGAACCCGCCGCCTCCTCCGGGTGGCGGACCGAACTTGCCGCCGACGAAGACCCCGCCGAAACTGCCGCCGCGTGTGGACAACAGCCCACCGCTTCTGCCGCCGGTCCTCAACAATCCGCCGACACGGATATTCACGCCACCGCCGGTGATCGACAGGGTTCCCCCACGTGTCGTCACCGTCGATCCGCCGCCGGTTATCACGCCCCCGGTGATCAAGCCGCCGGTCATCAAGCCGCCGGTCATCGACCGTTGCTTCGGCGGGCGCTGCCGTCCCCTCGTCTTGGGTGGCGGCAAGCCGATCGACGGCGGCATCGGAAGCGGCGACACGACGCCCAAGCCCGGCCGTTTACCGCCCGTGCTCGGTCGTGGCGGAGGACCGGTGTTCACCAATGTCGGCCATCAGGCTGACGTTGGGCCGCAGAGCTACCATCCCGGTCCGATGTTCACCGGCCGCAGCGTTGCGACGCCCGCTTTGACGCAGATCGGCCCCGGCGTCGGTGCCGGTGGCTTCGGGATGATGCATGGCGGTGGCGCCGGTTTCGGCCGTTTCCGTTGAGACCTCTTTCCGCCGAACCGGGGGCGCCGTTTGCGGCGCCCCTTTTCAGTTTCGCAACGGTTCCGCGTGTCCGACGACGCGAGCCACGCCCGGAACATCAGCACGCAGTTTGTGATCGAGATCGTCGACCGCCTCGTGCACGCTCAGCACCGACAAGGTCGGATCAACCCGGCAATGATAATTGACGACCAGGCCGACCGGGGTCTCGCGCACGCGAAGATTATGCACGTCGAAAATTGTCCCGCCTTCCGCCGCGCGGCGCTTTAGTGCCGACAAAATATGTTCGGTTGTCGCCGGATTGACGTCGCGTCCGGTCAGCTCTTCGGTTTCCAACGGCTCGATATGGCTTTCGACTTCGATGGCGCCGCCAAGCTCCGTCTCCAAAGCGTTTTCGAGGTCCGTTGCGATTTCGTGTGCTTTGCCGTGTGGCATGCGCGCGTCGAGCTCGATGTCGAAGCTGACCGAGCGGTGCCCGCCAATCTCTTGAACCGTGACATGGTGAATCGGTAATCTCCGCCGCGCTGACACGAGGAGCGCGCGCTCGAGTACCGTCTCGTCATCGAGCGCAACCGGCGTTGCAGTGATCGTCAGATTGCTATCGGGAAAGGCGCGATTGCTCGCCTCTCGAACCGCATCGCGGATGGCGCTGATGCGTTCTATCGGCAGCGTTCGCGCCACGCCGATCTCGATCTCGCCGATGACCTCGGCTCCCGCCGGCCGCAACTTTATCTGTTCTACGGATTGTACCCCGGGTACGCGCCCGACAATTTGCTCGAGCCGGCGCGCCATGCCCTTGGGCGCGGTATCGAGCAAAGTATCGATCGTGCGGCGTGCCAGCCGGAACCCGGCGACGACAATGAAGCCGGCGACGCCGAAGGCTGCGAGCGTGTCGCCTTGCGGATAGCCGTTGCGCGCCGCGATCAATCCGATCAGCACGAGCGTGGACGCAAAGAGGTCGCTCGAAAAGTGCAGCGCGTCGGCGGCGAGCGCGTCGCTCTTCGTTTCGCGCGAGATTTTGGAGAGCCCGCGCCAGCGAAAGATGTCGACGATGATCGAGACAATGAGGACACCGAAGACGGGCCAGCTCGCGTCGATTTCCGTCTGCGCCACCGAAAGCCGGCGCACGGCCTCGATCGCGACAAAGGCGGCGAGCGCGAAGAGGAAGCCGGTTTCCCCAAGCGCGGCAAGCGCTTCGAACTTGCCGTGTCCATAATGGTGCTCTTCGTCGGCGGGCTTGCCGGCCACGCGCACGGCGAAGTAGGTGAGGACGGTCGCGCCCGTATCGAGGAAGGAATGGCCGGCTTCGGACAGAAGCGCCAGCGAGCCGGAGAAAAGGCCGGCGACGAATTTGGCCAGCGTCAGCGCAGCGCTCGCGACGATCGAGGCAAGCGCAGCTCTCCGCTTTAGCGCATGCGTGTCCGACAGGGGGTGTTCTCCGGGGGAGCGCCGCTCTAGCAAGAAGGGTGCGCCTTTCCAACCAGGACCGAGCGGCCGCAGTAGCGGATCGGGCGGCGGTTCGCTAGAACGCGCCTGACTTTTCTGCCGTTCTCATGGGAGCCTTCATTGGAATACCTGCACACGATGATCCGCGTCAGCGACCTCGAGCAGTCGCTCGACTTCTTCGTCAACAAGTTCGGACTAAAGGAGGTCCGGCGCAGAGAGGACGACAAGGGGCGATACACGCTCGTCTTTCTTGCCGCTCCCGACGATGTCGAACGCGCCAAAGAAAAGCAGGCTCCGCTCATCGAGCTCACCTACAATTGGGACCCGGAAGTCTATACAGGCGGCCGCAATTTCGGCCATCTCGCCTATCGCGTCGACGACATCTACGCACTTTGCAAGAAGCTGATGGATGCCGGCATCACCATCAATCGGCCGCCGCGCGACGGCAATATGGCTTTCATCCGCACCCCCGACGGCATTTCGATCGAGCTTCTGCAGAAGGGCAATCCGAAGCCGCCGCAGGAACCATGGGCGTCGATGCCGAACACCGGCACCTGGTAGCAGCATGGCATCCTCCAGTCGCGACCGCTTAGAGGCAGCCCTCCAGCGGATAAATGAGCCGAAAGGCGAGGGGAGCCGCGCGTTTCGCCAGCTTTACGTCGAGGAGGCGCGCGCCGCCGCCGATGCCGCCGATCAGCGTGCGCGCTTCGGTCATTCTCTGGGACCGCTCGATGGGCGGATCGTCTCGATCAAGGACCTGTTCGATGTCGCCGGCGAGCCGACGACGGGCGGCGCCAAGGTCTATGAGAACGCCGCTCCCGCAAAAGCCGATGCGCCGATCGTCCAACGGCTTCGCGCTGCCGGCGCCGTGATCGTGGGGAAGACGAACATGACCGAGTTCGCCTTCTCAGGGATCGGCATAAATCCGCATTACGGTACGCCGGGCAATCCGGCCGACCGCAGCCGCGTGCCGGGGGGCTCGTCTTCCGGTGCTGCCGTCGCGCTGGCGGATGGGATGTGCGAGATTTCGATCGGTTCGGACACGGGCGGCTCGGTGCGCGTGCCCGCCGCTTTCTGCGGGGTTACCGGCTTCAAACCGACGCAGAATCGCATATCCCGCAAAGGTGCGATGGCGCTTTCCCTGACGCTGGATTCTGTCGGGCCGCTGACGAAGTCCGTTGCCGACGCCGCGGCCACGGACGCGGTCCTCGCTGGCCAGCCGATACAGCCGCTGGCGCGCCGCGAAGTGGCGGGCCTTCGGCTTGCACTGCCACGGGGCAGGCTTTTGGACGGCCTCGACACGTCCGTGGAGACCGCCTTCGATCATGCGATCTCGCTTCTGAAAAAGGCCGGTGCATGGCTTGCCGAGATCGACATCGAGCCACTGCTCGACGATCTCGACCGCATCCATGCGATCGGCTCGATTTCCGCAGTCGAGGCAGCTTATGTGCATCGCGAGGTGCTGGCTAAAGCGGCAAACCAAATCGACCAGCGCGTTGTCCGCCGCATTCAATCGGGCTCCGGTGTCTCAGGCGCCGATTACGTGCGTATGATCGAGATTCGCCGGGCGGCGGTCGAAAAGGCAGCTGAACAATTCGCGCCCTACGATGCGATCGTCCTGCCGACTACCGCACTGGTCGCGCCGGTGATCGCGGAACTCGCACAGGACGACGAACTCTTCGCTCGCGTGAACCTTCGAGTGCTGCGCAACACGACGGCATTCAACCTGCTCGATTGCTGCGGTCTGTCGCTGCCGATCCCGGGTGCAAGTCCACTACCGGTCGGTTTCATGATGATGGGTGCGCGCAGCACCGATGCGAACGTTCTGGCGGCCGGCGCCGCGGTCGAGAAGCTCTTCCGGCATTGAAAAGAGCGCGCCTACTTCAGACGCGCTCCTGTTCATCTCACGCGATTACGTGGTCGCCGCTCACCACCAATAACGGCGGCGCCAGTAACGACGACGCCAATACCGGCGACGCCACGGGCGATAGCCCCAGCGGTGCCAACGCCGCCAACGGCGACGGCGCCAGCCCCAGTAGACGTTCTCGACCTTCGCCTCCGCCATGTCCTCAGGCGTTGCAATTGCAGCCGCGGGTGCTTCGCCAGGCCCCGGCCCGGTTTGCGGCATCGGCGCCATTGGCATTGCCTCGGCGGGGAGGGTCGCCAAAGCGGCGGCGGCCCCTGTGACGCCGAGCGCCACTTTCAAGAAACCACGTCTATCCATTGAGTCCTCCGGTCCTCGAACAATGGCCCCCCCGTCTCACCTTCCGAGACCCGATTAATCTTGGGCAGAAGCACTGGGTTGGCAAGCACTCCGAAAGTCGGCGCCTCGTTTTGGTGAATCGGCCATGTTCGATGCGACTATCGGCAACCTATTCCCTAATCATTTCGTTCGGTTGACAAGGCCCAGCGGCGTGTTGTGTGTTCGTTGCAATGCTCGGGATACTTGAGCCACTCGGGAGGATTTGATGCTTTCACGACGCCACGTTCTGGCGGGCGCCATCGCCGCTCCGGCTTTGCTAAAAGCCTCGCGCGGTAACGCAGCCCAGACTCTCAAAATCTCACACCAATTCCCCGGCGGCACGATCGACCAGGGCGACTTCCGCGACCGCCTCTGCCGCAAATTTGCGCAGGAGCTCTCCAAACGCACCAATGGTGCGCTGGTCGGCGAAGTCTATCCGAACTCCTCGCTGATGAAGACGAACGCGCAATTCTCGGCGATGCGCAAGGGCGCGCTCGACATGAGCCTCTACCCGATGCCCTATGCCGGAGGCGAACTCCCCGAGCTCAATATCGGGCTCATGCCGTGCCTCGTCTCCTCGTATGCGCAGGGCGCAGCGTGGAAGAATTCCGACATCGGCCGCGAGATGACGAAGTTTCTCGCCGACAAGGGCATCGTCATGGTCTCCTGGATATGGCAGGCCGGCGGCTGCGCGACGCGCGGACAGAAGCTTGTCGGGCCCGAAGATGCCAAGGGCCAGAAGGTTCGCGGCGGCTCGCGCGAAATGGACATGATGTTCAAACAGGCGGGCGCCGCGGTCGTGTCGATGCCCTCGAACGAGACCTACGCGGCGATGCAAACCGGCGCCGCCGATGCCATCGTCACGTCCTCGACGAGCCTCATCTCGTTCCGTTTGGAAGAGTTGGCAAAACATCTCACGACCGGCCACGGCAAATCCTATTGGTTCATGTGCGAGCCTTTGATGATGTCGAAGGCGATCTTCGATGCGCTGCCCAAGGATCAGCAGAACGCGATCATGGAGATCGGCGCGTCTCTTGAGAGTTTCGGAACCGAGGCGGCGAAGGCCGACGATGAAGAAGTCGTCAAGGTCTACAAGGCTAAGGGCGTGACGATCGATGATCTCGACGACGCCTCGCTTGCCAAGTGGCGGGACATCGCGCGCGCAACGGCCTGGAAGGACTATGCCGGCAAGTCCGAAACGACGGCGCGCTTCATGAAGCTCGCCGAAGCCGTGGCTGAGAAGAACGCCTGACAATGCGCCATCAGGGCGATGCCGCGCTTGACATCACGGCGTCGCCTGTTCCGGAACATTCCAGCCTACCGGGCCTTCGGCCGATCGAGTGGGTGCTCGAGGCCCTCAACCGGCTGATCGTCATCGCCGCGTCGATTGCGCTCATAGCCGCGGCCGCCGTGCTGAGCGAGAGCGTGTTCATCCGCTACTTCTTGCGAGCCTCCACCGATTGGCAGGATGAGATCAGCGTGATCCTGCTGGTCGGCGCGATTTTCATGTGTGCGGCCTACGTCCAGTCCGTGCGCGGACACGTCGCCATCGAAGCCGTTGCGGAGCTCCTCTCTCCGGCAGCGAACCGCTTCCGCGTGATGTGCGCCGACGGCGTCAGCTTCTTCTTTTGTCTCTTCTTTGCATGGAAATCCTGGACCCTGACCCATGAAGCATGGGCTGATGGACAGGTGAGGGATTCGACCTTCGCGACGCCCTTATGGATTCCCTATTCGCTGATGGGCGCGGGCATGACCCTGCTCGCGATACAGATTCTCGTTCAGCTGATTGCCGAGGTTGCGCGCCCGCAGGTGCGAAGCGAGCTGCGATGAATACGCTCAGCATCGGTCTGCTCTATGGCGGGGCGACGCTCGCCGTAATGTTTGCCGGTATTCCGATCGCGTTCGCGCTCGGCACGGTCGCAATCATCTTCATGTTCTTCTTCATGCCGCACGCGTCGCTCGATACGGTGACGCAGAACGTCTACGAAGAAATGGCGTCGATTACGCTCTTATCGATTCCGCTCTTCATTCTGAAGGGCGCCGCAATCGGGCGTTCACGTGCGGGCGCCGATCTCTATTCAGCCTTGCATGTCTGGCTCTACCGCATCCCTGGCGGGCTCGGCATCGCCAATGTGTTCGCTTGCGGATTGTTCGCGGCCATGGCCGGCTCCTCGCCGGCAACGTGTTCGGCGATCGGCTCGGCCGGCATTCCGGAAATGCGCAAGCGCGGTTATTCGCCGGGCTTTGCCTCGGGAATCATCGCGGCGGGGGGCACCCTCGGGATTCTGCTGCCGCCCTCGATCACGATGATACTTTACGCCGTTGCCTCGGAACAGTCGCTCGGCCGGCTCTTCCTTGCCGGCATCACGCCGGGCCTGCTTCTGGTCGGGCTGTTCGCAATCTATTCGTGTTTGCGCTACGTCGCGGAGCGGCGGACGGCTGTGCGAGATTTTGCCGCGCATGGCCGCGCATCGAGCCTTCTCTCCGAGGAGCGCTACACGCTGCGTGAGAAAATCGCCTACGCGCCGCGCGTTCTTCCCTTCGTGCTGCTGCTGACCGGCGTCATGATCGCGCTCTACGGCGGCTATGCGACGCCCTCCGAGACCGCCGGACTCGGCGCGCTGCTCGCGCTCATTCTGATTGCAATCATCTATTTCGTCTGGAAGCCGAGCGATCTGCAGCCGATCCTCGCCGCGACGCTACGCGAATCGACGATGCTGATGATGATCATCGGGATGTCGCTTCTCTATTCCTATGTGATGAGCTACCTGCACATCTCGCAATCGGCGGCGGAGACCATCGTTGCAGCAGGTTTCTCGCGCTGGGTCCTGCTCGCGTTCATCCTGGTCTTTGTGGTGGTGCTGGGCTTTTTTCTGCCGCCGGTGTCGATCATCCTGATGACCGCGCCGATCATCCTGCCGCCGCTGAAGGCGGCAGGCTTCGATCTCGTCTGGTTCGGCATCGTGATGACCATCGTGATGGAGCTTGGCCTCATTCACCCGCCGGTCGGGCTGAACATTTTCGTCATCCGCAATATCGCGCCAGATATTCCGCTCGGGCAGGTCATCTGGGGTATCATGCCGTTCGTCGGGCTGATGATCTTTGCAATCGTATTGCTCTGCATCTTGCCGGAGATCGCGACCTGGCTGCCGGACGTCATCATGGGCGCGCGTTAGAGTGCGTAGGCGGCAACCTTCGCCGCACGTCCTAGGTTGAAGACCTATGGCCGCCGAGCAAGCCCTAAAGACGCGCGAGAGCCAATCGGCCGAAATTGCCGGCGATCTCGCTGCGGTCGCGCCGCCCGACTCGTGCGCTTATTTTTTCGATGTCGATGGCACCTTGCTCGAGTTGCGGCGCCGACCGGAGGAGGTCGTCGCCGACGAGCATCTGCGCGGGCTTCTCACGCGCCTCCAGGCGGTGGCCGGCGGCGCGGTGGCGCTCGTCAGCGGCCGGTCCGTCGCCGATCTCGATCGCATCTTCGACCCCCTGGTGCTGCCCGTTGCCGGCCTCCACGGCGCCGATATCCGCTTCCCCGACGGTTCGCGCCAAGCCGCGCGGGGCGACCTCATGGACGCCGTCCGGCCGCTCATCGCCGCCTTCACCGATTCGCATGAGGGCATCTGGCTCGAGGACAAGGGCGCGACGCTTGCCATCCACTTTCGCGAGCGCCCAGAGCTCGCCGGCGATGTTCTCGCGTTTCTGTCGAAATTCCAGCAGGGGCGCGATCTTGCCGTGCAGGAGGGCAAGATGGTGGTCGAGCTCAAGTCTGCCGCGCACGATAAAGGCACGGCGATCAAGACGTTGCTCGGGCGCAAGCCTTTCGAGGGCCGCCGACCTGTCTTTATCGGCGACGACCTGACCGACGAGCACGGTTTTGCCGAGGTTCAGCGGTCCGGCGGCGTGGCGATTCGAATCGGGGTTCCCGATGTGCCCACGCAAGCACGGCTGCACATGCCGGACCCGGCCTATTTGCGCGAGCGGCTGCGAGAACTAGCGGCGCACCACCTAGTGCTTGGCTGATAAGAGCGCGGCCAAACGCTTTTCGGCGCCTTTGGTTTCGGCAATTCTCAAAAATATTTAACTTCTCATCCGACGGCAGAGTCACGATACTGTCGCCATCCGCTCGTAATGTGCGTTTCGTCACCGGCTTGCCTAGCAGTTCGCCTTATGAGGCCTGCATGCAGAGTGCGGTGCCTCCGACCCGAACCGGACGCGAAAGGAGCAGCTCCATGCTAGTGGACGACATCTTTAATTCGTGCGCGCACGAAAAGGTGGCGCAGGCGGCTGTTGCGTGCATCGGGGGTGTATTCGCCGATCGCGTTCGCCACGTTGCGGCGGTTCGCGGCCTGACGCCTGGAGCTTTCGCAGCAAGCGCGGTGCGCCGTTTCGATCGGACTGCGAGCGGCGACGCGCGCGATATTTTGCGGCGCGCTTTGCGCGGCACAGACCAGCCGGTCCTGCATGGCTTGCGGCTTATTCTCGAGCCTTCGCTCGAAGAAGCGGATGAAGTCGAGAAGGCCGAGCTGGTCTCGCATTAGAGTGCAACTCCGGCGCGAGGCTCCCCTCGCGCTCCCTTTCGGCGCACATATCAGAGACGGTCTTTTTCAAAATCCTCACAGGATAGATCGAAGGCCGAAAGCCCATCCTCGAGTAAATCGCCGAGCAATGGCTCGCCCATGAGAAAACGCGCAGTCGGCGGATCACCGCGGTCGCGCGCCGCCGCAAGGGCATCCGCCCACTCCTCCGGTGTATAATCGCCGCGCCCGACGAACAGCAGCGCGACCAATTCCGTCTTCTCGTCGTCATTCAGCGCATTGATGAAGGCGGTCAACTCGCGCTGCGTTGTCGTTTCGTTGGCGGGGCTCAAGGCGCTCACGAATCGGTCGTCGGTTGGGTTCGAAGCATCGTCGCTCGGCTCGCCGCCCGCCGCGTCGAATTCGCGCGCCTTGATGACAATGAAGCAGACCTTTTCGACGGCGAGTTCGGAAAGCATGGCGGTTCCATTTGTCCGGCAAAGTTCAGCTAGCGATAACCGGCGCAGGCGACGCGGAGTTCCGCGACGGAACCCCGCGAAACCCATTGCGTTTGCCGCCAGAACCCATTGATCGGCAAAGGGAAGCCGGGCAATTCCAGGTGCCCGGGATAGTTCAACGCCGACCCCGCGTTCGGCGATTGCCGGTCTACAGCGACGGTGCAATGACGGACGCGCAGTTCGAACTTGACGCTCTCTACAATAATGCCGCGGTTGGCCTCGCACTTATCGATCGCGACGAGCGCTTCCAGCGTGTCAATCACCGGCTCGCCGATCTGCTCGGCGTGAAAGACGGCGATCTGATCGACAAACGCGCCGCCGATGTTTTGCCGAAAGAAGCAGCGGCACTGGCCTCGGCGGTAAGCTCGGCATTGCACTCGGGCAGTACCGCCGAGCATGTGGAAATTGAGTTGGACTCGGCTGGCCAAGCGACGGAAACACGTCATCTCGTCGGCCGGGTTCATCCTATCCGCGACGGCGACGGTGGGATTGTCGCTGCGGGGACCGTCATCGAAGAAGTTACGGAACAGAAGCACGCGCAATATCAAAACGCGCACTTCGCCGCGGTGATCGAGTCCTCGGGTGATCCGATCGTCAGCTTCTCCACCGACGGTGTGATCCGCAGTTGGAACCCTGCGGCGGAGCGGCTCTATGGATACGCGTCGCATGAAGCGGTCGGCCGCCATGTGACTGAAGTGTATATGGCGCAGGCAAGAGAGGAGGCCGAAAAGCTCATCGGCCGCGCCTTGCAAGGCGAGACATTCACAATCGAAACGGTGCGGACGTCACGCCATTCCGAAGAGATCGCCGTCGCGATAACGATCGCGCCGATCCGCTCTGCGGATGGAAAGATTACCGGGCTTTCCGCAATCACGCGTGACATCCGTGACCGCAAGCGCGCCGAAGCGGCGTTGGCGCAGAGCGTCGCGGAATTGAATTCGCTCCTCACGCATGCGCCTATCGGCTTCGCCTTCTTCGATCGCGACCACAAATTCGTCCGGGTCAACGAATATCTTTCCCGTCTCGACGGTTTGTCGGTCGACGCACATCTGAACTGCAAGATGGAGGATGTGCTGCCGCGAAGCGCCGCGATCTTGACGCCCTTGCTCGATCAGGTCTTCGAAACGCGCAGGGCCATCACGGACGTCGAGCTTTCCGCCGAGGCAGCCGCAGAGCCCGGTGTCGAGCGCCAGTGGCTGATCGGTATCTACCCCGTCATGAACGCGCAGGACCAATGTGAATTTGCCGGCGCGATCGTTCTCGATATTACCGAGCGCAAGCAGCGTGAGGACCACATCCATTATTTGTTGCGGGAGCTGACGCACCGATCGAAAAACATAATGGCCATTGTCCAGGCGATGGCGCGTCAGACGGTTGCCGAGGCGTTATCGGCACGCGATTTCGAGGAGAAGTTTTCGGCGCGCTTGCAAGGCTTTGCCCATTCCCACGATCTGCTGCTCAAGGAGAATTGGCAGGGTGTGGCTATCGACGAGCTTGTCAAATCGCAGCTCGGCGCCTTCGCGGAACTCGTCGGAACACGCATCGAAATCCGAGGACCGAGCCTGTTGCTCACGCCGGAGGCGACCCAGAATCTCGGACTCGCGCTGCACGAATTGTCGATCAACGCCGCCAAATACGGCGCATTGTCCACGCCGGCGGGGTCAGTGCTGGTCCACTGGTCGACCTTCGCGACGAATTCGGGCGAGTCGCAATTCTTGTTGAGCTGGTCGGAAATGAACGGACCTGAGGTCAAGCCGCCCCGTCACAAGGGCTTTGGCCAATTGGTGCTGGAACGCATGTTGCCGCGTGCGCTCGACGGCGATGTGCGCCTCGACTTCGCCGAAGGCGGCTTGAAATGGAGCATCACCATGCCCGGCCGCTACATCCGTGAGGCACCGGCCCCGCAAACGCGCTGAGTTCAGCGCGATTAAGGTGGAACTTCTCAGGCGGCTCGGCTTTTGCGATGGTAGCGACCTGATCGCGGCATTTCAGTGCGGGGCTTGCATTGCATTTTTTCGATATGGAGCACGTCCATCAGCTCCTCGCCACCTATGGCTATTGGGCCGTGCTCGTCGTCGTCATGATGGAGAGCGCTGGCATACCTGTTCCGGGAGAGACGATCCTGGTGAGCGCCGCTATCTACTCAGGCACCACCCATAAGATGCACATCGAATGGGTGATCGCGGCGGCAGCCTGCGGCGCCATCCTCGGTGACAATATCGGGTTCTGGGTTGGACGCGAATTCGGCCGGCACGTTGTCGATCGCTTTGGCAAACATGTCGGCCTCGACGAGCGGCGCATGAAGCTCGGGCAATATTTATTCGATCGCCATGGCGGCAAGATCGTCTTTTTCGGACGCTTCGTCGCCTTCCTGCGCGCTTTTGCGGCGCTGCTCGCCGGGATCAACCGATTCCCGCCGTTGCGCTTCTTCGCATTCAACGCGGCTGGCGGCGTCGTTTGGGCGAGCCTGTTCGGACTCGGCGGGTATTTCCTCGGGGAGAGCATTCACAGGATTGCCGGGCCGATCGGCTGGATCGGATTGGCCTGCGCGATCATTGGATGCATTGTGGGCTGGCGCTTCTTCAAAATGCATGAGGAGCGTCTGCTGCAACAGGCCGAGGAAGCGGCCAATCGCCAAAAGGCGTGAGGCTCCGACAAATCGATGTTCCTCGCCTATGTGCAGCCTCTCGTCGCGCAATACGGCCTATACGCGGTCTTTTTGATCGTCATGCTGGAGAGCGCCGGCGTACCGCTGCCCGGCGAGACGGCACTCGTCCTTGCTTCGATTTATGCCGGCGCGACTGGGGACTTGCATATCGCCCAGGTGATCGCCGTCGCCGCGGCCGGCGCGATCATCGGCGACAATATAGGCTTCTGGGTCGGGCGCCATTTCGGCATGCCCTTGCTCAAGCGTTATGGCCGCCTCATCCACATCGACGAGAAGCGGCTCGCTTTCGGCGAGGCGATGTTTCGCCGGCACGGCGCCAAGATCGTATTCTTCGGCCGGTTCATCGCGATCCTGCGGATATTTGCGGCGCTGCTCGCGGGCGTGAACCGCTTCGGCTGGGGCCAATTCCTCTTCTACAACGCTGCCGGAGGCATCGTCTGGGCGACGGTGTTCGGCCTTGGCGGCTATTTCTTCGGCGAGGCGATCCATCGGCTCACCGGGCCGATCGGGCTGATCGCGATTGCTGCCGTAATCCTCGGCATCGGCATTTCCTGGTGGCTTGTGCGGCGACAGGAACAGCGGATGGAGGAGAAAGTCCTGGCGCAGGAGGCAGAAAAGCAAAGCTGGGAGGACTAGCGGAGAGCCGGAACGATGCCCTTTGGGAGGCGTTCCCCAGCACGAAGACCGAGGACAAGTTGATGAAATCTGTCACTCTTTGCCTCGCGGCAATGCTCGCCGGGACGAGCTTTCCCGCGCTGGCGCAGACGACGCCGGGGGCGCCCGGAACCGATCAGGTTATCCCGGAGAAGGACCGTACCCGGCCGGCGGACCAGCCCGGCAACGCGCAGCAGAGCCTGAGCGATAAGCTCGACAAATCGGGCGGCGTGATCAAGCCATCCGGCGACATCGATCCGAAGATGGCAAGGCCCGCGCCTGTGCCCAATCCGAATTCGACGCCGGTGATCCCGCCGCCAGGCAGCCCTGGCGGCAATCCGGACGTCAAACCGAAATAGAAGCGGCTACAGCGATCGCTTGAACATGTGCGCGATCTCGCCGACGATGCCGCGGCGGAAGGCGAGCACGCAGGCGACGAAAATCACGCCCTGGATGACAGTCACCCATTGGCCGAACCCGGCGAGATAGTTCTGCATTGCCACGATGACGAAGGCGCCGACGACGGGGCCAAAAACCGTACCTAATCCGCCAACAAGCGTCATCAGCACGACCTCGCCGGACATCGACCAGTGCACGTCGGTGAGTGAGGCGTTCTGCGCGACGATCGCCTTCGTCGCGCCCGCAAGCCCGACCAGCGTCGCCGAGAGGACAAAGGCGGCAAGCTTGTAGCGGTCGGTCTTGTAGCCAAGCGAGATCGCGCGCGGCTCGTTCTCGCGGATCGCTTTCAATATCTCGCCGAACGGCGAGTTGATGATGCGGTGAATGGCAAGAAAGCCGAACAGGAAGATGGCCAGCACGACATAGTAAAGTGTCATCTGGTGCGACAAATCGATGAAGCCGAGCATCTTGCCTTGCGGCACTGCCTGGATGCCATCTTCGCCATGCGTGAACGGCGCCTGCAGGCAGAAGAAGTAGATCATCTGCGACAGTGCGAGCGTGATCATGGAGAAATAGATGCCTTGGCGCCGGATTGCGAGCGCGCCGGTGACCACGCCGATGACGCCGGCCCCGATGGCAGCCGCGATGATTGCGAGTTCCGGCGGCCAGCCCCAGACCTTGGCGATATGCGCGCTGAAATAACCGGCCGACCCCAAAAACATCGCGTGCCCGAACGAGAGCAGGCCGACATAACCGACGAGAAGATTGAAGGCGCAGGCAAACAGCGCGAAGCATAAAGCCTGCATCAGGAAGAACGGGTAAGCAAAGAGCGGCGCTACGATCAGCGCCAACGTCATCAGCAGAAAGACGATCTGCTCGTCGCGCGGATTTGCCACCTCGACCGGCGCGGTGATCGTCTCGGAAACGCTGTCGACGGACATGTCAGGCGGTCCTTCCGAACAGGCCGGCAGGCTTCACCAAAAGCACGATCGCCATGATGACGAAAACAACGGTGTTGGAAGCCTCCGGGTAGAACACTTTGGTCAGACCTTCGATCAAACCGAGCAGAAAGCCGGTGACGATCGAGCCAAGGATGGAGCCCATGCCGCCGATGACCACGACGGCGAACACGACGATGATGAAGTCCGCCCCCATAAGCGGGCGGACCTGATTGATCGGCGCGGCGAGGACCCCGGCAAGCGCTGCGAGTGCAACGCCAAATCCGTAGGTTAGCGTCACCATCCGCGGGACGTTGATGCCGAAGGCGCGCACCAGCGCCGGGTTCTCGGTGGCGGCGCGCAGATAAGCGCCAAGCCGCGTTTTTTCGATCATGAACCATGTCGCCAGGCACACGATGAGCGAGAAGATGATGACCCAGCTGCGGTAATTCGGCAGGAACATGAAGCCGAGATTGGTGCCGCCGGCGAGCTCGCGCGGGATCGCGTAGGGCAGGCCGGACGAGCCGAAATAGTTCTGGAAGACGCCCTGAATGATGAGGGCGAGACCGAAGGTGAGCAGCAGACCGTAGAGATGATCGAGTCCGGCCAGGCGCTGCAGCATCGTGCGCTCGATGATCATGCCGAGCGCGCCGACGACGAGCGGCGATATGATCAGTGCGAACCAATAATTCAGCCCGAGCAGGTTCAACAGGAAATAGGCGCAGAAGGCGCCCACCATATAAAGCGCGCCATGCGCGAAATTGATGATGTTGAGCATGCCGAAGATGACCGCAAGCCCCAGGCTCAGCAGCGCATAGAAGGCGCCATTGATCAGGCCGAGCAGCAATTGCCCGAACAGCGCCTGTGTCGAAATTCCGAGGAGAGGGATCATCGCGCTTTGCCGGTCGATCGAGTAGAACGGTGCGGCTCACGCGAGCCGCACCGTTAGAGCTTACTTCTTCACCAGCGGACATTCGCTTTCCGACAGAGGCCGGAAGGCTTGATCGGCCGGAATGGTCGCCTTGGTGATGTAATAATCCCAGGGACCTTTCGATTCGCTCGGCTTCTTCACCTGGAAGAGATAGGCGGGATGAATCTTCCGGCCGTCTTCGCGGATCGTGCCCTTACCGAAGAGCGGGTCGTCGGTAGGCATTTCCTTCATCTTGGCTACGACCTTGGCGCCGTCCTCGGCGCTGCCGAGCGCATCGACGGCCTTGAAATAGTGCAGGAGCGCAGAATAGACGCCCGCCTGCACCATCGTCGGCATGTTGCCGTTCTTCATCTTCGAGGCGAATTTTTTGGCGAAGGCGCGGGTCTGATCGTTCATGTCCCAATAGAACGTCTCGGTGAAGGTCAGTCCCTGCGCGGCATTCAGTCCGAGCGCGTGCACGTCGCTAATGAAGAGTAGCAGCGCCGCGAGCGTCTGTCCGCCTTGCGTGATCCCGAATTCCGAAGCCTGCTTGACGGCGTTCGTCGTGTCCCCGCCGGCATTGGCAAGCCCGATCACCTTCGCCTTCGAAGTCTGCGCCTGCAGCAGGAAGGAGGAGAAATCCGGAGAATTGAGTGGATGGCGCACCGTGCCCACCACCTTGCCGCCGGCCTTCGTCACGGCGTTCGTCGTGTCGCGCTCGAGCGCCGCACCGAACGCATAATCGGCCGTGAGGAAGAACCAGGTGTCGCCGCCAGACTTGGTCAGTGCCGTGCCGGTGCCGTTGGCAAGCGCATAGGTGTCGTAGGTCCAGTGGATCGTATTCGGCGTGCAGGCCTTGCCGGTGAGATCGGAAGTGCCCGCGCCGGAATTCAAGAAGACCTTGTTCTTCTCCTTGACAACGTTGTTGACGGCGAGCGCGACACCGGAATTGGGCACATCGACGATCACATCGACTTTTTCGACATCGAACCATTGCCGCGCGATGCTGACGCCGACGTCGGGCTTGTTCTGGTGATCGGCGGAAATGACGTCGATCTTCCAGCCCTTCGCAGTCATGCCGGAATCCTCGACCGCCATCTGCGCCGCCAGCGTCGAACCGGGGCCGCCAATGTCGGCGTAGAGGCTGGATTGATCCGACAGCGAGCCGATCTTGATCGTCTTGTTCTGCGCGGCGGCCGATCCCGCCCAGGCCAGCGCGGCGGCGAGCGCGGTAACAGCGATTGATGTTCTCATCCTCGATCTCTCCCGATTTACCCGTGTTGCTCAAACACCGAGATACTGGTGCAGTTTTCCCATATTCGCCTGGAGCTCGCTATTGGCGAATGTATCGATGATCTTACCGTGTTCCATCACGTAATAGCGGTCGGCAACGGTCGAGGCGAAGCGAAAGTTTTGCTCGACGAGAAGGATCGTGAAGCCTTCGTCCTTCAGCCGCGCGATCGTCTTGCCGATCTGCTGGATGATGACGGGCGCGAGGCCCTCGGTCGGTTCGTCGAGAAGCAAGAGCCGCGCGCCGGTGCGCAGGATGCGTCCGATCGCCAGCATTTGTTGCTCGCCGCCCGAAAGCTTCGTTCCCTGGCTGGTCAGCCGCTCCTTCAAATTGGGGAAGAGCTCGAAAATCTGGTCCAGGGAAAGCCCGCCGGATTTCACTTGCGGCGGGAGGAGCAGGTTTTCCTTGACGTCAAGGCTGGCGAAAATTCCCCGCTCTTCCGGACAGAACGCGATACCCATTTTGGCGATGCGATCGGAATTCGCGCGGATCGTCTCTTTGTCCTCGAAGCGGATCGAGCCCTGGCGTTTGCCGACGATCCCCATGATCGATTTGAGTGTGGTGGTCTTGCCGGCGCCGTTGCGTCCGAGCAGCGTGACCACCTCGCCCGGGCGCACATCGAAATCGACGCCGTGCAGGATATGCGACTCGCCGTACCAGGCCTGCAGTCCGTCGACGTGGAGAAGCGCGCCGTTCGCCTCAGGCATGACCTGCCCCAAGATAAGCCTGCTGCACTTCGGGATTCTTGGAGACGGTTGCGTAATCGCCTTCGGCGAGGACGTGGCCGCGCGTTAACACGGTGATCGTGTCGGAGAGATTGGCAACGACGTTCAGATTATGCTCCACCATCAGAATGGTGCGATTGGCGGAGACGCGCTTCACGAGCTTCGCAACGTTGTCGATGTCCTCGTGACCCATGCCGGCCATCGGCTCATCGAGCAGCAGCATCTCCGGATCGAGCGCCAGCGTCGTGGCGATCTCGAGGGCGCGCTTGCGGCCATACGGCATCTCGACGGCGGCGGTGCGCGCGAACTCAGTCAGTCCGACATCGGCGAGAAGCTGATGGGCGCGATTGTTGAGAGACTTGAGCACGTTTTTCGAGCGCCAGAAGTCGAAGGAATCGCCGCGTGCGCGCTGCAAGGCAATGCGCACATTTTCAAGCGCGGTGAGATGGGGAAAAACCGCCGATATCTGAAACGAGCGAACGAGCCCGAGCCGCGCGACATCGGCGGCCTTCAGTGCTGTGATGTCGCGATCCTTGTAGACGATGCGGCCGCGCGTCGGGTTCAGGAATTTCGTGAGCAGATTGAAGCAAGTCGTTTTGCCCGCGCCATTCGGCCCGATCAAGGCGTGTATCGAGCCGCGCTTAACGCGCAAGCTCACGTCCCGGACCGCCGTGAAGCCGGCGAATTCTTTCGTCAGGCCCTCGGTCACGAGGACGTAATCATCACCCACGCGTAACTGCCTCCCCGAACCGGCGCCGGTTCAAACCCACGCTCGTTGTTGTTTGCCAGCCTAATCAGGGGCCGCACGTATAATCAAGGGGCGGGCGGTCAGATGACCCAGTCTTCGCGAACGATGGTTTCGGCGAAGAGCACGTCGCGGATTTGTGCCGCAGAATGGCGCAAGGCCACGTCATCGCGCCGACGCGGATGCGGCACGTTGATGTCCAGCGAAATCTTCACTTCGCCCGGCCGGCCGCCGAGCGCCACAACGCGATCGGCGAGATAGACCGCCTCGTCGATATCGTGGGTGACGAAGAGAACGGTCTGACCCGATGCGCTCTGCACGCGGATGAGTTCGTCCTGCAGAGCCTCGCGCGTCTGCACATCGAGCGCGCTGAATGGTTCGTCCATGAGCAGAATGGCGGGGCGCACCGCCAGCGCTCTGGCGAGCGCCACGCGTTGGCGCTGGCCGCCGGAGAGCTGATGCGGGAAGCGCGCGGCAACGTCGCGCAGCCCGACGCCGGCCAGCGCGGCAAGCGCTCTCTCGCGGCGCTCGAGGCGCGTGAGCTGGGTCTTCTCGAGCCCGAAGCAGACGTTGGACAGGATGCGCCGCCAGGGCAAGAGCCGCGAGTCCTGAAATACGAGGGCCATTGCCCGATCGGCTTTGACGTCCGGATTGAGCCGCACCGTGCCCGCCGAGGGCGTGGCGAGGCCGATGAGGACGCGCAGCAGCGTCGATTTGCCGACGCCGGAAGGACCGACGATCGCGACGAACTCGCCCGGCGCGATTTTGAGATCGAGCCCGCGCAGGACCTCGGTGCGAACCCCACCCTGCTCGAAGGCGATCCCGAGACCCTCGATGGCGATCACGCTTTGCAAATCATGTCTTCCGAATCAGCTCTTCTCGCATCACGCCTTCCAGGCAAGCAGCCGTGACTGGAGGAAAACGAAGGCGGTGTCGACAAGACCGTAAAGCGCCGCCATCGTCAGCATGTAGACGACCACGATGTCAGTCGCGAGCAGGCTCGAGGCCTGCTGCATGCGTTGGCCCAGGCCGCTGACGCCGAAAAGCTCCGAGGCGACCACCGCCATCCAGGCCTGTCCGAGTGCGGTGCGCACGCCAACGAGCATGCCGGGCAGAGCGGCGGGGAAGAGGACTTTCACGAGCTTTTCGGGGCCGGACTTGAAGCCGAAGGCTTCGGCAACCTCGATGAGATCGCGGTCAACCCCGCGGATCGCGCCCTGCGCGGCAAAGAACACGATCCAAAAACAGCCGATTGCAATGATGAAGACGGCGGCCGTCTGGTCGATGCCGAACCAGAGGATCGCGAACGGCACCCAGGCAAGGCCTGGAATTGGCCGCAGTACGCGCACGATCCAGGCAAGCGCCCAATCGAACGGCCGGTACATGCCTGTGGCGATGCCAAGGACGATCCCGCACGCGGTGCCGCAGGCAAGCCCGATCGCGTAGTGCCAGAGGCTGAACAGGACGGAATCGCCCCAGATGCCGCTCTTCACCTCGCGCAGGAACGCCGCCGGCAACTGGCTCGGCGCGGGAAGCAGCGTCGGCGGCAGCAGGCCGAGCCGCGGCACGGCTTCCCAGACGCCGAGGAACAGCGCGAGCCCGATCGCCGCCAGGAGATAGGGCGTCGCGCCCCGCATCGGTCACCCGCGTCTATTTGCCGGCCGTCGCCTTCACATAGAAGGAGGGGTCGAACAAGCCTTCGAGCGGATATTCCTTGTCGAGCGTGCCGATCTTGACCTGGTAGGCCTGCATCTCTCGCGTCGACTCGATGATGATGCGCGGGTCGGCGGTGAATTTCGAGGCCGGCGACGACAGCGATTTGAGGATGGTGGCCTCGTCGACGATGCCTTTCCCAAGCGCGGCTTCGATCGCAGGCACGGCCTTTTGCGGTTCTTTCTGAATGACGTTTGTCGCCTGAACGACGGCGTCGACGAGCTTCTGCACGCCATCAGGATTCTTGGCGAGGAAGGCACCAGATACGGCGACTACGGTCCCGGGTTGGTCCCTGAACATTTCCGCGCCGTAAGCGACGACCTTGATGCGTGGATCGCGCTGCTCCGACACCGTGATTGCCGGTTCGCGCAAGGTCGAGCCGTCGACAGCGCCGGCGAGCAGCGCTTGCTGCGTCGCATCGATCCCCATCGTCACGATTTCATAATCGGCCTTCGGCACGTGGGCGACCTCGTCGAGCCAGTGGACGAGGGTGGTGTGCGGCACCGAGCCCGGCGGCTGTGTCGCCATGCGCGCCGCCTTGCCGCTCGCGCCGTGAAAAGCCCTGAAAGCATCGGCAGATGACGCGCCTTGCTTGAAGTAAGGTGCGAACTTGCCGCCGACCGTGACCGTCATCTCCTCGATGGCAGTGGCGGCGACGACCTTGACCTCCACCCCCTTGGAGCGGGCGACGGCGAGCGGCGCAACACCGCCGACATAGACGTCGAGGGTGCCCGAGGCGAGCGCCTGGATCATCACCGGGCCGGACTCGAAATTGGTGAAACGTGCGGCAAAACCAGCGGCTTTCAGCAATCCGAGCTGGTCGGCGACGAAGATCTGCGAGGTCCCGAGCACCGGGATGAATCCGATCCGAAGCGGGTTCGTCTGCGCCGCGGCCGGCACCGCAATTGCGAAGGCGATGAACGCAAAGAATGCCTTCAGTTTCATGAGCTTTCCTGAAATGGCTCGCTTGAAATGGAAACAGCCGAAGCCGGCGACGAACGCCGGAACTTCGGCTGCTGGTGACGAGTGCTCGGCGCTAGAGCCAGCGGCGCGGCCCGGGGCCGCCTGGCCCATCGACATAGCCCTTGCCGGCGATCAGGTGGTAGACAAACAGCACGATCACGGCGCCGACGATCGCGCCGATAAGCCCCGCGCCCTGATCGGGGCGATACCATCCGAGCGCCTGTCCAAGCCAGGTTGCGACGAAGGCGCCGATGATGCCGAGGATGCAGGTGAGGATGAAGCCCTGCGGATTGTTGGGCGCGGGGGAAATCCACCGCGCGATGAGACCGGCGATGAAGCCGATGATGATGATCCAGATGTAATACATGCGGGTCCCCCGTGGAGCTCTGCCGAGCGCACGTGACAATAGGGCCGCCGGTTGCGGGGTAAAGCGTCCTTAGGCACGCTTCAACGAGATTCCGCGGCCCGCCGCTTTCGGCCAGGGCAGATCGGCAGTTTGAGCGGCCATCGCGGCGATCGCCGCCTGCTGCTGCGGCAGGAAGGAAGCGGCGCGCGGCTTTTCGCCGGACTGGTCGACGCAGAGATAGACCTGCTCGCTGCTTGCGACGACGGTGCCGCCGGCATTGCGCATCTCGAACCAGATGCGCAAGCGCTTGGCATCGTATTCCAGCAAGCGGGCGTCGGCGGTCAGAACCTCC
>JAFASC010000143.1 GCA_019244955.1 Methylobacteriaceae bacterium | reverse complement strand
GCTGACGCCACAAATTGACGAAGGTCGCGCGTGTCCCGGAGGAAAGGTTCGCCTTGGCGACGTGCGGTGCATACCAGTCGACGAGCAGGTCGACTTCAATGAGCAGCGCATCGAGATCGTAGGCCGGGATGCGATATTGTGCGTCGGCCAAGGGCACGGAATCGGGAACGGTGCGCCCGTGCAAGCTCGCGAGCAACGCGACCGCCTCGAGATAGCGCTCGGGGATCGGTCCATTCTTGTCGACGAAGCGCTCGGCGCCGAGGTCTTCCAGAAGCGCGAGACCGATCTCGACATCCTCGGCGTAAATCTCCGGCGCGGAAAATCCCTGCAGGCGCAGCGCGCGGTTCATCGCGACATAAGGTTTGATGCTCTCGGCGAGCCGCGCGATCGCACTATAGGGCTTGCCGTAGCGCACTGGCGGTCCGTCCGGCCGTGCCGGAGAGATCATCAGGATCGCACTGCTGCCGTCCGGCTTGGTTAGCCGCTCGAAACTGCGCGTCGAGGCATCCCCCTGGATGAGGCTGCGGGTCGCGTCGGTCCAGCCGCCGCGCGCCAGCAGATCCTGGATCGCTTTGACCTGGGCAAGGCGCGGCGCGAACGTGCCGTTACCCGAGAGAGTGACCCGGCGCTGCGTTTCGCTCAAATCGGGCGCAAGTTCGATACGAACATCAAGGCGGTCGGGCGGTAACTGATCGCCAGCCTGTTCCGGCCATTCGACAATAACGACGGCGCCTTGCGCGCTTTCTTCCCAGCCGAGTTCCGCCAATTCCGAAGGGTCGTTGATCCTGAAGAGATCGGCATGGACGATCGGAAATCCGCTGCCCTCATAAACCTGCATCAACGTGTAGGTCGGGCTGGGCACTTCGAGGTCGGGATCGCTCGTCAGCGTGCGGATCAGCGCGCGAGCGAATGTCGTCTTGCCTGAGCCGAGTTCACCCGACAACGCCACGAGATCGCCCGCGGCCACATAGGTGGCGACGCGCGCCGCGAGCGCGTTCGTCGCCGCCTCGTCCGCGACGTCGATGTCCCAGACCCTCGGCTGCGTCTCCACGAAACCTCGTCTTTAGGCCCGCTCTGCCAGGGGCACGTCGCTTTCCTGCGGCTCGCCGATGGGGAAGATGCAGGTCACCGTCGTTCCCTCTCCCGGCGCCGAGTCGATCAGCACCCTGCCGCCGTGGAGCTCGACAAAGGATCGCACGATCGAGAGGCCGAGGCCAACGCCGCGATGGCGTGACCCGACCGTGTTGCTTTCAAACCTGTCGAAAACCCTGTCGAGGATTTCGGGCGGAATGCCGCGGCCGCGGTCGCTGACCTTGAAAACGATCTCGCTCGGGCGCCTGAGCGCCGCGAGCGTAACCGTTTGGCCGGGCTCGGAGAAGCCGATCGCATTTGAGAGGAGGTTGAACAGAACCTGGCGCACGCGTTTTCCATCGGCCCGAAACGACCCGATATTGTCGCTGGCGACGATGTTCAGATCGATCGCTGCATCGGACAAGCGGTCCTGCAAACCTTCCGCCGCGGCTTCGATCGTCTCCTTGACGTCGACGTGGCCGAGTTGAAGTTCTGTCGCGCCGGTGTCAATCGTGGCGAGGTCAAGAATGTCGTTGATGATGGCAAGCAACGCGGCCGAGGATTTGAGCACGTAGCCGGCATATTCGCGCTGCTTCTCGTTCAAGGGACCAATCGAGCCGTCACCGAGGAGCTGGATGAAGCCGATGATGTTCGTCAGCGGCGAGCGCAGCTCGTAGCTTACGTGATGGACGAAGTCGTTGCGCAGTTTCTCGGCGGCGCGCAGCGCCGCGTTCATGTCCGTCAATGCGCGCTCTACATTCACGCTCGCGGTCATATCGATGAAGGTGAGGAGCGTCGCGCCATCCGGCAGCGGCTGCGCGGCACAATCCAAAACCGAGCCGTCGGTCCGCTCGAGCCGCCGCTCAAACCCGGTGCGGCTTTCCGAGAAGCCGGTGACGATTTCACGCAACGCGCTCCAGGTTTCTTCCTGCGGATGCAGCGGCTTCCAGGCTTCCGCCAATGCGTCGAAATGCGGCTGTGCGCGTAGCGCGGCTGGGTCCACTCGCCAGAGGGTGGAGAAAGCCGGGTTTGCGAGCTTCAGCCGGCCGTCGGTGCCGAACACCGCGACGCCTTCTTTCAAGGTTTCCAGCGTCTCGCCCTGGACGCGAGTCAGCGCATTGAACTGCGATTCCAAGTGGAAGCGTTCCGAGACGTCGTCGAAAAGATAGGTGACGCCGCCCTGCGGATTGGGATTGGTCACGACACGTAGCGTGCGCCCGTCCGGCAGGTACCAGGGCTGTTCGCTTGTCTCGACCGATTGGTAGGCGGCCATGAGACCGTTTTTCCACGCCCGGAAGTCCGCCTGTTCGGGCAAGCGCCGCTCCGCGCGTAGCCGATCGAGGATTTCCGGATCGGTCGGCCGCTGGTCGAGAAAGGCCGGGTCGAGCGACCAGAGTTCGCGGTAAGCGGAATTGTTGAAGACCAACCGCTTCTTGCGATCGAAAATCGCGACGCCGGTCGGCATCTGGTCGAGTGTGCGCGCATGCGATTCCATTTGGCGTTCGAGATTGGCGCGCGCCGCTTCCAGTTCGCTCAAGTCCTTGGCAATCGCAACGGAATAAGGCGGCGAGGGCACATCGACGACATCCAGCGTGTGTCGTTTGCCGGCAACCACGGCTTGGACGCGCGCGCGCCAAATCTGACCGCTTCCCAGCGCGTTCGCGGCGGCTTCGCGATCGTGTTTCTCGAGGAGGTCGAGATGGCGGACAAGCACCTCTTCGGGCTTCGCCGCTTCGACCGCGCGCATGTACGCGCTGTTTAGCCAAGTCAGCTTGCCGGCATCGTCGCGCATCCAAACGGGATCGGCGATCGCGTTCAACATCGCGCGCAGCGCGTTGGCGATTGCTGTTGTCTCGGCATAGCGCTCGCGCAGCCCGATCAATTCGAGCCGGTCGCCGGAAACCTCGCGAATGCGCATGACGGCGCGCCCCCCGACGGGTCTCCCCTCCGCCTCGAGATGGCGTCCCACCAGACTTACGAGCGGCATGCGAAAAGCCTCGCCGCGTTCGCGTAGGCGCGTGACGCAGGCGTCAAGTTGCTGTGCGGCATGCGGGGCAAGCCAAGACCCGAAACCGAGCACGCGGCGCGCGACCGGCGCGTCTGTGACAAGCGAGAGATCGCCCTCGATGTCCGGTTCACCAGACGGCGAGGTCCAGGCGATGGCGATCTGCGGTTCGGCGGAAAGAAAGACGTGCGCGCGATCGAGCTGGTGACGCAGCCGCGCGAGTTCGTCGACGAGTTCGGCCTCACGCTGTGTCCAGCGCTTGCGCCCGGTCAGATGCAGAAGGGCGGTGATCGTCGAGAAAAGGACGAGACCGAGGACGAGCAGTAAGCCGGCGAGGCCTGACGTCTCCGCCATCCGGTCGGGCGGGATCAGGCCGAACGATTGTGCGCGAACGAATGAGGGCGTGGAAATGAATGCGGTCGCGGCGAATGCCGGCACAAGGCAAGAAGCTCGGCAAGTCAGGTCACGCCGTGGCCGCCGTGCCATTCGTATCTCCTCGACGCGCAGTCCTCGCCACGCGCCACACGCGGGCAGAGAACCGCGATCGAGCCAGCGTCCGCCCCGCCGCTCGAATCAAATCGCGACTCTAGCCTTAGCCTGAGCGATTGAGAATCCGGTTAAGAAAAGACCAACAGCTGTGACCAGTTCACAACGTCGCTTCCATCATGGTCCGCAGTGCTGGGCTGACTTCCGGCAACACGCCGAACCATGCCTCAAACGCGGGTCGCGCCTGGTGCAACAACATGCCAAGGCCATCGACGGTCGGATTGCCGCGCCGCCGCGCCGCCGCAAGAAGCGGCGTCTCCAGAGGTACATAGACGATGTCGCAGACGATCGCCGCCGACGGCAGCGCCTGAAGCACAATGTCGAGCGGCGGCTGACCGAGCATGCCGAGACTCGTCGTGTTGACGAGCATCGCGGCGTCGTCGAGCACTTCGTGCCGCTTGCTCCACTCACAAATGGCGATCGGCGGCCCGAACTCCTGCGCGAGCGCTTCGGCACGCGCCAAGTTGCGGTTGGCAAGCCAGATTTCTTGCGCGCCGGCCTCGATCAGGGCCGTGAGCACCGCGCGGGCGCCGCCGCCGGCGCCGAGCACGACAATCGGACCGTCGCCCGCATGCCAATCCGGACGCGCATCGCAGACGCTGGAGATAAAGCCGTAGGCATCGGTGTTGCGGCCCTCGAGCTCGCCGTCGGGGCCAACCACGATCGTGTTCACCGCGCCAATCCTGCGCGCAACCGGATCGACGGAATCGACCAGCCGCAGCGCCGCCTCCTTGTGGGGGATAGTGAGGTTGCAGCCAGCGAAATTGAGCACGGGCAGAGCCCGGAGCGCCTGTTCGAGTTGGTCCTGCTTGATTTCGAGCGGCACGTACGTCCCGGAGAGGCCATATTGCTGCAGCCAGAAATTATGCAGCTTCGGCGAGCGCGAATGCATAACCGGCCAGCCCATGACGCCGGCCATGAGGAATTTCGACCCGTGAGTCATCCGCTTCCTCGTCTCCGATTCAGCTGTCGCGGGCGATAACGTGGAAGAATGTTCCTGAAACATTGCCAAGGCGGCTCCCTGCCGGATGCCAGTCCCCGCCGTAAGCATCGGTCATATCCGCCAACGGAGCGTTACCGGAAGCCTCTAATCCGCTGGCATAATGGAATTCGTGGCCGCGCAGGATGGTGCCGGGGCGCCCCAGCGGATGGGCTTCTCGCAGGCGCGCCGCGCGGTAGCCTAGCGATAGCTTGCGGTTGGCGAAGCTTGTTGCGGCCGGCAGCAGGCCCGCCATCGCGTGGGCCTCGCCCGATGCGTCGGTGAGGGTTTGGCCGAGAATCATGTAGCCGCCACACTCCCCGTGCACCGGCCGTGTTTGGGCAAAGCGCCGGAGCCCTCCAAGGAAGTTCGTGGCGGCGGCGAGCTTTCCGGCATGCAGTTCGGGATAACCGCCGGGCAGCCAACAGATGTCGGCGTCGGCGGGCGGCGCCTCGTCCGCCAAGGGCGAGAAGAAGCGAAGCTGCGCCCCTGCCCGGCGCCACGCCGCGGCAACGTGCGGGTACAGGAAGGAAAACGCATGGTCCTGCGCAATAGCGATGCTTTGGCCGGGCGGAGGCAGGGAGATCGGGCTTGGCGCCTCGAGGCCGCGGGCCGGGGCCGCAAGGCGTAAAATTTGGTCGAGATCGATCTGCGCCGACACCCGATCGGCGAGGCGGCCGAGGAGTGCATCCAGGTTCTTCGTCTCGCTCGCCTGAACCAGCCCGAGATGGCGCTCCGGCAGCGCGAGCTCGCCATGGCGGTTCAGCGCGCCGATGACGCGAATGCCGGCATTTTCGACGGCTTCCTTTACCAGCCGAAGATGCCGCTCCGAGCCGACCCTGTTCAGCACAACGCCGGCGATGCGAATGCGGGAATCGTAACGCACCGCACCGGAGAGGATTGCCGCTGCCGATTGCGCCTGGCCCGAGATGTCGTGGACGAGCAGGACCGGCCAGCCGGTTGCCGCCGCGATGTCGGCCGAGGCACCAGTGCGGCCGGGTTCCGCAGGCACGCCGTCGAACAGCCCCATTGAGGCTTCGGCGATGACGAGGTCGGCGCTGGCGGCGGTTTCAGCGGCGAGCGCAACGATCGTCCCCGGCGTCATCGCCCAGCTGTCGAGATTGTAGCTCGGCCTACCGGTCGCGGCGGCGTGAAAGGCCGGATCGATGTAATCCGGGCCGCATTTGGCGCCGGCAATCGCGAGCCCCCAGCGGGCCAAAGCCCGCATGAGCCCGAGCGTCAGGACCGTCTTGCCGCTGCCCGAACGTAATGCCGCGATGATGAGCCCTCGGCTCAAGGCGACAAATCGGCCGGTTGGCGAAAACGGCGAAGGTAGTCGGCGTTGTAAAGTGCGCTCTCGGCGAAATCGCCTTCGCCCAGCGCCGGCCCGACAAGAATGAGCGCACTGCGTTCGAGCGCCGCGTCCGCAACTCTTTCAGCAATCGTCAGCAATGTGCCGCGCAGCATGCGCTCGTCCGGCCAGGAGACGCGATAAACGATCGCGACGGGGCAATCCGGACCGTAGGCAGGCACGAGCTCGGCGACGACGCGATCGAGTGCGTGAATCGACAAGTGAATGGCCATCGTGGCGCGTGCTGCTGCAAGAGTACGCAAACTCTCGCTTTCCGGCATCGACGATGCGCGGCCTTGCGTACGCGTCAACACAACCGATTGCGCGACTTCCGGGATCGTGAGTTCTCTCCGCAGCGCGGCGCTTGCGGCGGCAAATGCCGGAACGCCGGGCGTCACCGTGTAAAGAATACCGAGTTCGTCCAAGCGCCGCGCCTGTTCGCCGAACGCGCTCCAGATCGAGAGATCGCCGGAATGCAGCCGCGCGACGTCTTCGGCTGCATCCGTCGCGCGGACGAACTCGGCAATGATCTCATCGAGCGACATCGGCGCGGTGTCGACAATGCGCGCGCTCTCCGGACAATGCGTCAACATTTCGCGCGGGACCAACGAGCCCGCGTAAAGACACACCGGACAGCGCGCGATGAGATCGCGACCGCGCACGGTAATGAGATCCGGCGCACCCGGACCGGCGCCGATGAAATGGATTGTCACACGCCAATCTCCGAATCGCGGACCGCGTACACTAAACCGCGACCACTTTTCCCGGATTCATGATGTTTTTGGGATCGAGCGCGCGCTTGATCGTACGCATTAGTTCAAGCGCAGCGGGGGAATGCTCTTCCAGCATATATTTCATCTTGGCCTGGCCGACGCCATGCTCGCCCGTGCAGGTGCCGCCCATCTCGAGGCCGCGGCGTACGAGTCGCTCGAGGAAGTTTTTGACGCGCTCGACTTCGTCAGGGTCGTTCACGTCGACCAGCGGACCGCAATGAAAATTGCCGTCGCCGACATGCCCGACGATCGGCGCGAGAATCCCACTCTCCTCCGCATCGCGCGCGGTTTGCGTCACGCAATCGGCGAGGCGCGAGATCGGCACGCAGACGTCGGTCGCGAGCGGGCGAACGCCCGGCCGCAACGTCTGGTGCGCCCAATAAACATCGTGGCGCGCCTGCCACAGCCGGCTGCGATCCTCCGGTTTCGTCGCCCATTGGAAGGGGCCGCCGCCATGCGCCTCAGCGATTTCACCAAACCGCTGCGTCTGCTCGGCGACGCTCGCTTCCGTTCCATGAAATTCGAGGAACAGCATCGGAGCTTCGATGAGGCCGAGTTTTGCGTGATTGTTGAAAGCGCGCACGGTGAGTGCATCGGCAAGCTCGATCCGTGCGATCGGCAATCCCGTCTGGATTGTCTCGATCACCGTATCGCATGCGGCCTTGACGCTCGGAAACTGACATGTGGCGGCCGAGATCGCTTCGGGAATGCCGTAAAGTTTCAGCGTGATCTCGGTGATGATGCCGAGCGTGCCCTCCGAGCCGATGAACAGACGCGTCAGGTCGTAGCCGGCGGAGGATTTTTTTGCGCGCGTGGCCGTCTTGAGAATTTCGCCCTCCGCGGTAACCACCGTCAGGCCCAGCACATTGTCCTTCATCGTGCCGTAGCGGACCGCATTTGTGCCGGAAGCCCGCGTCGCGGCCATGCCGCCGATCGAGGCGTCAGCGCCGGGATCGATCGGGAAGAACAGGCCGGTGTCGCGGAGATATTCGTTGACTTCCTTGCGCGTGACGCCCGCCTCAACAACGCAGTCGAGATCCTCGGGATGAATCGCGAGAATGTTTTTCATCATCGAGAGATCGATTGAGACGCCGCCGAGCGGCGCGTTGACGTGACCCTCGAGCGACGTGCCCGTGCCGAAAGCAATGACCGGCACCAGATGCTCGGCGCAAATCTTGACGACGTCGGCGACATCCTGCGTGCTCTGCGCATAAACTACCGCATCCGGCGGCTCGTTCGGCGTCCAGGTGAGCGTGTGACCGTGCTGCTCGCGCACGGCCTGCGAGGTCACGAGCTGATTGCCGAAGCGCGCGGCGAGCGCGCGTGTGACGGCCTCGATCGCGACGGGATCGATGCGGCCGGTAAGCCGCGCCGCGCGCCGCGGCGCAATCATTTCGTTCATTGCTATCGGCTTTCTGCGTTATGGACCAACGTATCCTGACGGCCGGTTCGCGTCGAGCAACGGTCCGCTTGCTCAGCTCCACGTCTTGAACACCGCGCTCGCGGCGTGCTTCGAGGCGAGCTTGGCGCGCTTATCCTCCTCGAGCCGTTGAATCTCATCATGCAGCTGACGCACGCGCTCGTCGATCTCTTCGATCGACAGCGCGTCGAGCGGCTCGCCGACCTGGTGGCCCAATTTGCGTACCGGTTGCAGCGGCTCCTCGTCCTGGCGGGCCATCCAACTCCTCCCTGAACAGTCGCGCAAACTAGCGATCCCGATTGCGTTCCGGCAACCCCGGGACTATATGGGAGCCATTCCCGTCATCGCCTGTCTTGAGTGAGGATTTGCCTCGGCCGGACCGCAGGCCGGAGACGCTTGCCCCGGGAATGGAGGAGAATTTTATGAGCACTGCCCCGCTAATGCCGAAAGCGACGGCCATCTGGCTGGTCGAGAACACGTCGCTGACGTTCGACCAGATCGCTGCCTTCTGCAAGTTGCACCCACTCGAAGTGAAGGGCATTGCCGACGGCGAGGTTGGGGCCGGCATTCGCGGCCATGACCCGATCACCTCGGGCCAGCTCACCCGCGAGGAGATCGCCAAAGGCGAGGCCGATCCCGATTACGAGCTGAAGCTCGCGGTCTCCAAAGTGCGTCTGCCCGAGGTGAAGCCCCGGCGCGGCGCCCGTTACACGCCGCTGTCGCGTCGTCAGGACCGCCCGAACGCCATCCTCTGGCTGCTCCGCAATCATCCCGAGCTCAAGGACGCGCAGATCATGCGGCTCGCCGGCACGACCAAGTCGACCCTGCAGGCCATTCGCGACCGCACTCACTGGAATTCGGCTCAGCTCCAGCCGCTCGACCCGGTGACCTTGGGCCTCTGCTCGCAGATCGATCTCGATTTCGAGGTCGCTCGCGCCGCCAAGGAGCGGCCGCAGCAGGTCGAGGAGCGCGGCCAGACGCTGGTTCCGGCGGAGGTCACGACCCGGCGTCAGCCGGCGGCGCCTGCGACCCAAGCGGAAGTGTTCGGCGCCGCTGCGCCCGCTCCCGCGACCCAGCCCGAGCCCGACGTGAGCCTCGACTCGGTGTTCGCCAAGCTGAAGGACCTAAAGGTCAAAGAGGACTGATACCGCCGGTCAGGCGGGCCAGAAGAGCTTTCGCCATGCGGCTTTATTCGGAACATAACTCACCCTTCTCGGCACCTGTGCGGGTGGCGATCTATGCCAAAGGCCTCGAGATCGAGATCGAGCCGCCGCCGGGCGGCCTGCTCTCGGCGCGATTTCACGCCATCAACCCGCTCGGCACGATTCCGTGCCTGATACTCGATAGCGGCGTGCCGCTGCCGGAATCGGCGGCGATCCTCGAATATCTCGAAGACAGATTTCCCGATCCGCCGCTTCGCCCCGACAGCGCCGAGGCGCGGGCGCATGTCAGGCTTCTGCAGCGCATCGCCGAATTGCAGATCACGACGCCGCTGGTCGAACTCGCACGCCTCGACGGGCGCGCATCATCGGATCCGACGTTTGCCACCTGGCTGACCCGGCTGATCCGGGGGCTTTCATCCCTGCAGATCTATGTGAAAGACGAGGGCCTTGCCGCGGGGCCGGATCTGACGCTCGCCGACTGCCAGCTCGCGCCGGCTTTGTTTCTGTTGCCGAAAGTGGCGAGCTCGATCGGCAAGCCGCATCTGCTCGCGGCGTATCCGACGCTCCTGCGCTATGTGGAAGCAGTCCGGGATCATGCGGCGGTGCGCCGCGTGCTCGATGAGATGGCTCCGGCTTGGGGGCTGCAGGCGGCAGCGGCGTAGCCTTGACGAAGAGCTGACTCTCCGCGCGAAATGCCCGCGCTTTTTGAGACGAGGGGCAAGCGCGTTGTTCAGCGATCCGCCGAGCGAGATCGTCCAGTCTGCGGTGCCGCTCGTGCCCGGTTACGTCCGCGCATCCGGCGGCATCCGCGTGCGCTTTGCGGCGACGGATCGGCGGACGCAGGCGATCGAGCGCGCCGAAAGCGGTGGCTATCGCGTGCGCTTCCCGCGCATCGCGGAGACTTGCGAGGCGGTGCTGATCAATACCGGCGGCGGCATGGCCGGCGGCGATCGCATGGGCGCGGAGCTCTCGCTTGATGCCGGCGCTGCGGCGGTTATCACGACGCAAGCCGCGGAGAAAATCTACCGCTCGCAAGGCGCTATGACCGAAATCGGGGTCGATCTGACGCTCGGGTCCGGCAGCCGCCTGGATTGGCTGCCGCAAGAGATGATCCTGTTTTGCGGTAGCCGTTGGCGGCGCCGGCTTGCGGCCGATGTCGCCGCCGACGCGAGTCTGACAATTGCGGAGAGCATGGTGTTCGGCCGCGTCGCTATGGACGAGATCGTAGAGCGCGGCTTCTGCCATGATCGCTGGCGCATCCGCCGTGACGGCAAGCTCGTTTTCGCGGAAGATATGCGGCTCGACGGCAATCCGGCAGGCCTGCTCGCGGTAAAGGCGTCCGGCAACGGCGCGCGGGCGCTCGCGACGATCGTGCATGTCGCGCCCCATGCCGAGCAGCGTCTCGATGAGGCCCGCGATTTGCTTGCCCTCGCCTCATCCGAATGCGGCGCGAGCGCGTGGAACGGCATGCTTGTCGTGCGCGTGCTGTCGCGCGATGCACAAGGGTTGCGCGCCGATCTCGTGCGCTTTCTCGAGGGCTTTCGGCACGCCGCAATGCCGCGCTCGTGGGGATGAGGAGGACCGATGCTGCTGACCCCACATGAGAAAGACAAGCTGCTCATTGCGATGGCGGCGATCGTGGCGCGCCGCCGGCTCGAACGCGGCGTGAAACTGAATTATCCGGAGACGATCGCGCTGATCACCGACTTCATCGTCGAGGGGGCACGCGACGGCCGCTCCGTCGCCGATCTCATGGAAGCCGGCGCGCATGTGCTTTCGCCCGACCAGGTCATGGATGGTGTCGCCTCGATGATTCACGACGTGCAGGTGGAGGCGACATTTCCCGATGGCACCAAGTTGGTGACCGTGCACGAGCCGATCCGTGGCGCCAAAACGACGCTTGTGCCCGGCGAAGTGATGGCGCAAGCAGGCGAGCTGACGCTTAACGAAGGTCGTGCGACCGTGACGCTCGACGTGTCGAATACCGGCGACCGGCCCATCCAGGTCGGCTCGCACTATCATTTTTTCGAGACAAACCCGGGTCTCAAATTCGATCGCGCCAAGGCGCGCGGCATGCGGCTCGATATTCCCGCCGGGACGGCGGTGCGGTTCGAGCCGGGGCAGACGCGCAGCGTCAAGCTTGTAGCGCTCGCCGGAGAGCGGAAGGTATACGGCTTCCGCCAAGAGGTGATGGGCGCGCTCTGATGGCTCACAAATTCTCGCGCCCTGCCTATGCCGACATGTTCGGCCCGACGACCGGCGACCGTATGCGGCTCGCCGACACGGATCTCATCCTGGAAGTCGAGAAGGATTTCACGACCTATGGCGACGAGGTGAAGTTCGGCGGCGGCAAGGTCATTCGCGATGGAATGGGCCAGAGCCAGGTCGCCAATAACGCGGGCGCGGTCGATTGCGTCATCACAAACGCCGTCGTGCTCGATCATTGGGGGATCGTCAAAGCCGACGTGGCGCTGAAGGAGGGCCGCATTGCCGCCATCGGCAAGGCCGGCAATCCCGACATCCAGCCAGGCGTTACGATCGTCGTCGGACCGGGCACCGAGGTGATTGCCGGCGAAGGCAAAATCCTCACCGCCGGCGGCTTCGATTCCCACATCCACATGATCTGCCCGCAGCAGATCGACGACGCGCTGATGTCCGGAATCACAACCCTGCTCGGCGGCGGCACCGGGCCGGCGACAGGCACGGCCGCGACAACGGCGACGCCCGGCCCATGGCACATCCACAAGATGATTGAGGCCGCCGACGCGTTTCCGATCAACATCGGTTTCGCCGGCAAAGGCAATGCGTCGCTGCCCGGTGGACTCGTCGAGCAGATAGAGGCCGGCGCCTGCGCGCTGAAACTGCACGAGGATTGGGGCACCACACCCGCGGCGATCGATTGCTGCCTCTCCGTTGCGGACGAGTACGACATCCAGGTGATGCTGCATTCTGACACGCTGAACGAGTCGGGTTTTGTCGAGGACACGATCGCCGCGTTCAAGGGCCGCACGATCCATGCGTTTCATACAGAAGGCGCCGGCGGCGGACATGCGCCCGACATCATCAAGGTGGCGAGCCTGCCGAACGTGCTGCCGTCCTCGACCAATCCGACGCGGCCGTTCACGATGAACACGCTCGACGAGCATCTCGATATGCTGAT
The DNA here is from genome assembly GCA_019244955.1 of Methylobacteriaceae bacterium. Taxonomy (GTDB): domain Bacteria; phylum Pseudomonadota; class Alphaproteobacteria; order Rhizobiales; family Beijerinckiaceae; genus JAFASC01. Next base: position 3,555 of record JAFASC010000143.1, on the reverse strand, counting down.
GGTCTGTCACCACCTCGATCCGTCGATCGCCGAGGACCTCGCGTTTGCCGAAAGCCGCATCCGCAAGGAGACGATCGCGGCGGAAGACATCCTGCACGACATGGGCGCACTTTCGATGATGTCGTCGGACAGCCAAGCGATGGGCCGCATCGGCGAGGTCGTCATCCGCACCTGGCAGACCGCGCACAAGATGAAGGTGCAGCGCGGTTCGCTCAAAGGGGACAACGGCAACGACAATAACCGCATCAAGCGCTATGTCGCCAAATACACGATCAATCCGGCCATCGCGCACGGGGTCGCGAAGCACATCGGCTCGATCGAGGTCGGCAAGATGGCCGACCTCGTCTTGTGGTCGCCGGCTTTTTTCGGCGTGAAGCCGGACCTGATCATCAAGGGCGGCATGATCGTCGGCGCGGCGATGGGCGATCCCAACGCCTCGATCCCGACGCCGCAGCCGGTGCATTACAGGCCAATGTTCGGCGCTTTCGGCAAGGCGCGCACCAATACGAGCGTGACGTTCGTGTCGAAAGCAGCAGCGGAAAGCGGGTTGCGCGACAAGCTCGGCGTGCAGAAGGAACTTGTGGCGGTTGAGAACGTGCGCGGCGGCATCAACAAGAAGTCTCTCATCCATAACGACGCGACGCCGGACATTCGCGTCGACCCGGAGACTTACGCAGTTACGGCGGACGGCGAGCTCCTGGTCTGCGAGCCGGCGCAAGTTCTGCCTCTCGCGCAACGGTACTTCCTGTTTTGATGATCCGCGCCGTCTCCGTCGTGCGGAAGCTCGCGGTTAAGCCCGAGCGCGTTGTCGATAGCGTCACGCTCGATCACGAGCACCGACATCGCCGCCGCATTAAGCTGACCAGCGATGGCGATCTCGAATTCCTGCTCGACCTCGACAAAGCCTCAGGCCTCGAGGATGGCGACGCGCTCAAACTCGAGGACGGCCGGCTCGTTCTCGTCAAAGCTGCACCGCAGAAGCTCGTCGAAATAAAAGCCGAAAATCCACTCCGGCTCCTGCGCATCGCCTGGCACATCGGCAATCGACATACGCCAGCAGAGATTACCCCGGGCGCGATTTACATCGAAGAGGATCACGTGCTCGCCGAAATGGTGCGCGGCCACGGCTGCAGCGTCACGCCTGTGACGCGTCCGTTCCGGCCCGAGCGCGGCGCTTACGATCATGATCACGCGCATTCGCATCCGAGGGATGAATGAGCGAACTGCAGCTGCCCCTGGCGGTGTGGTTTTCGCCAATGTTTCCGGTCGGCGCGTTTGCGTATTCGCATGGACTCGAATGGGCGTACGAGACGGGCAACATCACCGACGCGGAGGCTTTGCGCGATTGGCTGGCGACGCTGATCGAACGCGGCGCTTTGCACAACGATGCGATCCTGCTCGGAGCGGCGCATCGCGCTGCGCTGCAAGGCGACGCGTGTTGCTTGGCCGAGGTCAATGAACTTGCTCTGGCACTCGCAACGAGCCGCGAACGGCGGCTGGAAACCACAACGCAAGGCAACGCCTTTTTGCTGGCGATTCGCAAGTCCTGGCCATGTGCGATTCTCGATCTCCTGCAGGGAAGCGAAGATGTCGCCTATCCCGTTGCTGTCGCGGTCGCCGCCGCCGGACACGATTTTCCGCTCGACGTGACGCTCGATATGTTCTGCCTCGGATTCGTCTCGAATCTCGTGTCGGCGGCAATCAGACTGGGGATCGTCGGTCAGAGCGAGGGCCAGCGCGTCATCGCCGCGCTGATGCCGGTCCTTCGCAAAACCGGGCATAAGTGTGCCAGCAAAGACGTCGACGATCTCGGCGGCTCCGCGTTTCGCTCTGATCTCGCGAGCCTGAAACATGAAACACAATATACGCGCTTATTTCGTTCATAGGACGCTAAGGAGACGGAATGGCATCCCCTAACGGCCCCTTGCGCGTCGGCATCGGAGGGCCCGTCGGCTCCGGCAAGACCGCGCTGATGGAAGCTTTGTGCAAGCGCCTCGCCGGCCGCTACGACATCTGCGCCATCACCAACGACATCTACACGAAGGAAGATGCTGAAATCCTGACGCGGGTCGGTGCGCTGCCGCCGGAACGGATCATGGGCGTCGAGACCGGCGGCTGCCCGCACACCGCCATCCGCGAGGATTGCTCGATGAATCTTGCCGCCGTGGACACGATGGTGCGGCGTTTCCCCGGCCTCGATGTCGTGCTGGTCGAATCCGGCGGCGACAATCTCGCCGCGACATTCTCGCCCGAACTCGCGGATCTGACCATTTACGTGATCGACGTCTCCGGCGGCGAGAAAATCCCGCGCAAGGGCGGACCTGGCATCACGCGCTCGGACCTGCTGGTCATCAACAAGATCGATCTCGCACCATTCGTCGGCGCCGATCTCGGCGTCATGGACCGCGATGCCAAACGCATGCGCGGGGAGCGGCCGTTCGTCTTCACCAACATCAAGGCGGGCTACGGCGTCGAGGTGGTGGAGCGCTTTATTGTGAGTGCGGGTGGTTTGAGCGCATAGGTGCCTGTCATTCCCTGCGAAGCGCAGCTTCGGCCGGGAACCCAGGATTAAGCGCGAGGCTTGGACTCCAGATCGCCCGTTCGGTGCGTCGGGAACAACACCTACTCCGCCGGTTTTGCCTCCGCCGCGCGACGGCGGTGCCTGCGCGTCAGCGCGAACAGATACATCGCGGTAGGCCGCAAAATCAGCAGGTCAGCGATCAAAGCCGCAATCATCGCAAATGCGCTGAGCCAGCCGAACAGGCGCAGCGAGGGCAAGTCGGAAAACACCGTCACCGCAAGACCGCAGGCGAGCACGACGGACGTGAGTATGAGCGCGGGTCCGACCAGCACGGTCGCGCGTTCGACGGCGATCGCCGGATCGGCGCCAGGGCGGTCTTCCAGCCGCAATCGGTTGAGGAAGTGGATCGTTGCCGATAGACCCAAACCGAACGACACCGTCAGCGCGACAATGCTGGCAAATTGCAGCCCCTCGCCCATCGCATAAAGCAGCGCGCCGGAAAGCAGGATCGGAAACACGCCGGGCAGGATGCTGACCAGCATCACCACGAACGAGCGGAACGCCAGACCGATGAACGCGGCGACGAAAACGATCTCGATCGTCAGCCCACGATTGAGCTTGCCGATCATGTTGGCGCTGTTGCGCGCCGCCACCGCCGAGAGCCCGGTGACAGCAATCTCATAGCCCGGGTGTTTCGCCCGCACATCGTTCAGCGCCTTATCCAGGCTGTCGACCACCGGCAGCAATTGGTTCGCGTCGACATCGGGAATACGGCCTGAAACCAGCACCGCATCCTGTTGTTCCGAGACAAAGCGGCGCGTCAGGAACGCCGGAAGAATGTCGACATATTGTTTCAGGGTGGCGAGATCGGACTTGCCGGCTTTCTCCGCGAGCCAGCGGCGCAGCGTCTCCAGAGACAGTACGTTGCCGACGCCGGCTTGGCGTTCGACCACATTGTGGACGTCGGCAATCGTTTGCAGCGTCTCCGGCGAATAAAGCGACTCGCCCTTTGGGAATTGGATCAATACGTCGAT
>JAFASC010000095.1 GCA_019244955.1 Methylobacteriaceae bacterium | reverse complement strand
GTTTCGGCGTCGAGATCGAGATCGAGTGCAGCCTGCGCCCGCCAATTCCCGACGGCGCGTTCGACGGGTAGGAAAGCGCATGCCGCCGATACCGCGGGGCTAGCGGGGAGCGCGACGTGCGGTACCGTGGCGAGCAACAAAAGAGCCAGGATTTCAACCATCACTCGTCTTCAACACTCGTGTCCAGCGAAGCGGGCGTGACGAAACGGTCGAGACGCCCGCCGTGTTCCTTTACGTCCGGCCAGCGCTCCGCCGGGAAATCGAGGACGGCGAGGCCGGAGGTAGGGAATTTCGTGTTCATCCGGGCAAAGGCGTAGCGGTCGCCGAAGCCGGTGAGCAGGGCGGCGAGATCGGCCATGCCCGGATTATGGCCGATCACCATCAGGCTGCGTACGTCGCCCGGCGTACGGCGGACGAGTTCGAGCAGCGTGTGCGGCTCGGCGAGATAGACGGCGCGGTCGAGTCGCGTCTTCGGATGCTGGTGCGCCGCCTCCAGCGCGAGATCGAGCGTCTGGCGTGTGCGCCGGGAATCGGAGGCGACGACGAGATCGGGCAAAAGCTGCTCGTCTTCGAGATAGCGGCCGATGCGCCTGGAATCCTCTTCGCCGCGGCGGGTCAGCGGCCGGTCATGGTCGCCGCCGCCGGATTCGCGCGCGGTCTTGGCGTGGCGGAAAAGCAGGAGGCGCAGCATGCGGCCAAGATAAAGCCGATTGCGCGCCTGTCACCTCCGCATCGGCCTACATCTGGCTCGGCAGCCAGAGTGCGATCATCGGAAACGCGATCAGGATGATCAGCCGAATGATGTCGGTCACAACAAAGGGCAGCACGCCTTTGAAAATAGTCGCGAAGCTCACGTCTTTGACCACACTTTTTATGACGAACACGTTCATCCCGACCGGCGGGTGGATCAATCCGAGTTCCACGGTCATGACGATAATGACGCCGAACCAGATCGGATCGAAGCCGAGCTCGGTGATGACCGGAAAGATGATCGGCACCGTCAGGATGATCATGGCCATGGCATCCATGAGGCATCCGAGAATGATGTACATGACCATGATCAGCGCCAGCACGCCGTAGCGCCCGAGCCCGAGGCCGGTCAGGAACGTCGTGACCTTCTGCGGCGTCTGAGTAATCGTCAGGAAATAGCCGAACAGCAGTGCGCCGATGAGCACGGTGAATACCGCCGCCGCCGTGCGCGTGGCTTGCAACAAGGAATGGCGTATGTCGGCGCGAGACAGGCGTCCACGCAGGACGCCGAGCACGAAGGCGCCGCCCGCGCCCATGCCGCCGGCCTCGGTAGGGGTGAACAACCCGCCATAGAGCCCGCCGATGACAAACAGAAACAGCACCAGCGGCGCCCAGACGTCGCGGATGCCCTTGACCCGCTCCTCCCAGTTGGCGCGCGGTCCGCTCGGGAGGAAGTCCGGCCTCACCAAACCGATAATGACGATGGTCGCGATGTACATCGACATTGCGAGAATGCCCGGCAGAATACCGGCCATGAACAGCTTGCCGATGTCCTGCTGCGTGATGATCCCGTAGACCGCGAGCACTGTCGATGGCGGCAGCATCGCACCGAGCGTGCCGCCGGCAGCGATCACGCCGGTCGAAAAACTTTGCGGGTAATTGTGACGCCGCATTTCGGGATACGCGACGGTCGAGAAGGTCGCGGCCGTCGCGACGGAAGAGCCGGAGATCGCGGCAAAGCCGCCACAGGCGGCAACCGTCGCGAAGCCAAGGCCACCGCGCAAATGACCAACGAACGTGTTCGCGGCACGAAACAATTCGCGGCTGACGCCGGACGTCGACACGAAGGCGCCCATCAGAAGAAACATCGGGATGACGCCGAACGTATAGTCGGTCACGGTTCGCATCGACGTTTGGCCGACGAGCTTGAGCGCCGGCCCAGCACCCACGAGATAAGCGTACCCCGAGACGCCGATCAGTCCCATCGCCATGCCGACGGGCACGCGCAGCAGCATCAAGGCAAAGAGCGAGACGAACCCGATCACGGCGACGGCGTCGGTGCCCATTATTCCACCGTCTTCAGCGGATGCTCGCCCTCGATCACCTGCGGCTCAATGATGAGCAGCCAGGTTCGCACCGCGATGAGCACGACGGCGGAAACGTCGCCGATCCAAGCTACCGCGAAGAACGGCCATGTCGGCAAGTTGAGATCGAAGGTGAGCACATTGTCGGCGTAGGTTTGCTTGACCTTGTCGAACAATGTGTAGGTCTGCACGGTCACGACGAAAAGGAGGACGAGCGTCGCGAATATGTCGATCAACCGCTTGTAGCGCGGGCTCGCCGATGACCAGACAAGATCGACCGTGATGTGCGTGCCGCGATAGGAGGTTGCGGCGATGCCCCAGAAGATCAGGATGCCGAGCAGAAGCCGGCCAAAATCGTATGCGTCCGGAATTTGCACGCTGAAGAAGTAACGCAACAATACCGAGATAAAGATATCGGCCGCGACAATGCCGACGAAAAAGGCGGCGATGAGTTCAATCGAGTCGATGAAGCGATCCCGGAATTTACGCGATTTCGGCGGCGGCTTCACGCTCGCTGGCATATCGGTCATGGAACCTGCATCTGCCCTGGCTTCCGGAGCCGCGTCGCGGCTCCGGGATGCGCATATCAGAACCCTGCGTGATATTTGCCGAGCGCTGCCTGCAGATCGGCACGAATCTGATCGGGATTGGCGCCGATCTTTTTCACTGCCTCGGCCCAGCTGTTGGCTAGCGGTTCGGTCGACTTCTTCCATGCCGCCAATTGTTCGGGGGTGAGCGTGTAGACTTCCTTGCCCGACGCTTTCTTCATCTTGTCGCGTCCGGCGGCTTCGAAATCCGCCCACGGGCCGGCGACTTTCTCGGCCCATTCCGTCGTGCAGTGATCGTCGATCACCTTCTTCTGCGCCGGCGACATCGAGTCGTATTTGGCCTTGTTCATGTTGTAAGTGAACACGGTCGTATAAAGCGGCGCGTCGAGCGCGTATTTGATTACCTTGTCGATGCCGAAGAGGAAGATCGAGCCCCACGGAAAAAAGATCGCTTCCGCAACGCCGCGCTCCAGCGCGTCGCGCGATTCAGGCGCGGAGGCCTGAACATTGGTGCCGCCGAGCGAGGTCACCCATTGCGCGATCGTGCTTTGCGCCGGGCGCACTTTCATGCCCTTCAAATCTTCGGGCACGAGCACCTTTTTCTTGGTCGAGAAAAATCCGCCGGGGTCGTGAATGAAGGCAAAGCAGAAATGCGTGTCCTTCATCTCGGTCTCGGCGTATTTGCGATAAAAGGCGTCAAGCGCCTGTGTGCCCGTGTGACCATCCGTGAACGTGAACGGCATCTGACCGACGGCGATGATCGGAAAGCGGCCGGGCTGGTAACCCGGATTGACATAAGTCACATCGGCGATGCCGTCGCGCGCCATGTCATAGTGATCGAAGGCTTTGCCGAGTTGCTCGGAGGGAAACACGACGGACTTGATCGTGCCGCCGGAGGATTTCTCGATATCCGCGGCCCATTCTTTAGTCGCGGGGACGAGCGGATGGGCGGGCGGCACCCACAGCGATATTTTCAAATCGACCTGCTTGTCCTGCGCAAACGCCGGCAGCGCCACCCCCGCGGCCAAGCACAACGACAGCGCCAATTTTCTCATGCTTCAATCTCCCCGATTGTTATGTCTATTTCGTCCGGCTGGCAGCATCCATGCAGACCATTTACCCGCGCCGAGAGCGTGCGTCGACAACAACCATGGAAGAATATCATCTCGAGTGGAAGGGTCTTTCGTCGATCGCCACGGCCTTGATCAGCGCGTAAACGCGGGCTCCCGGAGCGAGTTCAAGGTCGCTGACGGCCAGGCGCGTGAGCGAAGCCGAAAGCCGGCCACCTCCCTGGAGCGCGATGTCGACCAGGGAAAGCGCTCCGGTCTCCGATCGAATCGCCGCCACCTCGCCGGAGAGGATCGTGCGGATGCTGAGCTCGGTCGGGCGTGAGGTGGCAAGCGCGACATCGGTGGCACCAATGACCACGCGTACCGATCTTCCTTCGGGTCCGACACGCCCGCCGACAAAGATGGGGCCCGCGGGGTGCCGCAGAGTCGTGATTTCAAACTCCGGGTCGAACCCGCCGACCTGGCACTCGACAAGACTGACGATCTCAAACCGGTCGGCATGCATTGCGCGGTTCATTTGCGACAACGCGTCCGACGGCGGTCCGGCCCCCAGAACCTTTCCGGCCCGAAGCACCACGACGTAATTGGCAAGCCGGCTCACCTCTTCGATTGCATGTGAGACGTAGACGATCGGGATCCGGTATTCGTCGCGCAGGTGCTCGATGAGACTCATGATTTCGAGCTTGCGGTCTAAATCGAGGGAAGCCAGCGGTTCGTCCATGAGTAGGAGACGGGGCGAGGCGAGCAGCGCCCGCGCGAGAGCGACGCGTTGGCGCTCGCCGCCGGACAACGTGCCGGGGCGGCGATCGAGCAGCGCGGCAATGCCGAGCGTCTCGATGACCGATTGATGGGGAATGCGGCGCTCGGGTTTGGGCGTGAAAAAATGGCCGAACAGGAGGTTCTGCCGCACGCTCAGATGCGGAAACAGGAGGGAATCCTGGTGGACCAAGCCGACGCGCCGTCGACGCAGCGGGACATCGACGTTGCGGGCCGAATCGAACAGGGTCTCCCCATCGACGCGGATGCGGCCGCGAGTGGGCCGGACAAGGCCGGCAATCAGGTGGATGAGCGTGGTCTTGCCGGAGCCTGACGGACCGAAGAGCCCGACCAGACCGGCATCCGATTCGAATTGGGCCTTCAGCGAGAATGTGCCGCGATTGGCTTCGATCTCGACAAAGATCACGCGAGTCCGCTCACTCGCGCAACGCCACGACGCTGCAAAAGCTCGGAGACGATGAGGGCGGCAAGCGCGATGGCGGCAGCCATAATGGCAAGCCGCAGGGCGGAGAAATCGCCGCCCGGCGTTTGCGTCAGGCTGTAGATCGCCGCCGAAATCGTCTGCGTTTCGCCGGGAATGTTGGAAACGAAGGTGATAGTTGCCCCAAACTCGCCGAGTGCCTTGGCGAATGCGAGCATGGCGCCGACCAGGATGCCCGGCGCGGCCAGCGGCAAGGTGACCAGTAGAAAAGTCCAGAAGCGGTTGGCACCGAGCGTCCCGGCTGCCGCTTCCAGGCGTGGATCGATGCCCTCGATCGACAGGCGGATTGCACGCACCATCAGCGGAAACGCCATCACGGCCGCGGCTAAAACTGCTCCCGTCCAGCGAAACGCCAGCACGATTCCCATATCCGCAAGAATCGAACCGATCGGGCCGCGCCGGCCAAACAGCAGGAGCAAGGCAAGCCCCGTCACGACCGGCGGCAAGACCAGCGGCAGGTGAACAAGTCCGTCGAGCAAGCTTTTTCCGGGAAAGCGGCCGCGGGCCAGGAGCAGGCCGACCAGGATGCCAAGCGGGAGGCTTAGCAGAGTGGCGAACGTCGCGATCCGCAGGCTTAAGCCGATCGCGATCCACTCGTCATCAGACAGAGAAAACATGGGGTGAGTATCTCGATCGGCGGCGCGTGGCCACCATGCCAAATCAACTGCAAGGCAAATGCAACACGGCGGCATGTCAACGCGTTAGAATGGACAAGCTAGGCAATCGCGATGTCGCTAATGGAAAAGGTGGTCAACCGCGCCGGGGGCGCAGATCGACCAAGCGAGAAGCCAAATAATGCCTTCTTTGCCGATCTGATTGCCACCATTACCGATCGCGGCCGCGACCTTTTTGGATTGCGCCCGCCGCGCCCGCCGCAGGCGCCTGGACGAGCCGATGCGCTCGTCGAGCTTTGCGAGACATTGCTCGGCGGCAAGGGCGAAGCCTCCGGCACGGCCATGGCGCAACAGGTCATCGCGGCTTACGAAACCCTGCGTCCGCAGGAGCAGCTGACCTTTTTCGAGGCGCTCGGCGAAAAATTTGGCCCGGACGAAGCGTTGCTCGATGCCGCGGTCGAGGAATGGCGGCTGACCGGTTCGGAAACCGCCGCGACGGAAATCCATTTCGCCTCAGAACCTAAGCGGCAGGAGCTCTTCCGTCGCTTGAACCGGGCCGCGAACGGTACGCGGACGCTCGTGCAGTTGCGCGCCGACCTCCTGAAGCTCTCCCGCGAGAATCCGGAGCTCCGGCGGGTCGATCGCGATCTCGCCCATCTCTTCTCGTCGTGGTTCAACCGCGGCTTCCTCGTACTGCGCCGCATCGACTGGTCTAGCCCCGCAAACGTGCTGGAAAAGATCATCCGGTACGAGGCGGTGCACGAAATCCATGGCTGGGACGACCTACGCCGGCGTATCGATGCGCCTGACCGGCGCTGCTATGCCTTCTTCCATCCTGCGCTTGCCGACGAGCCGCTGATCTTTGTCGAGATCGCGCTGACCGAGCAAATGCCAGGGGCGATCGCACCGCTGCTGGCAGAGGATCGCGCTATCATCGATCCGGCGCGCGCGCGCACTGCCGTGTTCTACTCGATCTCCAATTGTCAGACGGGACTTGCCGGTATTTCGTTCGGCAATTTCCTCATCAAGCAAGTGGTGCAGGAACTGCAACGCGAGCTCCCGCGGCTTGAGACCTTTGTCACGCTCTCGCCAGTCCCCGGTTTCCGGCTGTGGCTAATGGCAGCTGACGATGTTCCCATGAGCAACGAAGAGCGGACGATGGTCGCTGCCCTCGACCAATGGTCCTGGATGGATAATCCAGTCGCGGCCGAGACTGCGCGGCGGGTCCTCGAGCCGCTTGCGGCGTATTATTTCCTGAGGGCTAAAACCCCGGACGGTCGTGCGGTCGATCCAGTCGCCCGGTTTCACCTCGGCAACGGTGCTAGACTGGAGCGGATCAATTGGCTAGGCGACCATTCGCGCAAAGGCATGCGGGAATCGGCGGGAATCATGGTGAACTACCTTTATGATCTCAATGAGATCGAAGAGAACCACGAGGCCTATGCCAATCAGCGCGAGATCGTCGCCTCGCCAGCAGTGCGCAAACTGCTCAAGCCTGACGCC
>JAFASC010000059.1 GCA_019244955.1 Methylobacteriaceae bacterium | reverse complement strand
GGGAAATGCGGTCGCCAGACCGAGAAGAGATGCAGACCCGGGGAAACCGGCGGCTTCGGCAGGGGGCGCAAGCCGAACGTCAGCGCGAGCCCGGCAATCGCGGGGATTGCGGCGACCGCAAACATCGCGCGCTCCCCGAACGTGCCGAGCATATAGGCGCCAAGCGGCGGCCCGAGCGCTTGGCTGACGACCATGAGCGACGAGAAAATCCCGAGAAGATAGACGAAGCGCAGTGGGCTCAACCGGCCTTGCGCGTAGGTCAGCGCCGAGCCGAGGAACAGCCCCTGCCCGACCCCCTGAACGACGCGGGAGGCGACGGCGGCGGCGAACGACGTGCGCGTTATGTCGAAGCTGAGGAAACCAACCGCGAGCAACACCATCGCAAGCCGAACGGTCGCGAGCGCGCCGAGCCGGTCGGCGATGACCCCGGAGACGAGCGCCGACGCCACCACGGGAAATGCAAAGATCGACAGCAACAGCCCGATGTCATGCAGGTCGTAGCCGCTGCGCGCAAAAACGATGGCGAGCAACGCCGAATGCGCGTTCGTGACCGCTACGAGAAAGCACCCGGCCCCGAGGCGGATATATTCGCCACGGGCCTGCTCGTCGACAAATCCCGACGCCGTGCCTTGGTGCCCCTCAGTTTCGCCTCTAGCGTCCTGCGCCGCCGACGCAGAACGCGGTTTACGAGACCGCGTCAAGTCCGGGGATCGCGCCGCGCATCAATGGTCGCTCGCGGTATCGGCGGATAGGCGAAACTCGCCAGGTTTGGCGGAGCCGCCTCGCCCATGAGATTGCGCGTCATGAGTTGGTCGAAGGACGTCCTCTGCTCGATCACCTGCATGCCCTCTTCGCCAAAGGCATCGGGCCCGTAGACGTTCTCGGCCAAGAGCGGGTTCGTGAGGATCTGCGAAAATGCATCGACCGCAACCATCGTGTTCAAAACCGGCGGCAACACCGCAGGCGGCGTACGCTTTTGCGCAAACAGGCCGACGAGGAATTCGACGTCCCTGATCTCGCCGTTGTAGAGGTCAGACAATTCGCGTGCGAGATCGTCATCCCCGGTAAGATCCTTGAAATCGCGCGCCGGCACCCAATCGAAGGCAGCCTGATATTCGACGAATGGCCGCACGCGTTGGCTGCGCGAGAAAGCGTGCGCGGCATATTCGGCCTGCCAGAGGTAGGACGGATTGTTGTGCATCCCGACCTGACCACCTGGTTGGCGCGCTGCCGCGGCAATGACAGCCGCTGCACCATACTGCTCCAAGACCGCGTTGTTGAATCTCAACTGGGTGTGGTCGAGAAGCTGCCCGTCCACCTGAATTGTGTCAGGCACAAACGAATGCCAGCGGTATAGGAGGTTGAATTCGATCGCGATACGGTTTGCGCGATACCAATGCTCCTTTTCGGCCCAAGGCCGATCCAGCCTGAGCTTGATCGGCGGTTGCGCAAGCTGATTTATATATTCGTTGATCGTGAGATGAAGCAGCATCACGATGTTGATGTTGCGCGCGGTCTCGAACAAGCGATCGTCGTCCCAGTCCGGGTGGGCAGGCGCGAGCACTTCGTCACATAACCTATTGTGCTCACGAATGAAGATCGTGCTGATCGCGGTATAAAGGATGGTCGAATTGCCGCGTTCGAGGCCGGTCGCATAAAGACCGGGCTTCCTCCTATCGCGCTCGGGATCCGGCACGTCGAGGCTGCCGAGCGTTATGTCTTCCAACGATTTGTCGCCCAAGTAGGGCTTGACATAGCTCAAGCCGTTAAATTCCGAGCTCACCTTACCATCTGCACCGTAAAGACGTGCGGGAAATCGCCCGCCATGGCTCGTCTTCAGCTTCCCGCCGTGCAGCGTGCGAAGCGATCTCGCCGTTTGCGCGTCTAATCCATAGATTTCGCAGAGGTCGATCTCGTGGTTCGAGGTGTTCAGCCGCTGATCCTTCTGGTCTTTGCGCAGAAAACTGTCGGTGAACCATTGTGCGAAGAAGGCAAGCAACGCAGAGCAATTCGCCGAATGGATGGGCTGCTCGTGCCCGTCGTTTTTTTTGCGCGCATATAGCGCAAGAACCTTTTCGAGCGGCGGCAATCGATCCGAGTAGCTCCTCGGCGCCGGCGGCAGGTGACGTCCGGTGTAGCGCCGATCGACCAAGCCTGCCCAGGTTATGTAATCGACGACCGGGTCCGGCGGCGATGCTGCAGCCGTTTCGCCGTATGGCAATTCTAAAATCTGTTGCTGCTGCGAGTAGGCGAGCTTCGTGGTCGGGGTAAAGTCGCTCGGGTTCGGATCGATCGGCGTGCCCGTCCACAACGTGTATGCCTGCGGACGAGCGATGGTGCTATTGACCGCGCCGTTGATCAAAAACCTATTCGCGAATGCGTGTATGCGTGGGTGCTTTTCAACATATTTCCCGATCCACGGATGGGCACGAAGGCAATTAAGAAACCTGCGGCGGCGCTCGTTGTTAATGAGCCTGGGCTTCTTTGACATCCTGCTCACCCCCCGCCGAACGGCAACAATAGAGCAGCCGTAGGGGCGCGACGCAAGGTGATTTGCCGGACCTAACTGGAGCGCTAAGCGCGCTCCGCCAGCCGCGCCGCGTAGCGCGCCATCAGATCTACCTCGATGTTGAGCCGGTCACCGTCGCGGCGTTCGCCCCACGTGGTGACCCCGAGCGTGTGCGGGATGATGAGTACCGTAAAGCGGTCGCCGAAAACTTCGTTGACCGTCAGCGACGTGCCGTCGAGCGTCACCGAGCCTTTGGCCGCGATGAAATGCGAAATCTCATGCGGCGCCTCGATTTCGAAATGCGCCATGCCATCGGACGAACGCCGCGCGACGATCGTCGCGACGCCGTCGATATGGCCGGTCACCAAATGGCCGCCAAGTTCGTCGCCGATTTTCAGCGAGCGCTCGAGATTGAGGCGCGTACCGGCGCGCCAATCCCCGGCGGTCGTGCGCGCAAGCGTCTCCGCCGCAGCGTCGACATCGAAGGTGGTGCGGTTGTCCGCCTCCCCCACCGCGACCGCGGTCAGACATGGCCCGGAACAGGCAATCGATGCACCGATTGCGATCGTGTCAGCACGATAGCTGCACGCGATACGAATGCGCCTGAGATCGCAGCGATCTTGCGCCGCGATCACCTCGCCGACATCGCTGACGAGCCCGGTGAACATCTAAAGCGCGCGCACATAACGGCGCAGGCGGTCGGGTCCGGCAAACCCATCTTCGGCAAGGCTGTAATGCACGGCGTCGCCGAGTTTGCGGCGCGCGTCGCTCGCAAGCACCGGCACGCCCTTCGCGCCGAACGGCTTCGGCGCAGTGAAGATCACGACTTCGTCGGCGAGCCCTGCCCCGATCAGTTCTTTGGCGACGCGCGGGCCGCCCTCGCTGAACACGCGGGTGATGCCGCGCTGCGCCAGCACGGCGAGCGCGATGCGCAATTCGAGCCGCGCGCTTTTGTCGGCCGGGATGCGCGCGACTTCGACGCCGGTTTCGGCAAGCGCGCGCTCGGCGTCGAGCGGCGCGTCTTCCGCGGCGATGATCAGCGTCGGGCAATCGCGCGCGGTCGTCGCGAGTCGCGAGCGCGGCGAGAGTTCGAGACGATAATCGAGCACCACGCGCAACGGCTTGCAGCCTTCCATGCCGGGCAGGCGCACCGTCATCAAGGGATCGTCGGCGCGCGCGGTGCCGATCCCGACCATGATCGCGTCGTGCATCGCGCGCATGATGTGCACGCGCGCA
>JAFASC010000049.1 GCA_019244955.1 Methylobacteriaceae bacterium | reverse complement strand
GATCCCACAGGATGAGCTTGGCGCCGGAGTCTTGAAGCCGTTGGGCGATTGCGTAGCCGATGCCCTGCGCGCCGCCGGTCACGACCGCCACTTTGCCTTCGAGATCGATCCTGTTCGCCATGTTGCCTCCTGGCCGCGATCTAGCGAGGCGCGCCGGCCTTTGTCGAGACGAACCAAGCGATTGCCCTATTTGGAGCAGGCGCCATGTATGTGGCCGAACGCCTCACCAGACTGAAAGAATTCCAACTTGCGCCTCAGTGTGCACTGCGATAGGCAACGCCTAGCCATAGGGGAGATGGGAAAAAGCCGTTTTTCGTCAGGTCTCCAATTGGCCATTGTCCCGCCTCAGGGCGAGGTCTGAGACGACATGCCCGACCTCCTGAATGATTACCTGCCGCTCGTCATTTTCATCGCCATTGCCGCGGTGCTTTCGGGCGTGCTGCTCCTCGTCCCCTTCGTCGTCGCCTACAAGGCACCGGACCCGGAAAAGCTCTCGGCTTACGAGTGCGGCTTCAACGCGTTCGACGACGCGCGCATGAAGTTCGATGTGAGATTTTATCTTGTGTCGCTGTTGTTCATCATCTTCGATCTCGAGGTGGCCTTCCTGTTCCCCTGGGCGGTCGCGTTCAAGGATGTCGGCGTCTTCGGTTTCTGGTCGATGATCGTCTTCCTGGCGGTGCTCACCGTCGGCTTCATCTACGAATGGCGGAAGGGAGCGCTCGAATGGGATTGATCGAGGCCCGCGCGGCACCGGTCACAGCGCCGCCTGCAAAGGGCATCATCGACCCGAATACCGGCAAGCCGGCGGGGTCGCAGGATCCGTTCTATCTCACGATCAACGATCAGCTCGCCGACAAGGGCTTCATCGTTACTGCGACCGACGAACTCATCACCTGGGCGCGCACCGGGTCCCTGATGTGGATGACCTTTGGGCTTGCCTGCTGCGCCGTCGAGATGATGCAGATGTCCATGCCGCGCTATGATTGCGAGCGCTTCGGCTTCGCCCCGCGCGGATCGCCGCGTCAGTCCGACGTGATGATCGTCGCGGGAACGCTGACCAATAAAATGGCGCCGGCGTTGCGCAAGGTCTACGACCAGATGCCGGAGCCGCGGTACGTCATCTCGATGGGCTCCTGCGCCAACGGGGGCGGCTACTATCATTATTCTTATTCGGTTGTGCGCGGCTGCGACCGCATCGTACCGGTCGACATCTACGTGCCGGGCTGCCCGCCCTCGGCCGAGGCGCTGCTTTACGGGGTGCTCCTCCTGCAGCGGAAAATCCGCCGCACCGGCACGATCGAGAGATAAGCGCTGATGCCGGATCCGGCTGAGACGGACGTGAAATCGGCCGGCGAGGCGATTGCCGCGGCTTTGTCGGCCACGGTGACCGAAATCTCGGACGCATATGGCGAGCTCACGCTCACTGTCGCTACCGACCGGTGGGTCGATATCGCGCGTTATCTGCGCGAGGATCCCGGGCAGCTCTACATATCCTTCATCGATCTTTGTGCGGTCGACTACCCCGTGCGCGAGAAGCGCTTTGAAGTCGTGCTGCACCTCCTATCGCCGAAATACAACAAGCGCATTCGCATCAAGACGGCCGTGGACGAAGATACGCCGGTGCCCTCGCTTTGTGAGGTTTTCCCAGCGGCGGATTGGTTCGAGCGCGAGGCGTACGATCTTCTCGGCGTGCTCTTCTCAAACCATCCCGATCTCAGACGCATCCTTACCGATTACGGTTTTGACGGACATCCCCTGCGCCGGGATTTCCCGATGACCGGCTATGTCGAAGTCCGCTACGACGACGAGCAGAAGCGCGTCGTCTACGAGCCTGTGCGGCTCAATCAGGAATTCCGCCAATTCGATTTCCTGTCGCCGTGGGAAGGCGATTCTCGTTACGAGCTGCCGGGCGACGAGAAAGCCAGCGGGAAAGCCGAGGCTCCATGACCAGCGAAGCCGCCGCCGGCCAGAACCTGCGCAACTTCTCCATCAATTTCGGGCCGCAGCATCCGGCCGCCCACGGCGTGCTGCGCCTCGTCTTGGAACTCGATGGCGAAGTCGTCGAGCGCGTCGATCCCCATATCGGGCTTCTGCATCGCGGCACCGAGAAGCTGATGGAGGCCCGCACTTACCTGCAGAACGTGCCTTATTTCGATCGGCTCGATTACGTCGCGCCGATGAACCAGGAGCACGCCTTCTGTCTCGCCATCGAAAAGCTGATGGGAATCGAGGTGCCGCGGCGTGGCCAGCTCATCCGCGTGCTCTACAGCGAGATCGGGCGGTTGTTGTCGCATCTTCTCAATGTGACGACGCAGGCTATGGATGTCGGCGCCCTGACGCCGCCGCTCTGGGGTTTTGAAGAGCGCGAAAAGCTGATGGTGTTCTACGAGCGCGCCTCGGGCTCGCGCATGCATGCAAACTATTTCCGGCCGGGCGGGGTCAAAAGCGATTTACCGGACAGGCTTGTCGAGGATATCGGCGCGTTTTGCGATCCATTCTTGCGCGTTGTCGACGATCTCGAAGAGCTCTTCATCCATAACCGCATCTTCAAGCAGCGCAACGTCGATATCGGCGTGATCTCGCTTGAGGATTGCTGGAAGTGGGGTTTTTCCGGCGTGATGGTGCGCGGCTCCGGCGCGGCCTGGGATTTGCGCAAGGCGCAGCCCTACGAGTGCTACGAGGAGATGGACTTTGACATCCCGGTCGGCCGGAATGGCGACAATTACGATCGCCAGGTGATCCGCATGGAAGAAATGCGTGAGTCGACCAAGATCATGCGTCAATGCGTCGACAAGCTGATGATGGCGGAAAATCGCGGGCCGGTATCGGTGCGCAACAACAAGATCGTGCCGCCGTCGCGGGCCGAGATGAAGCGCTCCATGGAAGCGCTGATCCACCATTTCAAACTCTACACCGAGGGCTTCCACGTTCCCGCAGGCGAGGTTTACGCCGCCGTCGAGGCGCCGAAGGGCGAGTTCGGCGTCTACTTGGTATCGGACGGCACCGATAAACCTTACCGCTGCAAGATACGCGCACCCGGCTTTGCGCATCTGCAGGCGATGGATTTCATGTGCCGCAAGCACATGCTGGCGGATGTGTCGGCCGTTCTTGGCTCACTCGACATCGTGTTCGGGGAGGTGGACCGGTGAGGGAAGTTTGGACCCCCACCCCACCCCTCCCCCTTTCAGTGGGAGGGAGTTTGGCTGCGGCTGACGGGACTCACTCCTCCCCCTGCAAGGGGGAGGTCGGTCGCGCAGCGACCGGGAGGGGGTCGCGTTTTGATCGAACTCCGCAGAAAACAGCTCGCGCGCGTAATCTTCGCCGAAATATGACGGAAGTGGAAAAGAAGCTGTGGTGGCGGTTGCGGGGTGCCGAGCTTGGGATGTCGTTTCGGAGGCAACATCCGATTGGTCCATATGTGCTCGACTTCTATTGCGCGCCTGCAAGGCTCGCCATTGAGCTTGATGGGCACCAGCATGGGACCGACGGTGTGAGAGCAGCCGATGCGCGCCGCACTGCATTTCTGAGGAGCCGAGGTGTGAATGTTATCCGCTTCGGCAATCAAGAGGTGATTGAGAATCTAGAAGGGGTGCTGGAAACAATTTGGAACGCAATCCACGAACGAGCCGGGATTGACCGCTAATGTCCGTCCGCCGCCTCGCCGAAGTGCAGCCCGCCTCTTTCGAGTTCACGCCGGAGAACCGCGCCTGGGCCGAGGGGCAGATCCAGAAATATCCGCCCGGCCGGCAGGCCTCCGCGATCATTCCGCTGCTTTGGCAGGCGCAGAAGCAGAACGGCTATTGGCTGCCGAAGCCGGCGATCGAGAAAGTCGCGGAGCAACTCGGCATGCCGTTCATCCGCGCGCTCGAGATCGCGACCTTCTACACGATGTTCAATCTCGAGCCGGTCGGAAAGTTTTATGTCCAGATGTGCGGCACCACGCCGTGCGTGCTGCAGGGCTCCGATAGTATCAAGGCCGTGCTCGAGCGCCGCATCGGGCCACCGCACAAGGTCACCGCCGACGGT
>JAFASC010000040.1 GCA_019244955.1 Methylobacteriaceae bacterium | reverse complement strand
CTACCGCTCGCGCGCAGTAATCGATCCGCGCGGCGTCCTCGCCGATTTCGGCGTGCAACTGCCCGAGGCGACCGAAATCCGCGTCTGGGATTCGACCTCCGAAATGCGCTACCTCGTCCTGCCGATGCGGCCCGCCGGGACGGAGGGCTGGAGCGAGGAGCGGCTCGCCGCGCTGGTGACGCGCGACTCTATGATCGGCACGGGATTGCCGCTGGCACCGGGCAAAGTGCAGTGAACGGCGCCCAGGACGTCGGCGGCATGACAAGCTTCGGTCCGATCGATCCGGAGCCGAATGAGCCGGTGTTCCATGCGCGCTTCGAGCCGCGCGTGCTCGCCAATGTGCTCGCCACAGGCGCGCTCGGATTGTGGTCGGGCGATGCGAGCCGCTTCGCGCGCGAATCGCTGCCGCCGCCGTTTTATTATACCCGCAGCTATTACGAGATCTGGCTCGCGGGGCTCGAAAAACTTCTTGCCGAAAAGCATCTCGTCTCGGCAGACGAGATCGCCGCAGGGCGCGCACTGCACGATCTGCAGGACATGCCGCTGAAAGTGTTCCGCGCCGAAAAGGTTGCGCCGGCGCTCGTGCGCGGCTGGCCGTCGGATCGGCCGGCGAACAATCAGCCGCGTTTCGCCGTCGGGCATCGCGTGCGCGCGAAGAACATCAATCCGCCGACGCATACGCGATTGCCACGCTACACGCGGGGCAAGACCGGCATCGTCGAAAATGTGCGCGGCCATTTCGTTTTCCCGGACACGAATGCGCACGGGGCCGGCGAAGAGCCGCAATGGTGCTACAACGTGCGTTTTTCCGCGCGCGAGCTTTGGGGCGACGAGGCCGATCCAAAGATGAGCGTCTCGATCGACGCGTTCGAGCCTTATTTGGAGGGAGTTTAGGGGCTCCTATCGGAGACCTCAAGCGCTCAGGTCTGAGTGCACACAGCTACTCGGACGGGTTCTCCGCGACGAATTCCTTTACAGCCCTTGCAAGCATTTCGACGGCGGGATCGCCGTCCTGGAGGATGTGGTTGCGGCCGGGCAGGCCAATAAATCTTGCGCCCGGAATCCCCGCGGCGAGTTCGACCCCTAATTTGAATGGGATCGCATTATCTTCCCTGCAATGAAGAACGAGCGTAGGATGCCGCACCTGCGGGAGCAGGTGCCGGATATCCAGATTGGCGACTGTTTCGAAGTAACGTGCTGCGCATTCCGCCGAAGTGGCTACGCGTTGAAGGTCATTGAAAGCGTCGATCGATTGCTTCGAACCGCCGGGCATAAATTGCGTCGTGAAAACATTGCGCGCGATTGGATTATCCGACCCCCAGACGTTCCTGATGAGGGTCAGCATTGCCTGTACCGTCTCACGCTCTCCTTCAGTTTTTACGCTTTTGAGACGCCCGATCGCGAACCCGCCGTATAATATCAGATGAGTTACACGCTCGGGATAGCGAAGTGAATATGCAATCGCAACAGCGCAACCCTGCGAGATGCCGATCAGCGGGAAGCGCTGATATCCCGCCGATTCAACGATGGTGTGGAGATCGGAAACCCAGGTCTCGAGCGAAATGTGCTCGACATCCCATTCGGAAAGCCCGTTGCCGCGTGCATCGTATCGGAGAAGCTGAAAGTCGGACGCTAGCCGAGAGAAGACTTGGCGGAAGAGGGGCATCTCCCAATCATATTCCAGATGATTGAACCAATTCGCCGCCTTGACCAGCTTCGGTCCCGTCCCCGCAATCGCGTACGCAAGGCGCACTCCGTCGCTTGCCGCGCAATATTGTATCTGCTGCTGAGTCCTTTTCGGCGCGGGAGCGCGTGTTTCGGAGAGAGTGTAGGCGCGGATCGGCCGGGCTATGTTTTTCAGTGACTGTTCGCCCAAATCGACAAATTCAACGTTTATCTTGCCTTCCAAACTCTCGCGAACCGCGGCGGAAACGCAGATGCCACCCGGTGGCGAAAGCGCCTCCAAGCGGGCCGCCAGGTTGACCCCGTCGCCATAGACGCGAGAGCCATCGCTAAAAATATCGCCTTGATTAATGCCGATGCGGAAAAGCATTCTGCGGTCCGGCGCAGTGCTTTCCTGGCGCGATGCCATGGTCGCCTGAATTTGCTGCGCGCAATGCAGCGCGTTCCAGATGCTGCCGAACTCGGCCAAAATTCCATCGCCGGCGGTATCGATGATCTTGCCGCCGAACCCGTGCACCATGGGCAAAATCACTGCCTGGTGGCTTCTGAGCTCTCGGATAGTTGCCCCTTCGTCCGCTCCCATCAGCGCGCTATAGCGGGCTATATCCGCAGCCAGGATCGCGGCGAGGCGCCTCTGCGGCTCTGCAGGCATCTTATCCGGAGCGTGCATTGGGTCGATCACCAAAACCATCGCCAACATCGATCTTGCGCAGTTTGAGAGCGCGGCTCAAGGTCCAGCCTGGTGGCACCCTACATTTCGAGCTAAATTGGGTATCGGCACTCTCCTGCTTCGCTAAGATGTCGACCGCTACAGACTTCTCTACTCTCCCGTTTCTGCCACGCGATATTGATGGCCCTGTCTTCCACGCTCCATGGGAGGCGCAGGCCTTTGCGCTGGCCGTGCAATTGCAGGAGCGCGGGCTCTTCACGTGGGAGAAATGGGCTGACGCGCGCGGCGCCGAGATCGGCGCGGCGCAGACAGCCGGCGATCCCGATCTAGGCGACACCTATTACCTGCATTGGCTCGCTGCCTTGGAGCGTCTCGTCGTCGCCAAAGGCGTGGCAAGCGAAGGCAGTCTGCAGGTTACGAAGGACGCCTGGGATCGCGCGGCGAAAGCGACGCCGCACGGACAGCCGATCGTGCTTCCGCCTTAAGCCATCCCCCGCATCATCGAGGCGCCGATCAGCAGCCCGACGCCGACAAACAGCACGAGCAACGCCGCCAAGAACTCGGCGCTGCGGGCGATGATGAGCCCCCGTCCGCCTTCGGTTCCGAGTAGCTTTTCGGCGAATGATTTCGCGAACACCGCGGTGGCCGCAAGCGCGCCGGTCGTCAGTCCGGTGCCGGCTGCCATCGCCAGTGTCGCGCCGATTCCGGCGAGATAAATGCCTTGCGCAAGCGAAAAAACCAACACCAGAATGGCGCCAGAGCAGGGCCGGGCGCCGGCGGCAACGATGGTTGCCAGCGCGGAGGACCAGGAGAAATTGGCATTGTCGAGCGTCGCCGGATCGGGAGCATGCACGTGGCCGCAATGTTCATCATGCACGTGATCGTGATCATGATCATGGGCCGAGCAGGCGAATCCCTTTGAGCCCGGCACTGCAACAAGCGCCAATTCGCCGGTGTGTCCCGCATGCGCGCGAAAGAACACGCCGGCACGAACCGGGCGCAAAAGCGCGATTAGCGCGCGGCCCTTGCGCCAGACGAGCCATAATCCGAGCGCGGCAATTGCGGCGTAGCTCACCTGCTCGATTATTGCAGCGGCGTCGGTCATCCGCTTCGCCGTCGCATTGAAGATCAAAGCGGCGATTGTCACGATCGCGATCGCCACAAGTCCCTGCAACAATGCGGCAAACCCGGTGAGCACAAGCCCGCGCTTCAACGCCCGTTCATTGGCGATCATGTAGGAGGCTATCACCGCCTTGCCGTGGCCCGGGCCGGCGGCGTGAAAGACACCATAACCGAAGCTCAGTCCTGCAAGCGTCCACGCCGCCGATCCATTCTTGCCGATCGCGCGGATGGTGCTTGTCAGCATGAGATAGAAGCGGCTTTGCTCCGCAAGCAGCCAACCCATGATGCCGCCCGATGCACCGCCGGCTTCACTCGCGCCGACGGCAAAGGGGTGGCGTATCGCCTGCGCCCAAGCGGCGTCGAGGGTCGCGGTACACAACAGCGCCGCGATGACTGCGAAAAGGGTTAAGCGAAAGCGTTGCATCAGGGGCAGGCGACGACGACGCGACTCGCGAGCTTAATGCCGAAATCGGCGCCTGGCGACATGTTGCTGAAGAAAGCTTCAGAGAGCTTCTGCGTGTCACCCGCAACAAGCGGGTTCGGATCGAGCGTGCTTGTCGAACAGCCCGGCGGCGCGCCGACAAGTTTCGCCGCCGCGCCCTTTTCGAATGAAAACGAGACGAAATAGGTCGGATCGTAGACTTGGAATGAGAATGGTTTCTTCGCGTCGACCGGTACCTTGAGCGGCAGCGTAAAATGCAGCGTGATGGCCTTGTTCGCGTCAGCCTCCAAGGAATAGTCGATCGGGGCAGCAAATTCCGGCTTGTCCCCGCCATGCTTCGCATACGTGAAGAAATCGAACTCGCCGAGCGATTCGACATTCACCTTGGCGAGCGGTTGCAATTCTTCCGACGTGGGCGGCTGGCCATTGCTGCCGAGGCCTTGCGTCGCAAAAGCCGAATACATCTCGTCGAACGTCCAGGCGTGGCGGAGACCAGTAATTTTTCCGTCGGCGCCGAACAGCACCTCGCTCTTGACGACAACCCAGACATGCGGGTGCGCGGCCGCGCCGAGCGTCGAGGCGAGAAGAAGGAGGCTTGCGGCGGCTGGTCTCGCCACGGACATTCTGCGCATCGATTTGCTCCCGCGGGTGAGAACAACCAGCAAGCAAGTCCGGCGAAAGCGAGGCGAGGTGCGACAGCGATCGGCACAATTGCCCGTCGCTTACGTCTCGAGCTTTGGCGTGCGCTTGAACATCTCCGTGCGCCCGCGCCAGGTCTGGATCATCTTAGGCGCATTGGCGCCGGCGAGGTAGATGATCAGGAACGGCAACAACGCGATCGTCTGAAGGTAGCGCCATATCGGCCCGCGTTTCAGCACGATGTAGGGCGGCAGCGTCATACCGAGCGTCACGACGAGTGCCAGGATCAAGCTGGTGATCGTCTGCGGAAGCTCGGGCCGGAAATCGAGCCCACGAAGCACGGTGGCGAGCGCCGCAGCTACAATGCCGAGCGCAAGGGCCGGGAAGCAAGCCTGCATGGTCATCATCGATACCGCGGAGAGTCTCTCTCCGATCGGCCAGGGCGCAAGCAGCAGCGGTCCGAGCGTTCGCTTGGCGACCTGGACGAACCCATTGGACCAGCGCCGCTGCTGTCGCCGCCAGTTGCGCATCGTATCGGGCACCTGGCCCGGAATCGCCGGCTCGGCGAGGAAGATACCATGCCAACCGGCAAGCTTGGCGCGAATGGCGAGATCCAGGTCTTCAGTAATCGAGTAGGCCGACCAGCCGCCTGCCGCCTCTATCGCGGCACGTCGCCAGATGCCGCCGGTCCCGTTGAACTGGAAGAGCCAGCCGGCGCGCGCGCGGGTCTGCTGCTCGACGAGAAAATGTGCGTCGAGAAGCAAGCCTTGCACGCGCGTAATCCAATTGGTGTTGTAGTTCGTGAATTCGCAGCGCGATTGCGCAAAACCCGCTTTCGGATCGGCGACCAGGCGCGGCATCACGCATTTGAGCCAATCTGCAGGCGGGCGGAAATCGACGTCGAGCATCGCGATGTAGGGCGCGTTGGATAATTCGAGCCCGGCGGCAAGCGCGCCGGCCTTGAAGCCGGAGCGATCTTCACGGCGCACATGCTGCACGTCGGTTCCGCCGGCGCGGAGTTCCGCCGCGACCCGGTCCGCTATCGTGCTCGTCTCGTCGGTGGAGTCGTCGAGAAGCTGGATCGTCAGCTTGTCGCGCGGCCAGTCGAGCGCAGCGGCGGTCCGCAATACATTTTCGACGACGGCAGGCTCGTTGAAAACGGGGAGCTGCACGAGGACGTGCGGAACCTCGCCGGTCAGCGGTGGCCGAAGCGGCTCGCGCTGCTCACGGCCGAGCCGCCATTCGTCCCGCACAAAGCGCACGCTCAACACGATCAGCCCGAGCGCGACCCACACGAGGACGACAAAACATATGTTCGCCACCACGTCCAGAACAAGCAGCAGAAGCGAGTGAAGGATCAAAGATCGCTGTTCCTTCGAACAGACGCGAGTGGCTCGAGGACCGGCGGCCGTGACGGATCGGACTTCGATTTCGCTACATACGTGCCTTGCGCCCACACGACCTTGTTTGTCACCCAGGCGTTCAGCCAAACGCAGGGCAGCATGATCTCGCGGCAGAGAAAGGCAATCGGCGAGATCAGCGACACACCCCAGTGCTTCGCCAAGAGCAGCAATGTTTCAGCTGCGAACCAGCCGACGATGGTCGCCGCGGCAGCCGGAAATGCCGTCAAACCGACGAGCGGGGCGGCAAGCCCGGCGGCGATCGCGGCCGGAAAGGCAAAATTGAACAGCTCGAGCAGAAAGGCGAGGCGCTCTTCGTCGCGGCGGATGACGGCCCAACGCATTTGGCGCTCGTAGACGTCGGCCGGTCGACGCGATCCAAGCTCCTGCCGTACCACGTTATGCGAGAATACCGTCTTCAGGCCTAGCCTGGCGAGCGCCTTCCCCATCGCGTTGTCTTCGCCGACGGTCGAAGCGAGTGCCGCGATTCCTCCGGCGCGATCTAGATCGGAGCGGCGAAACAGCATGAACTTGCCGACGCCGACCTCCAATCCGAGCAGCGAAGCGACCGTGAGAACGCGCGCATGCGCGCCATTCATGACCGATTCCTCGACGCGAGCAGCGAAATTGCGTGCGCCCATCGCCACTGGAACCGCGACGACGAGACCAGTCTCAGGCGTCAGATGCCGCACAGCCGCCTCGAGATCGCCCGGCGCAAGGATCGTATTGGAGTCCTTCATGAAGATCGTGTCGTGCCGTGCCTCGCGAAAAGGCGCGACAAGATTATTGAGTTTCGGGCTCGCGGCGAAATGCCCGCTCGAGTGCAGAATGCGAGCGGGAAACCTCGTTGAACGCGCAAGGATGTCGCGGATGGCGGCGAGCGCAGGCGAATCCTTTTCCACGGCGGAGACGAGGAGCTCGGCGTCCGGATAGGCTTGCATCAGCAGCGATTCTTGGGCCCGGCGAAAGCCGCTATCGAGTCCCTTTACCGGCACGACCAACGTCAACGGCGGCAAATCCTTGCGCCGCGCACGCCGGCGTTGAACGACAGGATGCACCAGCGCAGCCAAGACGCTGAGGCAAAGAAACCCGAACGCGGCTGCCCACCAAGCCGCCGCGATCCACGCAGCGATACCGTCGAGAGTCACGGCAATGCTCCGCCCGGCATGCGCTCCGGTGTTTCCTGGATGTCGACATGCATGCGGTTCATCACGCGGTCGACGAGCCGTGCCGGCAGGAAGCTGATCAGGCGGGCGCCGAGATATAGCAGCCGCGGAAAGGCAATCAGCGCGCGCCCATGATCGAGCCCGCGCCGGATGATGCGCGCGGCCTTCTCGTCCGAGATCGCCAGTGGTTTTGCGGCGACCAGCTTTTCGTTCATCGGTGTATGCACAAAGCCCGGACAGATCAGGCTGACGACAACTCCGCGCGGCTCGAGGTTGCCGCGCAGCGAATCGGCGTAAAGGTGCACGGCGGCCTTGCTCGCGCAATAGGCAGGCGAATAGGGCAGGCCGCGGACCGCCGCAATTGAGCTCACAACGGCGATTTGGCCGCGACCGCGCGCGCACATCGGTTCGATCAGCGGCTCGACCGTATTCAGCACGCCGAAAAGATTGGTGCCGATTGCGCTGCGGACGGCATCGGGATTCTCAGTGAGCTGACCGGGCCTGAGACCGGTGGCGATGCCCGCATTGGCGAGGACGAGATCGAACTGGTGCTGCGCATCGAGCTCGCGCAAGCGCTGCCACATCGCCTCGCGGTCACGCACATCGAGCGCGGCAGTGTCGACTGTCGCCCCCTTTGCCGCGCATTGCGCCGCGACCGCACCGAGGCGCGCAGCGTCGCGTCCGACCAGCGTCAGTCGCCGGCCGGGTTCGGCATAGGCGCGCGCCACGGTCCGGCCGATGCCGCTTGATGCGCCCGTGATGAGAATCGAACGAGGGTCGAGGCGCATTCAGTCGGGCCCCCGCGGCACCAGGACGGCTTCGCCCACGACTGCCGGTTCGCGCGCGGCGCCGTTTGCCATGAGCCGGACGAGAATGTGCGGCGCCTCGCCTTCCCTTACGCGCACGACGCGGCCCGAAAGCGTGATGGCTTCCTCCTCGAGTACCGGTTGCGTGAAGCGGCCGGAGAGCCGCTCGATCCGCAGGTCCGGACGCCATTCCTGCAAAGCCGATTCGAACGTCGCAAGCAGGAGCATCCCGTGAACCGGCGGGGCGGCAAGCCCGATCTTGCCCGCAAGCGCCATATCCAGATGCAGAGGGTTGGTGTCGCCAGAGATTTCCGCATACGCGCTGAGTTCAGCGCCCGTGAATGGGGCGATTGCGCATTGGGGAAGACGCGTGCCGATCGCGGGCAGAGCCTGGCTCACGCAGGAAGCTCCACGGCGGGCGACACGAGGCGGAGCAGGGTTTCCATCCGCAGGCAAAGCTCTCCGGCCAGCGTCTGGCACTCGCCTTTAAGAACAAGCCGCGGCGGATCCGCTTCCTCGGCCAGCAAAACCGAGAGATGGTATTCCGCCTCGAGCTCCAGCGGTCGCGCGTAGTCGAAGCTCTGCCCTTCATGCAGCGGCAGCCGGCCCCGGCACGTGTCTTCTATCGCAGTGCGGATCTCTGAGCGCCCAAACCAACAGATCGGGAAAGCCACGGGAACCCCGGTGCCGCGGACGCGGGTAGCGCTCCGATATGCCGCGATCCTCGTCCGCTCCGTCTGCACGGCGAACGGCCCGAGCCGCAGCTCAGGCACTTCCCACTGCCTCGACGATCAGCGTCGCGTTGATGCCGCCGAAGGCGAACGAATTCGACATCGCCCGTTTGATCGGCATTTCACGCGCGACGTTCGGGACGCAATCGACCTCGCATTTCGGATCTGGGTCGGTGAAATTGATCGTCGGCGGCGCGATGTTGTCGTTCATCGCGTTGATCGTGACGACTAGTTCGAGGGCTCCGCCGGCGCCAAGGCCGTGCCCGTGAATGGGCTTCGTCGAGGAGACCGGGATTCGCGCCACCTGATTGCCGAACACGCGGGCAAGCGCTTCCGCCTCGTTGGCATCGTTGGCCACCGTCGCGGTCCCGTGCGCATTGACGTAGTCGATCGCTCGCGGCGGCAGGCCTGCATCGGCGAGCGCCTGCGACATACAGGCAGCAGCGCCCTCCACGTCCGGGCGGACGGGATCGCGCGCATCGCTCGTCGTGCCGTAACCCGACAAGATGCAAATGGGCGCGGCGCGGCGCGCCCGCGCGGTTTCGGCAGCTTCGAGGATGAAAATTCCGGCGCCTTCACCGAGGCTCATGCCGTTGCGGTCTTTGGAAAACGGCCGGCACTTGTCTGGCGTGAGCACGCGCAATGCTTCCCAGGAGAGCATCGTGCCCTGAGTGATTGCGGCCTCGGATCCGCCGACGATGGCGCGGTCAACCATTCCGGCGCGGATCATTTGCATGGCCATGCCGATCGCCTGGGTGGCGGACGAACAGGCGCTGGCGATCGCGAAAGTCGGTCCGGTGCAGCGATAGCGCATACCCAGAGTCGCCGGCGCAGCACTGGCGATCAAGCGCGGCACGGTCAGGGGTTCTGCCCTGGCGTTGTCCTCCTTGTAAAGCCGGTAGGCCGCATCGTCGACGGTGTTTACGCCGCCGATTCCCGTGCCGATGATCACCGCGGTTCGGGGGCCTTGCGGCTCGTCGCGCGAGAGGCCGGCTTGTTGCATCGCCTCGTCGGCTGCGGCGATCGCGTATTGGGTAAAGGGATCGCAGAGCGCCCGCATCGAGGGCTCGATATACTGCGTCGGATCGAAGTCGCGCACCTGCGCGGCGATCTTCACCCGGCCTTTATAGGGCCGCGGCAGCACGAGCTCGCGGATCTGGCTCACCCCATCGCGCGCGGCGGCCCAGAGCTTGTCAACGCCTGTTCCCGCCGCCGAAATGGCACCGACGCCGGTGATGACGACCTGCCTGGCCTCAGCCATTCGCCTGTTTCTCTATTTCTTTTTCTTTTTCTTTTTCCTTCTGGATGTGGACGGCGATAGCGTCGATCAGACCCTGGACGTCCTTGGCGTCCTGAAACGAGCCGTCCATCGGAATGTAGACGTCGAACTTCTCTTCGATTGCGGTCAGAATCATGACGATGTCGATCGACTTGAGGTCGAGGCTTTCGATGGTCGCGTCAGGCTGGACCTTGTCGCGGTCGACCATGCCTTCCTTGACGATCACCTCGATTATTTCGTCGACAAGCTGAGCCTTGTCTTGAACTTGGGTCTCCAAGATCACCCCCGGTGAGAATGGGCTCGCCAAGGCGAGTAGGTTGCAAATTCGACGCTGGCTTCACGCCATGCGCGCCAGCTCGACTGAAATTGAGTCAGCTGCCCCATCGAAACGTGCGGCGACGCGTCAACAGACCGCTCAGCGCCCCTGTGGCCTCCGGGCGCTGCCTGGAGCGTTGGGACAGGCTCTGGTTAGAACTTTTGGCCGGCAAAGGAAAGCCCTCGGGCATTTGGCCGCCCTATGTCGCGGCTGCCGCGGCCTGTGGCCGTCGCGGCATGAAGACAGCGAAATGGACCATTCGGGCGCCTCTCTGTTGGCGATGGATTAGAATGGCGCCGGCAGCCGCTTCCGCCAGCACAAGCACCCCGACAAGACCCACAAGACGGGCATCGAACCGGACCAGCGATTCGGCGGCGACCAGAATGCCGATGTGAACGGCCGGGACCGCAACGATAACCGCACTTACGGCGACGGAACGTCGGCCTGTTGCGTTGCCCACGGCCAGTACGAGCCCGATGCCAAGAAGGGCATGCGAGAGGGCCAAAATGGGGATGAGGAAGCGCTTGGCGGCTTCCGAACTCCATTCGGGCAGACGAGTCCGGTCGATGGCGAACCACCTCAGTTGAAGCATAAATTCCGGCAGCGGCAACTCGAAAAAACCGCGCCAGCCGCGCGAGGGAAGAGCGCCGCTTCCCTGCATCGAGAGCGGGATTGCATTCTCGTCGAACTCGAAGACTCGGGCTTTTTGCGATCCTTCCTGCAGAACCTCCATCGAGCCATGGCTTAGAATCATGACTACGCCGGTTTCGTTGCGACGAAATTCAGCCTGCTCCGCCTTGATGACCTCCTCCTCATGCTTTTCCTGAGAATATTGGCGGATAAAAATGTTGCTGGCGATGTCCGGCGTGCGCCAGCGCTCGAAGTAGATCGTGCGCCTGCCGTTATCCAGCGTGTAGAAAGTCGCGGGCTCGAGCATCCGATGGTTGAGAGAATTACGGATGACGTTGATGACGTCGTGCATGTTGCCGACATAATGTGGAGCAACCCAGCACGAGATTACATATCCGAGCACAGTTGCGCATGCGGCGCAGACGATCGCCGGAAAGCAGATCGCCCAAACAGAAAGCCGGAGCGAATAAAGCACCGCGATCATGCCCTCGTTGGTCATACGGGCAAATTCGAGTGCGATGGCAACGCCGACCGCCATCGGCAAGGCGATGTAAGTGACCGTCGGCACGGTGCCGAGAAGGGCCGGCCAGAGCAGGCCGCCACGCACGGCGGCCGGCGGCAAATAGTGAAACAACGAGGACAGGATGACCGGCACGCTCAACGCTACCTGAATGGCCAGCGTCCCCATCAGCACGCGCTTGGCAAGATACCAGTAGAGGTGGCGCGGCATCACTATCGACCGATTCGCGCCCAGGCGCGCTGCGAGAAATCCCGCCAGGCGGCATCGAAGGCGCGCTTGCCCGGCAAGGTCACCGCGCCCGCCCAATGTGCGAAGTAGATTTCGGCGCCGCGCGCGTCGATCGGTGCCCCGTCCTGGAAACTCACGCCTTCGGCTTTGTAGAAGCTCTCGTGCGAGGCGTTGGGCACGCATTCGTTCAGCATCGCGACCTGCAATCCGCGGCGATGCACGACGAAATTGACCAGCGGCTGCGCAAACAGCATGCCGCGCTTGCGCACCGTGTGAAAGGTGTTTGCGTCTTCGCGGATCGTATCGATGAAATGCTGCAGGTTGAGGATCTTGTTCGAGGCGACGAAGAACCCGTCATTGAACAGACGCGCATCCTTCAGGTACGGATAGCGATCGCGCTTGTTGTTGTAGACATATTCGAAGCTCGGCGAGGCGATGATGAAATCGGCCTTGCCCGGCTGCAGGGCGCCGAAGACCGGGCGCAGGTCGCGAAACAAGATCACGTCGACGTCGATGTAGATCACTTCATCGAGCGGCAGCGAGAGCGCCTGCAGCTTGCGCAAACGCCGGCGATGCCCGGGAAACAGCGGGTAGAGATCGGCAGCGAGGCGGTCGATCTCGGTCGGCTCCTCTTCGACGATGCTGACATTGTAGGCAGCGGCGGCGCGCCGGGTGATCGACAGGTTTTCGTCGTAAGGAATGAGGAAGAGGGGGGTTGCCGCGTTGGTCGCGTGATAGCTTTCGAGGAAGGGCAGCAGCCAATCGGCCATCTTGTCGTTGGCGACGATCGCGATCCCGTGGCGCTTGCCAGGCGAGGCGTCGCCAACAGGGTCGTCGCCGGGCTGCGCCGGCGGCTCCTCAAGCTGCACGATGGAAGTGGCTGACCGCACGCTCATTCCTTGGGATCGTCCTCGTGCCGCCCCGCCGGCGGAATGGATCAAGGGCTCCTCTACCTCAGGCGCCCCTATGACAAGAGATTTGGCCTTTTTCGGGAGGGGGATGGCCGTAGAGAACACACCCCCGCATCGCGGCCGGGTAAGAGAGCGCACGTATCGGTGTGAGATGGCATTCCTGCGGCACGAGGAGGTTTGTGCGGCTGGGGCCGCCCTGGACCGAGAAGACGGCCCCGCTAGGGTTCCGGCGCTCAGTCGCCAGCGACGGCCCGTCGCGTTCCCGGTTGCTCGGTGGTTTGGCGGACGGGGCTCATAACCTCACCGTTTCGCTCCACCCACTCCTTCAACATTTCGGCCCGTATCCGGTTTGCTGCGCCGGTCGGATGTCCATCGCCGGGGATGTAGAGAACAGTTCCGGGGTGGTCGGCCGGATTGATCGTTGCGTCGATGACATAGGCCCCGGCGTCC
>JAFASC010000295.1 GCA_019244955.1 Methylobacteriaceae bacterium | reverse complement strand
GAACGGACCAGCGGTGATGTTATAGAGCTGGTTGAGCGCACCCGTCTGCGAGGTCGAGCTCGAGCCGAACGAGGAGTCGACACGGATGAAGGCGCGCAGCGTGCCGTAGCCGGTCGCTGTGCGTGCGTCGAGTTCGACACGGCCGAGAGCGCCGAGCCCGTAATTGTCGCGCTCACGGGCGTTACGATACGCCGTCGCCAGCGTCGCGCCACCGCCCGGGGTGAAGAACGGGAGCGGGCCAAGGCCGGCGGACAGACCACCCGGAGCAGACGCGCTAAGGAAGCCGGCGCCGATGCTGTAGGGAGTGTTGAAGACACGCGCTTCGAAGAGGGCGAGACCGCCGACCTTCAAGCAGGTATCCGTGCCCGGAATGAAGAAGAAGCCCGCACCGTAAGCATCGCAGATGCGGACGTAATTGACCGGCGCAGCCTTCCGCGTGGGAAGATCCGCCGCTTGCGCGCCAGCCACGGTCAAAAGACCCGCTGCCGACCCGAGAAGAAGGCTTTTGACGACCTTCATGATGTACCTCCAGTTTGGTTGACCCGTTCGGGATTGGTTTTGCATCTCGGACCGACGATTCGGCTTTGCGGCCTTATCGAAATTGCCCTCCAAGCTGGACCTGATCCCCTCCTGTTAAGGTGCGTCCCCGGCTGTTAACCTGTTGTCCGCCCCTCACGAGAGGGGTTACGGCCCTACTCGCAACGGCAACATACATGCGTCACCTGAGCCGTAAAACGGGAATCTGCGTGAATGTCGCAGTCTGTGGAAGGGTGTGGCGTGGCCGCAACGGTTTAGACGCTGAACTTCTATTTCGGCCCTGATTCCCGGGGCTCCCAGGTTCCGAGCTTTTCGAGGGTTCAGCCGTTCGAGACGTTCTGAAGGCGATCATCTCGCCCGACGACATGCTGAAAGCAGCGGACCGATGCTATAGGCGAGGTTTGGGAGACGCACTTCACCGGCGAGGCTGACGACAGTCTTCCGGCTCGGGTTTCTGCCGAGGAATGCGACTAGGCGGAATTGCCTCGAAACCGCGCGGGGGGCCGCATAGGGCCTGATAAGAGCGCGCCCGTTTCGCTCCCGCTGCTTACCTATTGCTTACCCGACCGTGACAGCCAGGCTACCGTGTCGATCTAAGTCTTTGATTTGGTTGGTGGAGCCAGACGGAATCGAACCGACGACCTCTTCAATGCCATTGAAGCGCTCTCCCAACTGAGCTATGGCCCCGCGCGCCGAGCATAGCCGCCCGCTCAAAAGAGCGTTGTCGCGTCCTGCCCTGAAGCGAGGCTCGGGTCTATAATTCAAGGCGCAGGGCTTCACAAGCCTGACTGTGAACTTGGCGGCCCGGCCGAGGCATCTGCTGGACGAACCCGCAGATGCCGTTATTCCTGAACTTCTCCGGCGGAGCAGCGGCCTTGCATCTCGACCCGAACACATCTCCCAATTCGACCAAACGCACGGGACCTCTCGATCGCCGGCTGCTGCTTCCGGTGCTGATCTTTGTCGTGGGCCTGGCGGCGCTCGCCGTCGCTGCCTTTGTAACGCTGCGCGATGCCGACGCGCCGGCGGCCTCCGGCATCGGCGGTCCATTCACGCTCACCGCGTCGGATGGACGAACCATCACGCAGAAGGATTTTTCCGGGGAGCCGACGCTGATCTTCTTCGGCTACACGCATTGTCCGGACGTATGTCCGGCCACGCTCTTTGAAATGTCGGAAGTCCTGCGTGCGCTCGGACCCGAGAAGAAAGCCGCCGCCCTGTTCATCACGGTCGATCCCGAGCGCGATACGCCGGATGTGCTCAAGGACTATCTTGCGAGCTTCGATCCGCGCATCGTCGGTGCGACCGGCAGCCGGGAACAGATCGACCCCGTGCTCAAGGAATTTCGCGTCTATTCGCGAAAGGTCGGCAATGAGGGCGACGACTACACGATGGACCACACCGCGCTCGTCTATCTCATGGACAAGCAATGGCGGTTTGTGCGGCCTTTCCGCCTGGACCGCAAACCCGAGGCCGCCGCCGCGGAGCTTGCAAAATATCTCTAGGCGGCAAGCGGCCTAGTAGGCGCCGATCGGAAAATATTTGAGATAAAGATCGGCATAGACACCCCGCTCGGCGAGTTTCGCCAGCGCATAATCGAGCACCCGACGCAGGTTGCCGTTTCCGCTGCGCACGGCAATCCCCACGCCTTCGCCGAAAAAATTTGGGTCGAGAAAAGCCCCGTCCTTGAACGCGCAACAGCCAGCCGCATCGGTTCCGTTCAGCCAGAAGCTCAGGGCGTTGGCGTCGCCGAACAGCGTCTCGATCTCGCCGTTGCGTAGCGCAGCTCGCAAGGCCTGAGGCGATTCGAAGGCCTTGATCGTCGATTTGGCGAAGAACGTCTCGAGAAAGGCGCTATGCGCGCTCTTCCCCACCACGCCAATCGTGTGGCCTGCCAACACCTCGGGAATGGCCGCCCCAAGGGTCGTCGAGCGGAGCGTCACGAACCGCCCCGGCGTCAGATAATATGGCGAGGTGAATGCGACGTGCTTGCGCGTCTCCGCGTTGATTTGCATGGACGCGATGATTGCGTCACCGCGATTTTCGTCCAGAGAGGGGATCAGGGTGTCCCAGCGCCGTGCCTGTACTGTGCAGGCGACTTGCAGCTCTTCGCATATGGCCCGCGCGAGGTCGACGTTAAATCCGGTGAGCGTTCCGTCCGGCAAAGTAAAGTCGAAGGGCGGATAGTCGTCTTCCGTAATAAAGCGGATCAGACGCAGACCGCTTGTGTCGGGCTTCTCGACCCGGTGCGTCAAATCCCACAAAAGCGGCACTGAGCTATCCGCCGGGGCGGTCTGAGCGTGGGCCATCGCGCCCAAGAACAGCGCAGCTGTCAAACTAAGCACATGCCAGCAGGCTTTTACTGACTTATCCACCTTGTAAAACCCTGTGCAACGTTGAACAATGATGAACAAGTGGCGTCCGGTCGTGCGTGAGTCAGCCGATGAGTTCGCTTTGGAGCGAGCGGGAGCGTGCCCCGCCGCCATCCCGGCGGGAGGGATCGCATAGGTCTCCCGCCCCGGCAAGGCCGCGGCTGGCGCCTGTCACGCTCGGCCGCACGAAGACGGACGGCGAAAGTTCCCCGGTGCTCGCCATGCTCGCCAGGCGCGGCTTCGCGCCGGCCCAGATCGCCGCAGCGGCGAAGGCGGCGCGCCGGCAAGGCGTCACCGTCGCCGATTATCTGATCGGTAGCGGCTACGTCAGGGCCGATACACTCTACCGCTTGATCGCGGAGCATCTCGGCCTGCCCTTCCTGGCCACGACCATTCCGCTGCGCGAGGACATCGATCACCACGCGGCAACGCGGCAAGGCGTTGCGCCGATCGCTGAGAACGGCGTTACCGACGCGCGCATTCTCGTTGCGCCGCGCGGCGCCGCGCTCGAGCGGCTCATGTCGCATGCTCATCCGGCAGAACGCCTTCACGTGCCGCTCGCGCTCACCACTCCGGAGCGCCTCGACAATGCGCTACGCGCGCATGCCGGCGCAACGATCGCCGCCGAAGCATCGGAATTGCTGGGGGACTTCGATGCGACTCTCTCGGTGCGCCATGGGCCCACCGCGCGCGAAACCTCTATAGCTCTTGCAGGTCTTGCCGTTTTCGGCGCGCTCGCCTTCAGCTTCCCTCTGATGGCTGGCTCGTGCATTGCGCTCGCGTTCTTCTCTGCAATCCTTTTGCGATTGTTCTGCGTCTCGATGAGCTTCGGAGCCTCTACACATGCCCCGGCACTCGCCGACGCCGAGTTGCCCGTCTACACGATCATCGTCGCCTTGTATCGCGAACAGGCAATCGTCACGCAATTGCTGAGCGCACTCGAGGAACTCGACTATCCGTGTGCCAAACTCGACACGAAAATCGTGGTCGAGGAGGATGATCTTGAAACAATCGCGGCGCTTCGGGCGGCGCGCGGGCGTTTTCCTTTCGAGATCGTGATCGCGCCCGCAGGCTTGCCGCGGACAAAGCCACGAGCGCTGAATGTCGCGCTTCCCTTTGCACGCGGCGCGCTGACATGCGTCTTCGACGCCGAGGACAAGCCCGAGAAATCGCAATTGCGCCGCGCTGCGGAGGCGTTCCATGAAAGCACGCCGAATCTCGGCTGCTTACAGGCGCGGCTCGTCGTCGACAATTACGCGGACAATTGGCTGACCCGCCTGTACGCGCTAGACTATGCGACATTGTTTGAAGTGATCGTTCCGGGCCTCGCCAGATTAAGTTTGCCGATTCCGCTCGGCGGCACCTCCAATCACTTCCGCACGGCTGCATTACGCCGGGTCAGCGGTTGGGATGCCTGGAACGTGACGGAGGACGCGGACCTCGGGTTACGTCTCGCGCGCTTCCGATACCCTGTTTCAACGCTCGAGTCCGAAACGTTCGAGGAAGTACCCGCAGCCATTCCAGCGTTCCTGCGCCAGCGCACCCGTTGGATCAAAGGCTGGATGCAGACGCTGTTCATCAACGCGCGAAATCCGCGGCGGCTAGCCCGCGAGCTGGGGTTTGTTTCGGCTGCATGTACGCTCATCAGTCTCGGGAGCGCCATACTGGGCGCACTTTTCTGGCCGGTTTTCGGTCTGCTGCTTTTGTGGAATCTGGTCTTCGAACCGCTTCCTCTGCCGCAAAGCACGGCCGAGTTCGTGCACAGCACGCTTTGGTGCTTCAACGCGTTCTTCGGCGCGTTGGCTGTCTTCGGCGCAATCGCGGTCGGCATGAAGCGACAGAAGCTCGGGATCCTGTGGCCGTGGCTCTTATTGTGGCCGGCCTATCAGGCGCTGGTCACGATCGCGGCCTGGCGCGCCATGCTTGAGCTCTGGCGCGATCCGTTTGGCTGGGCAAAGACCGAGCACGGCCTGGCGAGAAGCTGCCGCAGCCGCTCTCACCTTTAGGCTGCCGGCCGCACGCTCTCCTTGGGCGCGGGCACATGCACCTCCTCCTCGTGCTTAGCGCCCTGCAGCCAGTTCGATAGCCGATCGAGATAAAGATAGACGATCGGCGTCGTGAACAGGGTCAGCGCCTGGCTGACGATCAAGCCGCCGACCATGCAGTAGCCGAGCGGCTGGCGCAGCTCCGAGCCGGTGCCGGTACCGAGCATGAGCGGCACGCCGCCGAGAATGGCCGCCATGGTCGTCATCATGATCGGACGGAAGCGCAAACGGCAGGCTTCACGGATCGATTCCGCCGGCGTCATGTCGCGATCACGCTCCGCATGGATGGCGAAGTCGACCATCATGATCCCGTTCTTCTTCACGATGCCGATGAGCAGGATGATGCCGATGAGCGCAATCAAGCTGAAATCGAAACCGAACAGCATCAGGGTGGCGACGGCCCCGAGCCCCGCCGATGGCAGCGTCGAGAGAATTGTCAGCGGATGGATCGTGCTCTCATAGAGCATGCCGAGAATGATGTAGATGACGATGAGCGCGGCCGTGATCAGATACGGCTCGCTTTTCAGCGAATCCTGGAATGCTGCGGCGTTGCCTTGGAAAGACGCGCTGAGCGTCGCCGGCACGTTGAGCTCGCGCATGACTTTGTCGATCGCCTGCGTCGCCTCGCCGAGCGAGACGTTCGGCGCAAGGTTGAAGCTGATCGTCGTGGCCGGGAATTGTCCCTGGTGGCTGATCGAGAGCGGCTGTACCTTCTGGGTCGTCCAGTGAACGAAGGTCGCGAGCGGCACCTGCTGATTGGTGACAGGCGATCTCAAATACAGGCGATTCAGCGTCTCAGGGTCCTCCTGCAGCTCGGGCAGGACTTCCAGCACGACGTGATAGCTGTTGAGCTGGGTGAAATATTGCGTGACCTGCCGCTGGCCAAAGGCATCATAGAGCGTATCGTCGATGAGCTGCGGGTCGATGCCAAAGCGCGCCGCCTGATCGCGATCGATCGTCAGGGTCAGCGTCGTGCCTTGGCTCTGCTGGTCGGTCGCGACGTCCTGCAACTGTGGCACTTTTTTGAAAGCTGCGACAATTTTCGGCGATAGCTCGTTGAGTTCAGCCAGATCCGCATCGGTCAGCGTGTACTGATATTGCGTGCGGGTCGTGCGGCCCCCCACAGTGATATCCTGCGCGTTCTGCAGGTAAATTGCGGCACCTTCTATCTTTGTCGCGGCGCGCCTTATCCTTCGGATGAACTCATCGGCACCGACATCGCGCTCGTCGCGAGGCTTGAGCGTGATGAACATGCGGCCGGAATTCGTGCCGGTCGCGCCGCCGCCGGTCCCGATCGACATGCCGACGGTCTCGACAGCCGGGTCACGCAGGACCAGCTCGCCGAATTGCTTTTGTATCCGCGCCATTTCCGGGAAGGACACGCTCTGCGCGGCCTCGGTTGTCGCAATGATGAAACCCGTGTCCTGATTCGGGAAGAAGCCTTTCGGAATGATCACGAACAAGTAGGCGGAAAGCGCAACCGTCGCGAAGAATGTCAGAAGCGTGATGAAGCGATGACGCAGGCACACGTCGAGCAGCGACATGTACGCCTCGAGCATCCGATCGAAAAAGCGCTCGACCATCCGATACAGGCGACCATGCCGCGCATGCCGCTCGTCCTTGAGGAGGCGCGAGGCCATCATCGGTGTCAGGGTAAGCGACACGATCGCGGAGACGATGATGGTCAAGGTCACTGTCACCGCGAATTCGCGGAACAGGCGGCCAAAAATACCGCCCATCAAAAGCAGCGGGATGAACACGGCCACGAGCGACGCGCTGATCGACACGATCGTGAAGCCGATCTCGCCGGCGCCCTTGAATGCGGCCTCGAGCGGCTTCTCGCCGTCCTCGATGTGCCGCACGATGTTTTCCAGCATGACGATCGCGTCGTCGACGACGAAGCCGACGGCGATGGTCAGCGCCATCAAGGAAAGATTATCGAGGCTGTAGCCGATGATATACATCAGCCCGCACGTGCCGAGCAGCGACAATGGCACTGTGACGCTCGGGATGGCCGTCGCCCAGAAATTCCGCAGGAAGATGAAGATGACCATCACGACTAGCGCGATGGTGAGCATAAGCGTGAACTGCACGTCCTGGACCGAGGCCCGAATGGTTTGCGTGCGATCGCTCAAAATCTCGATCTTGACTGCCGGCGGGATCGTCGCGCGAAGCTTGGCGAGTTGGCTCTTGATGCGCTCGACCGTGCTGATGACGTTGGCGCCGGGTTGCTTGAATACGACCAGGACGATGGCCGGCTTGTTCTCAGACCAGCCGAGCTTGGTTACGTCTTCCGGTCCGTCGATCGCCTGGCCGAGATCGCTGATGCGGACCGGGGCGCCGTTCCGATAAGCTACGATCACGTCATTCCAGGGCTTGGCCGAGGTCAGTTGATCGTTGTCGTAGATCGTGTAGGAGCGCTTGGCGCCTTGAAACGTCCCTTTCGGCAGGTCGACCGTGGAGACCGCGATTTTGGCACGAACGTCTTCGAGCGAAATACCCTTCGCCGCGAGTTTCGCCGGATCGATCTGGACGCGTACCGCTGGCTTGCGCTCACCGCCGATGCTGACCTGCCCTACACCGGAGATTTGACTGACCTGCTGCGCGATCTTGGTGTCGGCGATATCGTCAACCTGGGTCATCGGCAGCGTGTCGGAGGACACCGCAAACAGAATGATCGGCCGGTCGGCGGGATTGACCTTTCGGTAGGTCGGCGGGGTCGGCAGGTTCTTCGGCAATTGGCCGCTTGCCGCGTTGATCGCGGCTTGGATGTCCTGCGCGGCCGCATCGATGTTGCGGTCAAGATCGAACTGGACGGTGATCGTCGTCGAGCCAAGCGCACTCGACGAGGTCAGCTGTGACACGCCCGCGATCTGCGCGAATTGCCGCTCCAAAGGCTGCGCCACTGATGAGGCCATCGTCTCCGGGCTCGCGCCCGGAAGGCTCGCGCTGACTTGAATCGTCGGGAAGTCGATCTGCGGCAGCGGCGCGACCGGCAGCAGCGGATAGGCTGCAAGCCCCACCAAGAAAACGCCGATCATCAAGAGCGTCGTTGCGATCGGCCGCCGGATGAAGGGTGCGGAGACGCCGCTCGCCATGGCTCTAAGCCCTACTTCGCGGCTTGTTGTTCCGGCGGCTGCTGATCGCCGCCTTTGTCGATTGCAACGAGTGTGCCATTCGTCAGGCGATATTGCCCGCCGGTGACGACCGTCTCGCCGACTTTGATGCCCTCCTTGACGACATAGAATTGCTCGGTGGCATAACCGGTCTTGATCGGCCGCGACTCGACCTTGTTATCCGGCTTGACCACATACGCGTAGAGGTCGTCCTGCCCGTGCAGCACCGCCGTGGCGGGGATGGTCGTCGCGTCCTTTATGATGCCGGTCTGGATGCGAATGTTGACGAATTCGCCCGGCCAAAGCCTGTTGTCTTCGTTCGCGAATATCGCTTTCGCGCGGATCGTGCCCGTCGTCGGATCGACGCTGTTGTCGATCAGGGCAAGAGTGCCTTGGGCGATTTCCGTCTTCGCATCCTGCTGCAGCGCCCACACTTTCACAGGGCCGGCTCGAATCGCGTTCTGCACATCGGAAAGGTAGCGCTCCGGCAGTGTGAAAATCCCGGCGATCGGCTGCAGCTGGGCGATCGTCACGATCCCGTTCGGATCGGAGGCATGAACGATGTTGCCCTGATCGACGAGACGGAAGCCGGTGCGTCCCGATAGCGGCGCGGTGATCCGGGTGTAGGAGAGCTGGGTCTGGGCGTTTTCGATCGCGGCCTGATCGCCCGCGATCTGCGCGGTGAGCTGATCAACGAGCGCGACCTGCGTGTCGCGCTGTTGCCCCGTCGCATACGCGCCAAGCTGGTTATAGCGGACGAGATCGCGCTGCGCATTGGCACGCTGGGCTGTGTCCTGCTGCTTCTTGGCGACCGCTTGATCGAGCGCCGCCTGGAACGGGCGCGGATCGATCTGGGCGAGGAGGTCGCCCTCCTTCACCATCTGGCCTTCCTGGAAGGCGACCTTTTGCAGTTCGCCATCGACGCGCGAGCGCACCACGACCGTGTTTGCTGCCTGGATCGAGCCTATCGCGGCGAGCTGGACGGGGACGTCCTGGCTCTTCGCGCTCTCCGCAGTGACGGGCACCGCAACCGGTACTGCCGGTCCCTTCGGCGCGGGCGCGGGGCGGAAATGAACCCAATAGACGCCGCCCGCGATCGCCAGGGCGAGGAGCAACAGCAGGAAGGGCGAGAACCGCCGCCGAGGCCGGGCCTGCGAGGCGCGCGGTCGCTCGGCGGAGGTCCGCCGGGCGACGACATCGTCGGAAAAGTCGGCTCGCTCGCCTGCGGCCATCGCGTCGCGCATCACCTCAGCCTCGTTCCACCACGGGGCAAACGACGGAGTATCGGCTGGGGTTCAGCCCTCGTCCCGATCGTCTGGACCCCACGGCAAACGCGCAAGTCCGGCCGCCAGCTCGGATACGCAAAGTATACAGAATGCAACGCAATAGGCGATAATTAATCTTCCGTTAGAAACCGTTACGCTTAACGCCAGGCAAGGAGACGCGCCTCGAGGAAGCCGATCAACCGTGCGACGATCAGTCCGAAGATCGACAGCACGACAACGCCGGCAAGCAGCTGGTCGGTCTGCATGA
Source organism: Methylobacteriaceae bacterium (assembly GCA_019244955.1). Taxonomy (GTDB): domain Bacteria; phylum Pseudomonadota; class Alphaproteobacteria; order Rhizobiales; family Beijerinckiaceae; genus JAFASC01. Next base: position 9,791 of record JAFASC010000295.1, on the reverse strand, counting down.
GGTTGCCGGCCTGCAACACGAAGGCGCCGATGCCGCGATCGGCCCCTATCATCTCGGCCGAGACCACGAGGAGCAAGGCGATCGAGGCCGAGATGCGGAACCCCGACAGGATCGAGGGCAGCGCGGCCGGGACGACGATTTTCCGCACGATCGCGGAAAACGGCAGGTCGAAGCTCTGGGCCATCCGGATCAGCGTCCGCGGCACGGCATCGACGCCGCTATAGGTGGCAATCGTCGTCGGGAAGAACACGCCGAGCGCGATCGTCGCGATTTTCGAAGGTTCGCCAATGCCGAGCCACAGGATGAGCAACGGCAGAAGCGCGATCTTGGGGATCGGGAACAGCGCCGAGACCACCGAGATGCCGATGGAGCGGGCGAGCCCCCACAGTCCCATCGATAGGCCGAGCGCGAGCCCCGCACTCGTCCCGAGCGCCCAACCGACGCCGATGCGCATCGCCGAGGCGGCGATATGCTGCCCGAGTTCCCCGCTCGCGGTAAGCGCGATCAGCGCCTGAAGGATCGCAAGCGGGCTCGGCAGGAAAAGCGGGCTCACCCAGCCGAGGCTCCCTGCCGCCTGCCAGAGCGCGATGATGATGAAGAAAGCTGCGAGGCCCCCATACCAGCGCGGCGTGACCACAAAACCACGGCCGCGAAACCGCACGGGGGCGAGGCGCGGCTGAGAGATGCGCGACTCAGACATGGGCGACTCAGACATGGGCCACTCAGACATGCCCGACCTCGCGTTCCGCATCGATTGCTTCGGTGCGGATCAAAGACCAGAGGCGCTCGTGTAGCGCCGCAAGATCTGCGGCGGCGCCCGGCGTCATACGCTCGCTCCGCGGAATGGGCACTTCGAGAATTTCGCGCAGGCGCCCGGGACGACGCGAAAACACAGCGATACGATCGGCGAGCCGCAGCGCCTCGTCGAGATTATGCGTCACGTAGACCGCACTCACACGCGTCGATGCGAGAAGCTGCGACAGGTCCTCCATCAAAATCTCGCGCGTTTGTCCGTCGAGTGCCGAGAGCGGCTCGTCCAGGAGGAGGATCGATGGCTTCACCGCGAGCGCGCGGGCAATGCCGACGCGCTGACGCATGCCGCCCGAAAGCTGCTTTGGATAGGCCTCGGCGAAATCAACGAGTCCCGTGCGCCTGAGGGCATCGTTGACGAGCGCCTGCATTTCCGCGCGCGGCAAGTCGCGATGTTCCAACGGCAGCTGTACATTGGTTGCGACGCTGCGCCATGGCAGAAGCGCGAAGTCCTGGAAAACGAAGGTGATCGGGTTCAGCGCGTCGGGTGAGACGCCGCCGACGCGCACCGCCCCGGCGCTCGGCTCGATCAATCCGCCAATGATCGAAAGTAGCGTGCTCTTGCCGCAGCCCGACGGCCCGACGACGGCGAAGATTTCATTGTCGCCGACCTCGAAAGAGATATCGGCAAGGACATCGAGCGAATCGAAGCGATGCGAAACGCGCTCGACTATGATCGTCATCAGCTCTCAAGGCAATTTGACGAAGCGCGGGTCGACAATTCTGTCGACGCCGAAACCCTTGTCGACGAAGCCGTGCTCCTGGAACCAGGCGAGTTGATGCGCGACGCCCTGCACATCCAGCGCGCCGTTCGGATCGATGTAGGCCAAGCCCACTCTGATCTTATCGACCGGTTGGTTTGTTTCGCGCGCAATTGCCTCGAGCAGCGGCTGGGTCTGGGGCGTCAGCGCCGCAACTCCGTTCTTCACCGACGCGAGCAGGATGTCGTGATAATCCTTGCAGCCGCGCCGGTAGGCGGAGAGGAAGCGATCGATCAGATCGGGATTTGCTTTCACCTTCTGGGAGACAAAGACGGCGCCGAGTTGCCAGGGCGCTTCGTCGCCGCCCCAACCCAGCAGCCGCGCGTCGCCTGCATCGATAAGCGGCTGCGCGGCCGTCGCCGGCAGGATCGCCGCTTCGACGCGGCCGCCTTTCAAGGCCGACGCAACGTTCGACATAGATTGCAGCGGCACGAATTTCACATCCGATAGCGGGAATTTGTATTTCTCCGCGATTAGCCCGGCGCTGTAATGGAAGCTCGATCCGATCTGCGTGATGCCGACGCTCTTGCCCTGGATGTCCCGCAGCGATTTGAGGCTCGCGCCTGACGGCTGCGTGGTCGCCAGATAGGCCATGAGCGGAAAACCGGACACATCGCGGCTCTGGCCGGCAATGATCGAGACCGCGCCCTTTCCGGCGAGATTGAACAGGCCGCCCGTGAAGGCGGTCACGCCGATATCCACATCGCCCGAGGCGGTCGCGACGGCGATTGGCTGGGCCGCGTCGAAAAACTTCAATTCAACATCCAGTCCGGCGTCGCGAAAGTAACCGCGATCGGCGGCGATGAAGACGTTGCCGGAGGAAGCAAGCCGCAGCACTCCGACGCGGAGTTTCGGCCTGTCTTGCGCGAAGGCGGCGGCATGCATCAGCCCGGCAAAGGCCGCGCCCGCAGACAAACCGAACCTACGTCGCGTGAACTTCATTTCGTCAACTCGCGAGAGCCCGCATTTCCTTGATCAAATCCGATTTGCCCTCGAAGCCGATGCCGGGCAGGTCGGGCATGGTGATATAGCCGCTCTCAACCCCTACGCCATCGGGAAAACCGCCATAGGGCTGGAAGAGATCGGGATAGGATTCGTTGCCGCCGAGACCGAGGCCCGCCGCTATGTTGAGCGACATCTGGTGGCCCCCGTGCGGGATGCAGCGTTTCGGCGACCAGCCGTAACTCTTCAGCATCTCGAGCGTGCGCAAATATTCGACGAGGCCGTAGCTCAGCGCGCAATCGAATTGCAGCCAGTCGCGATCTTTGCGCATGCCGCCATAACGGATGAGATTGCGGGCGTCCTGCATGGAAAAAAGGTTCTCGCCGGTTGCCATCGGCTTGGCATAGTGCTCGGCCAATTGCGCTTGCAATTCGAAATCCAGGGGATCCCCGGGTTCTTCGTACCAGAAGAGATCGTAAGCGGAGAGCGCCGTGGCGTAGGCGACCGCCGTTTGCAAATCGAACCTGCCGTTCGCATCGACGGCGAGGCTGCAGCCCTTCGGCAGAATCGCCAATATCGCCTCGATGCGCTTCAGGTCGTCGGCAAGCGGCGCGCCGCCGATCTTCATCTTCACCACGCTATAGCCGCGATCGAGATACGATTGCATCTCCCGCTGCAGGAGCTCGATGTCTTTACCGGGATAGTAATAGCCGCCCGCGGCATAGACGAACACGCGCGGGTCCGCCTCACCGCCATGCCGCTCGGCAAGCAAGCGGAACAACGGCTTGCCCGCGATCTTGGCAACGGCATCCCACACGGCCATGTCGATCGTGCCGATCGCGACCGAGCGTTCGCCGTGACCGCCAGGCTTTTCGTTCTTGAACAGCGTCGCCCAAATTTTATGCGGATCGAGATTGTCGCCGGATTGCTCGAGCAGACTTGCGGGATCGGCATCGAGCAGGCGCGGTCGAAACCGCTCGCGGATCAGCGCGCCTTGCCCGTAACGGCCATTCGAGTTGAAGCCGTAGCCGATAACCGGTTTGCCGTCGCGCATGACGTCGGTGACGATTGCGACGAGGCTCAGCGTCATTTTGCTGAAATCGATATACGCATTGGCGATGGCCGAGGCGATCGGAACCGTGCGTTCTCTTACATGGACGATGCGCATGGAGCGGTGCAAACTCAAGGGCGACCGGACGCAAAAAGCCCCCATCAAAACCGGGAGTCAACCGGGCCGCTCTATCACTCCGCCTCGGCGGGGTGGGGAACCGCGTCCAAATACCAGGGAACACTGATCACCGTCAGGCCGGCGCCGCCATAGGTCAGCAGCTGCGTGCGCAGACGGCGGGCGCGGTGAGTGTGCAGAATACGCTGATACCAACGCTGCTTGACCAGTTCTGGGATAAGGACAGCAACGCGCCGCCCGGGAAATTTCGCGTTGAGCTCTTGCACAACCCGCAAAACCGGTTCGTGCATCGCGCGATGTTGCGCGTTGAGAGCCATGAGCCGCGGCGCCGGGAGACCGGCCTTGCGCGCGGGTTCGGCGACATTCTTCTCCCATTGCGTGCGCATTGCGCGCTGGTCTACCTCGCTATCGGGACCCTGCAGGTGCGTGAGATGCAGGCCGACAACGTCGGGCGAAAGCGTTAGTCCGAGACCGATGGATTTGGAGGCGAGCTTGCTCCATCCTTCGACGGAAACCAGAACGATCGGCGGCTCAGTTCCTCCGCTTAAGTCGAGCGGCCGGCCTTCATGCAGCTGCGACTCCAGCTCATCATAATAGTGCCGGATCGCTTTGAGCAGCGCAATTGCGCAGGGGATTGCCAGGATCGTAATCCATGCCCCTTCGGTGAATTTGGCAATGATAATGATGATAAGGGCGATTGCCGTGGTCGTCGCGCCGACGGCATTGATCCAGAAATGGGTGCGATGCGTAGCGCGCCTTCCCTTGGCTTCTTTCGCGCGAATCATACGCCACCAATGGACGGCCATTCCCGTTTGCGACAGCGTGAACGTCAAAAACGCGCCGATGGCAAAGAGCGGAATGAGATGGTCCGTGATCCCATTGAAAATGAGGAGCAGCGACCCCGAGCAAGCGGCAAGATAAAGAATGCCGACCGAAAACACGAGGCGTCGTCCTGCAATCGCAAAGGATTTCGGCAGGAACCCGTCTTCGGCCACTGTCCGGCACAGACGGGGAAAGCCGACGAAACTTGTGTTGGCGGAGAGCGCGAGGACACAAAGCAGGCTGCCGATCGCGACGTAATACAACGCTCCGCGCCCGGCGATTGCTCCGCAGAGCTGCGACAGCACGCTTTGGTAACCCTCCTGCGTCTGATCCATCGCGCCGATTCCATATGCGGTCGACAGGTGCGCGATCGCGATGAGCAGGAGGCCAAGGCTCACGACGATAGCCGTCAGTGTTCGATGGCCGTATCTCACCGGCGGCTCGCGGAAAGCACTCATGCCGTTGCTGACGGCTTCCACCCCGGTCATTGCCGTGCAGCCGCTCGCAAACGCGCGCAACAACAGCCAGATGCTCACCGCTTCCGTGGCTTGCGGCAGGCCGGGTGGCGCGACGACCGGCTGCGGATGTCCGGCTGATGCAAACGCCTTGTATGTTCCCAGTCCAAGGATGATCGCGAAGCTCGTCAGAAACAGATAGGTCGGGATTGCGAGAACACGGCCCGACTCTTGTGTGCCCCGCAAATTCATCAGCGTAATGATCGCCAGGATGCCGAGGCAGAGCCACAGGATATAGGGATGTAGCTCCGGCACTGCCGAGACGAGCGCACCGACGCCGGCCGAAATGCCGACCGAGACGTTCAGCACGTAATCGATCATCAATGCCGCGGCGGCGAGCAGGCTTGCGTTCCGCCCCAGATTTTCCTTGGCGACGATGTAGGCACCGCCATTGCTGGGATAAGCGCGGATGGTCTGCCAATACGAGGCGAACAGGATCGCGAGCAGCGCCACGATCGGCGCCATTACCCAGCCGATATAAGAAAGGCTCGCGGCCCCGAGTGGGATCAGGATCGTAAGCGCGGCCTCGGGCCCATAGGCCGAGGAGCCGAGCCCGTCGAGACCCATGACGGCGACGCCCTCGAAGGCCCCGATCTTTTGCTCGCTGAACTCGCGGTTCGCGAGACGGCGTCCGAGGACCAGCTTGCGGACATTCACGTGCATCATGCAATTACGTTTCCGGTACAGGGGCGGAAACAGTGGGGATGCCGCGAATGTTCCGATGCGTCCTCGGCCGCTTACGCGAAAAGGGCAACGTTCTGGCGCGCGACCATGATCGGCGCTCGGTCGCTGTTCCAGACGGTAATCGTCTCGGTGGAATAGCCGTCCTTGGCGAAATCTAGGCGCCGGCGGATCAGCCAGAGCCCATCTTTTGTTAATGGCCTCTCGGTCAGAACGTCGAGCGACCACGCAATCGTGCTGATGGGCGCGGGCGCTTTGAACAGAAGCACGCCACCCGATGGCGGAGCGTCGCCGATTCCAACCAGCGCGACGGCCGGCGCCACGTTGGCGGTGCGGTCAGCCTCGGCGCGGAAACGCATCCAGGTCAGGAAATCCGGCTCTTTGGCGCCGCTGAACGGCACGTCCGTGCCGGCTACGCGCAGCTCGAAATTCCGGAGGAAAGCCGGCGCGCCGCTGCGGACAGGCGGCTCGAAGCGTGGATAGGATTCGGCAGGCTCGACATCCGGCGCTTTGAGATCGTTGTAATCGATCGCAGAGGGCCGCGCATTGCCGAAGCAGAGCTGGGACTGCACGAGCGTCCCTGTCGCGTCGCTCATCTCGGCGCTGGCGATCACCGCCGATTTGCCACGCCGCAGCAGCGATGCCGACATGCGCACCGATTGCGTCGCCGGCCCGACGAACAGGAATTGCGCCGAGCGCAGTGGCGGCAGATCGGGAATCTGATCGATCGCGCCTTGAACGCAGAGCGCCGCCGCAAGTCCGCCGAACATCGCGCGGCCCTGCCGCCACGAATCGGGAACGGAGACGGTGCGATCAGCCGATCTGCTGAGCGCTTGGATGATCGAGGAGAAGGGAACCGGTTCGCTCCGGTCCTGATCGTTCAAGACCGGTAGTCCCCGTTGATCGCGACATATTCTTTCGTAAGGTCGCAGGTCCACACCGTTGCGCGCCCCTTGCCGATATTGAGATCGACCCGGATGACGACCTTATCCTGCTGCATCACGGCGGACGCTTTCTCCTCATCGTAATCGGGATCGCGCAACCCCTTGTGCGCGACGCGCACGTCGCCGAAATAGATCGACAGGCGGTCGCGTTTGGCTTTCTCGCCGGCCTTGCCGACGGCCATGACGATGCGACCCCAATTGGCATCTTCGCCGGCAATCGCTGTTTTCACTAGCGGTGAATTGGCGATCGACAGCGCGATGCGCTTGGCCGCCTTGTCGCTTGCTGCGCCCTCGACCTGAACCTCGACGAATTTCCGCGCGCCCTCGCCGTCGCGCACCACCTGTTGCGCGAGGTCGAGCAGCACGGAATCGAGCGCGCGCTCGAAGTTCGCAAGCTTGTGATGCTTCGCGGATTTGATGCGCGGTGCGCCGCGGGCTTCCGCCGTTCCCGTCGCAAACAGCATCAACGTATCGGACGTCGACGTGTCGCTGTCGATGGTGATCGCGTTGAAGGAATTTTGCACCGACTTCGACAGCATCTTCTGCAAGACCGGCGCATCAATCGGCGCGTCGGTGAAAACGAAAGACAGCATTGTCGCCATGTCAGGCGCGATCATGCCGGCGCCTTTCGCAATGCCACCGATCGTCACCTCGACCCCGCCGATTTCCGCGGTCGCCGTGGCGACTTTCGGAAACGTATCGGTCGTCATTATCGCGCGCGCGGCGTCGAGCCACGCGTCCGGCTTTGCCTCGGCGGCGAGTTTGTCGAGCACGCCGTCGAACTTGCCCGCGTCGAGCGGCTCGCCGATCACGCCCGTCGAGGCGAGGAAAATTTCGCTTTCGCGCGCTCCTGTCGCCCGCGCGGCGAGCCTCGCCGCAAACCGCACGGAATCGACGCCGCGCTTACCGGTAAACGCATTGGCGTTGCCGGAATTGACGACCAGCGCGCGCGCCGTGCCGTTTTTCAGCTTCGCCCGGCACCAATCGACCGGTGCGGAGGGACATTTCGATTTGGTGAAAACACCCGCGACTTGCGTGCCTTCGTTCATCAGCACGAGCAGAACGTCGGTGCGGTCTCTGTAGCGAATTCCCGCCGCGCCCGTCGCGAAACGCACGCCCTCTATCGCCGGCATGTCGGGGTAGGATTTCGGCGCGAGCGGTGAAATCGGAGCGGGGCCGGCCATCGGCATACCTCAGGACGCAAAAGTGCCGACGGCGCACGTAGGCGTGCGCCGTCGCTCGCAGTGCAGCCTTTGCGGAGTTGCTAAGCTCGCGTCAAGGCCATCTATTTGGACGAACTCGCCGGCGCGGCGGGATTGGCTGGCGTCTTCGTCTCCGCCGCCGGCGCGGGGGTCGCCGCCGCGCCGGGCGCTGCCTCGGCGGGCTTTTCCGGCTCGGTGCGCTCGACCTTGGCTTCTTCGCGGAGCTTGAGAATCAGCTCGCTCTGCGATTTCTGCACGACGTAACGCGTCACCTGGTCGCGCACCTGATCGAGCGGGGGGAACTGCTTCTGGCGGCGCTCCTCGACCTGGATGATGTGCCAGCCGAACTGCGACTTCACCGGATCCGAAATCTGCCCGGGCTGCATCTTGAAGGCCGCCTCAGCGAATTCCGGGACCATGCGCTCCTTGGTAAACCAGCCGAGCTCGCCGCCCTTGGAGCCGGGGTCTTTCGACATCTCATTGGCCACCTTGGCGAAATCCTCGCCACCTTTGACCCGCTTCAGTGCCGCCTGCGCATCCGCCTCGCTTTCAACGAGGATGTGGCGGGCGCGGACCTCCTCCTCCGGCTTCTGCTGTTTGGCTACGTCATCGTATGTCTTCTGGATGGCCGTGTCCGACGCGGCGTCCTTGGCTACCTTGCCGAGCAGATCCTCCATCAGGACCTTGTCGCGGTAATAGGCGACTTTCTTTGCGAATTCAGGGCCTTCGCCCATCTTGTCAGCTTCCGCCTTCTGCGCGACGAGCTTGGCGTCGATCAGATAATCGAGGATGTAGGCCTGACGCGCCGGACCCTCGATCTGCTGGGGCAGGGACTGCCCAATGTCCTCAAGAGCGATCTTCACGTCTTCGTCGGTTATTTCCGCGCCGTTCACCCGGGCAAGCACCTTGGCCGAGGCGGAAGTGGCGAGCGCCGCTGCCATTGCAACGGCAAAGGCAGCGCCGGTCAGGCGTAGCAACTGATATGATTTCATGAAAGTCTCCGAGGGCGGCAGGAGCCCGCTTCGAGGGGAGCCCCGCGGGGCATCGCGAGGCGCTCGCGATGCGATTTGGCGTCCGTTTATTGCCTCCGCGCGCCGCTTTCAAGGCGGCGCATCGCCGAGGGTCATCGCGTTGACAAGGTTTGGACCCCCTCTTATCTCTGCGCCAACGCATCTAAGCTGTGCGCCGGCTTTGGATTTCGGGCGTTTGCCTGTTTCCGCGCGTCTTCAGGCCGCAAGAGGCGAAGCGCGTCTCGCACGGCGCAATTTTGGCGCATCGCCTGTCTAATGAGGCGCCGTTCGCACGAATTTGGCGCCCGCGCCGTCCAGAAAGGTTTCGCTCCCGATGTTGGGCACGCTTGCGAAAAAGATTTTCGGCTCCGTCAACGATCGGCGGCTGAAAACCTATACGCCGAAGGTCGCCGCCATCAACGCGCTCGAACCGGAGGTCGCCAAGCTCTCCGATGCCGAACTCCGCGCCCGGACCGATGCGTTCAAGGCCGAGCTGGCGGCGGGCAAAAGCCTCGACGACATCCTGGTGCCGGCTTTCGCGACCGTGCGCGAGGCGGCGAAGCGCACCCTCGGCCAGCGCCATTTCGACGTCCAGCTGATCGGCGGGATGGTGCTGCATGAGGGCGCAATCGCCGAGATGCGAACCGGCGAAGGCAAGACGCTCGTCGCCACGCTCGCGGTCTATCTGAACGCGCTTGCCGGCAACGGCGTGCATGTCGTCACCGTCAACGATTATCTCGCCCGCCGCGACGCCGAGTGGATGGGGCAGATTTACAAGTTTCTCGGAATGAGCGTCGGCGTCATCGTGCACGGGCTCGATGACGAGGAACGCAAAGCGGCTTACGCCTGCGACATCACCTACGGCACAAACAACGAATACGGCTTCGATTATCTGCGCGACAATATGAAATACGAGCT
>JAFASC010000186.1 GCA_019244955.1 Methylobacteriaceae bacterium | reverse complement strand
AGCGGCCCATCAGTCCCTGCAATTCGGGGAATTCGCCGACCATCTCGGAAACCAGATCGGCCTTGGCGAGACGCGCGGCGCGCGCCGCCTTGTCGGGATCGGCGCCGACGAGCGGCGCCAGTTCGCGCGCCAGCGCCGCGATGCGCTTGACGCGCTCGCCTTGCGTGCCGAGCTTCTCGTGAAAGACGATCGCATCGAGCTTCGGCAACCGGTCCTCGAGCTTGATCCTAAGATCGGTCTCCCAAAAGAATTTAGCGTCGGACAGACGCGCGCGAACGACACGCGCATTGCCGGCCGCAATCGCCGCGCCGCCATCGGTTGCGACGAGATTCGACGTAAGAATGAACTTGTCGGCGAGCGCGCCATCCGCCTCGCGTAGCACAAAACATTTCAGATTGACGCGGATCGTCGCGCGGATCACTTCCGGCGGAATTTTTAAAAACGCCGCGTCGAATTCGCTCATCAGCACGACCGGCCATTCGACGAGACCGGCCACCTCCTCGATGAGCGCCTCGTCCTCGATCAGCTCCAGCCCCTGGGCGAAAGCGAGGTCGCGCGCATCATGGCGGATGATGTTCTTGCGCCGCTCGGGATCGAGCACGACCTTGGCCTTCTCAAGCGCCGGCACGTAATCGTCGAAACGCCGCACCTTGAACGCGGCGGGCGCCATGAATCTGTGCCCGCGCGTCACATTGCCCGCGGCAACACCATCGATCTCAAAAGGGACGATGTCGGGCTCCTCGGTCTCGGGCCCGAATGTCGCGAGGATCGAATGCAGCGGCCGCACCCAGCGCAACGCATCGGCGCGGATGGATTGGGCCCCCCAGCGCATCGATTTCGGCCAGGGAAAACCGCGGATGATCGAAGGCAGAATCTCGGCGAGCACATCCAAAGTTTCGCGGCCCGGGCGCTCGATGACGGCAGTATAGAACTCGCCCTTTTTCGCATCCTTGACGATCGTGGCATCTGCAATTGACGCGAGGCCGGCGGCTTTCAGAAAGCCCTGCACCGCGGCCTCCGGCGCGCCGACGCGCGGGCCCTTCTTTTCGTCGCGCGTGTCGGGCTGGCGCACGGGAATACCGGCCACATGCAGCGCCAGGCGGCGCGGCGTGGCGAAAGCGGCGGCCCCCTCGTAAACAAACCCGCGCTCGACCAGCGCGTCGGTGACGAGGCGCTTCAAATCGGCCGCCGCGCGCGCCTGCATGCGCGCCGGAATTTCTTCCGAGAAAAGTTCGAGCAGAAGGTCGGGCATCGCGGCGGTTGGTAGAGCATTTTGCCGGGCGGGCAAATTGCCGGGCGTTTCGTTCCCGCAACCTGCCGCGTTGCGGAACATTGCCAGAGCACGAAAATCGGTGCATCCGGCACAGGTTTCGAGGCGGGCGGCGGGGCCAAGGAGCAAGAGCGTGAGCGAGACCGACACGACAGACCGGCGCATTCCGCCGTCCTTCGCCGAATTCCCGAAGCCGACCGCGGCCGCGCCCCCGCCGGCGGTCACGCGCGAGGCGCAGGTGGGCGCATCTGGGTCGATCCGCCGCCAAAGGGTCTTCGCCGCCGATGCGGTCGCTGCGCCCGACGCGCTCTCTCCGGCGCTGGCGCGCCTTGCCGAGCTCGCCCTGCATCGTGGCGCCGAGACGCCGGTCTCAATCGGCCTGCTTGGTGACGCCGGCAGCGGCAAAAGCTCCGTTCTTGCGGCCTTGATCCGGCGTATCGAGGCGCTAGCCAAGGCGGCGGCAGCGGGCGGGCCTTATGTCAGCCAGGCGCTGGTTCTGCAGGTCAACGGCCATGAACTCGCCGACGAAGCGGAGGCGGTGCTCGCCGCGCGTCTGCATCAGGCGCTCGAGAGGCGCGACCCGAGCTTCGCGCAGGACTGCGCCGCCGAGGCCGTGCATTCGACCAGCGACCCGCGTGCGCTGGCGCGTGCGGCGAACGAGCGCCTGGATCAGGCGCGTGGTCGGCTCGATAGCGAGCGCCAAGCGCTCGAGGACGTCTCCGCCCGCCGCGCGCGGCTGGTCGACACCGTCCTTTACGAGACGGCGGGCTCGCAGGTCGACGCCTATGCACGGTCGCGCCGCGGCGGCATCGAATCGGCGCTGCGCACCTTCGGCATCGCCGGCAACGATCCGATCCGCGCCTACAAAGATGAGGTGAACAGCCTCGCGCAGCGCCGCGGCGGCTCCTCACGCGCCGGTCTCGCTTTGCGCTCGCTCTATGCCTATCGCGGCCAGACGCGCTGGCTCGTCCTCGCCATCGTCTTCTTGGCGCTCGCCTGGGGCTTCGGCTATCTGGAGCGTGACCACGCCTGGATCGACTCTATTCGCGGCAGCGGCGAGAGGGCGCGGCCGCTTGCCGAGTGGCTGCAGGCGCATCTCAGCTGGCTCGCTACCCTGCGCACGGGCGCAATCGTCCTTGCGATCTTGTGCGTTCTTGCAAATCTTTGGCGCGCCTTCCGTTTCGTGCAGCCGGTGTTTCGCGGTACGACGCTCTTGGATCGCGACGTCGCGCAACGCGGGCAGGATTTGGATTCGCGGCTGTCGCACCAGACGCGGCGCGTCGACAATCTCGCGCGGGATGTCGATGCGTTGGCCGGCCGCGCGGCGGAAGCGGAGAAGCGCGCCGGCGACGGGGCGGGGCAGGGTGCGATCGAGCTGCCGCCTTTCCATGCCAGCGGGTCCGATCGCATCCGCGTCGAATCGGCGCGGGCGTTTTTCGCGTCGGTTTCGAACCGGCTTGCGCAGGGCGGCGCCGGAAGCGGACTGCAGCGGGTGATTATCGCCATCGACGGACTCGAAGCCGCGGCGGGCCGGGCGAGCGAATCGATTGCCGCGCTGCTCGCAAGGCCCGCCTTCGTCGCGATCATGACCGCCGATCCGGCGCGGATCGGGACGGATCGGCTCGCGCGCATTATCCAGGTGCCGTTTACGGTCGTGGCCGCCGATCACACGGGCCTTGTCGAGCGCCTGCTCGGGCGCGCTGCTGCGTCGGGGTCTGCAGGCGCCGAGACAATGGACAGTCGCCATTCCTCGCTAGACACGCCCGTTTCCGACGGCGAGGCCGAATTGCTCGCCGCACTTGCGCCGCTCGCCGGACCGGCACCGCGCGGCGTCAAGCGCTTCGTCAATCTCTATCGCCTAGCGCGGCTCGATGCGCCCGACGATCTCGCGCCGCTCGCCTTCATGCTGGCGTTGGATGCCGGCGGCAGATCGGACGAGATCGCAGCCGTCGATGCATCGCTCGCAGGTGGCGATGAACGCGCGCCGTTTGTCCTGCAACAAAGCGCGGGCACGCGGCTTGCGGGCGGGCTTTCTGCCGCCGAACAGGCCGAAGGCAAAAAACTGACGCTCGGCAGCATGCGCCGCGCGCGTGATGTCGCGCGCACATGGTCGTTCGGCAAAGGTGAGGGCGAAGCCTTTTAGGCGCGCTTACTGGAGCAGGCGGTAGTCGATGAAATTAACGCGGTCGCCGCGTTGTACCTCCGTGATGTTTTCGGGGAGTTCGACAAGCCCGTCGGTGGCAGTCAAGGAGGTAAGCACGCCAGCCCCGTCGACCGGATATTTGCGCGCCAATGTGCCGGCCGATTGATCCTGCACGAGCGAGACTCGAACATATTCGCGCCGCCCCTTCTTTTTGCGATAATGGAAATCGGCAATCACAGCGAGCGCATGCGCCGGCTCGAGAACCTCGCCTGATAAGGCGGCAAGCAGCGGCCGCACGACGTATGCAAACGTGACAAAAACCGCGACGGGATTGCCGGGAAGGCCGATAAGCGGCGTGCCTTGCACAACGCCCATCGCGACAGGACGTCCAGGCTTGATCGCCAGTCGCCAAAAGGCAAGCGAGCCGGCCTCCGACATTGCGGCGCGCACATGATCTTCTTCGCCGGTCGATACACCGCCCGAGGTGATGATTGCATCGTGATCCCGCGCGGCGGAAGCGAGCGCTTTGCTGACCTCGCCCCGCTTGTCGCGCAGGATACCGAGATCGGTGACATCGCATTTCAGCCGGCGCAGCAGCACCTGCAATGCGAAACGATTTGAGTCATAAAGGCCGGCGGGCGGCAGTTCCTCACCTGGAGAAACAATTTCGTCGCCAGTGGAAAACACCGCGATTCTGAGTTTGCGCCGCACCGGCAGGCGATCGGCACCGAGCGCGGCGGCAAGCGCTATGTCGCGGGGCCCAAGCCTTCGTCCTGCGGCAAGCGCGGTTTCGCCGCGCGCGATATCCTCGCCGCGCGGACGGCAATTGGCGCCTTTCTCTAGGCCCTGTGGAAGCGCGACGCGCCCGTCGCCCAATTCGCGGCAATCCTCCTGCATGAACACCGTGTCGAAGTTTTGCGGCATCGGCGCGCCGGTGAAAATACGCACGGCAGCCCCCACCGGTGCAGCAGGAGGTGTCTGACCGGCAGCGAGGCGCCCCGCGACAGGCAAAATCGTTTCGCCTGACGTGGCGAGCGATGCGAACTGCACGGCGTATCCGTCGACCGCGGAATTATCGAAATTCGGCAGGTCGATCGGCGCGACCAGCGGCTTTGCGAGCACGCGGCCGTCTACCTCGATCAGCGAAACTTCGTCTGTTTCGACAACGGCGCTCACGCGCTCGGCCATCGCGCGACGCGCCTCTTCGACTGGAATGAGCTCGGAACCGAACGCGAAAGCGTCGTCGCTCAGCTGGGCCAACGAGGTGCCTCAGGCAGCTGCATTTTGCAGGCGCCGCAAGGTGTCTTGGAGTGGCACGGCGCTCTGCATCACGAGATCACAAACAGCTTCAATATCGTTGATCCAGGCAAAGGGCAGCATTTCAGCCACGTCGCCGGGCGCCGAAGGCGATCCGCAGTCCATGACCAGACCAGTTTGCTCTGCATCGCGGATGGCGCTCGCAGCCAAGTTGACGCAGGCTGCGAAGACTTGCCTGTGTTGCTCGTCCGGAAGTGCCGGAGGCGTATCGCTCGCCACAGCAACGATGTTGCGATCCTCCGGAAACAGGAACGGCTTGCCGAGCTCCTTGCGGTGCACTTCGATCTTGGCGTGTGCTTCGCGTTTGAAGCCTTCGACGATCACAAGATCGACATCGCCTAATTTCGGCAACAACTCGGCGAGCTGCGGCTCGGTTTCCCCCTGCAGTTCGTGCATCAGCGCCCAGCGGTTTTGCGACGCGACCAGCACTTCGCGAGCGCCGGCTTGCCGATGCAAATACGAATCCTTGCCGGGCTTGTCGATGTCGAGCGAATGGTGCGCGTGCTTCAAGGTCGACACCGAACTGCCGCGCGCGATCAAAGCCGGGATAAGTTTCACGATCAGCGTCGTCTTGCCCGAGCCGCTCCAGCCGGCGAAACCGATGACGCGCATCACTGCGCCTTCGGTGCGGGGGTGAAGCCCATCTTTGCGAGCGCGGCTTGCACATCGGGGCTCTCACGTGCTTCGAGGAAGGCGATGACCGGGGTATGTTCGCGCCGGGCTTTCGGGATGATGAAATCGAAATGCTCTTCCGCGATTGGAATAAAGCCTAGGCCGTATGCATCTGCAACAAAAGAGATCGCCACACCCCAATCGGCACGGCTCTGCGCGACGGCGGCAGCAACGGCGTTATGCGAGCGCGGCTGATTCCAGTAGCCGGGAGGCTCCGCTCTGTTGAGCAATCGATCGACGATCATGCGTGTGCCCGAACCTTGATTGCGGTTGACCATGTGGCAATCCGCGTCGGCAATGGCTGCGGCGATCGCGTCTTCGACGCTGCGGCTCTCGAAACGAGTATCGCCTTTCCTGAAGACGATACCCTGCATGCGCCGCCAACCTTCGACGAGCGTCAGGCATTCATCGAGGAAGGGCGCGTTGTACGTGCCGCTGTTCGGATCGAAGAGATGGGACGGCGCAATATCGCATTCGCCGCGTCGCGCGGCGCGCAAGCCGCCGAGCGAGCCGATCGCAACGATGCGCGAGCGAATGCCTTTATCCGACAGAGCGCTCAGTATGTGTTCGAGACCCGGGCAATGGCTGCCCATGATCGTCAGATCGGGCGTTTGAATATCGCGTGAGAGCAGCGTGACCGGCACCCGCGAACCTTGCGGCAGCCGGTCGGCCAGCGCTTCGATCGTGAGAAAACCGTCGGCTTGCGCAAAGCTTGTGACCGCGCCCGAGCCTTTCGCGAGCGGGAAGGCTTTGAGCCCGCCGTCCTGTTCACTCAACGCTACCATCGCGAACTCGGTGCGGCCGAAGTCCGAGGGGATCGCTACCGCGGTTTGCGCCTCGACGATTGACTCATCGCGTTCCGGCAGCCCGCTCGTTCGGCGCAATACCGGCACGACGAATTCGTGGAAGGTGAACATCGCCGATGTCGGAAACCCGGGCAGCACGACCACTGCCTTTCCGTCCACAACGGCGAGGCAAAGCGGTTTGCCCGGTTTCAGCGCCACGCCGTGCGCGATGATTCCCGGTTTGCCGAGCCGTCCAACAATTTCGGCGGTGAGATCGCCGGCGCCTTTTGAGGTGCCCCCCGAGAGGACGACCATATCGCATTCGGTGAGCGCCTTGCGCAGGGCGGCTTCAATTGCCGCTGCGTTGTCGCTGACCATGCCGTAGGAGATTGCTGCTCCGCCGTTCTCGATGACGCTCGCGCATACGATCGGCCCATTGGAGTCATAGATGGCAGCGGGCCTCAGCTTACTGCCCGGTGCAATCAATTCGTCGCCGGTCGAGAACACCCCAACGCGCGGCTTGCGAAAGACGTTGACCCGGGCGATGCCGCAGGCGGCGAGCATCGCGATTTCGCGCGAGCCGATCTGCGTGCGCTTGCGCAACACGACTTCACCGAGCGCCATATCGCTGCCCGCAAACGAAATGTTTTGCGCCGGAGCGACGGCACGACGCACGACGAGGCGATCAGCTTCGAGGTCGGTGTGCTCGATCATCACGACGGCATCGGCGCCGCGCGGGATCGGACCACCCGTGGCGATCGGCGTCGCCGTACTCGGATTGACTGTGAGACCCGGCTCGGTCCCACAGGCGATTGTCTCATCATTCAGCGCGAGCGAAGCCGGCGAATTCTCGGAGGCGGCGACGACATCGCCGGCGCGCAGCGCGAAACCGTCCACATTCGAACGATCGAATGGCGGCACATCGACGGGGGCAGGAATGTGATCGGCGACGACGCGCCCGAGGGCCCCCGCCAAATCGACCTGCTCGATGCCGAGCGGTTTGGGATCGAGCGCTTGCGCAAAGCGCGCCATGGCTTCATCGCGCGACAGCACGCGCAGAAACTGCGCCTGTTCCCGCGACGCATGGCGGGCCGGCCGCATCTCGTTCATCGCAAATCCTCGGTCACAGGAACTCGGCTTCAACGATCTCGCCGGCGGCGAAGCCTTCGCTTTCGGCAGGGATTGCAAGCCACGCATCCGCCTCGGCGAGGGCTGCCCAAGAAATATCCCCCACCCCAAGAGGTTTCCACCTGTCGGCCTGGCGCTTGAGCAACGCGAGATCGACCATCCCCGGGCCCGACGAGATTTTGCGCGCCAGCGGCAGGACGGTCGCCGGTCGCGGCGCCGAGAAGGCCGCGAGCTGGTCGAGAGCCGGCCGCGCCAGCAAAAGCCAAGCGGCAAACGTCTCTTCGATGCGGCCCGGCAGGAGAATGACAGGCGTCGAATCGGCATTGGGATCGATGAAGCCGCAGGCCATGGCGCCCCCGGGGCTCACGGCGAGGTCGCGGGCGATGAGCTGGCCGCCTGTGGTCAGGGCATCCGCTGCGCAGCGGAAGGGAGCGCCGCTCCAGCCCGCCACAAGGGCCAGATCGGCACTCGCGGTGGACAGAAGCGCGCTGGCGAGCCGCGATTCCGGCACGTAGGCTATGCTGACCTCGGCGCCGGCTCTGGCGACGTAATCCATCACCAGCGCCGCGGAGGCGCAGGAGCCTTTTGGGGCCACCACCACAACTGAGGGAACGCGGACCGGAACCTCGGTCACTCCGGCGGCGCGAAGCACCGCGATTTGCGTGCCGCCGAGACGCGCCCCGGCGGGAACGATCACCCGGCCGGCGGTCAGGTCGCCGCCCGCCTGACGTACGTGGCTGCCCGGCGCGACCGAGGCGATGATCTCCGCCCCTGCGGCGGTCTGGCGAAGATCGTCGGGATCGACGATGCAATCGGTGTCGGCGGGGAGCGCCGCGCCGGGTTCGAGCGCGCGGGGCATGGTCGCCAAGAAATTCGGCAGATACGAGGAGGCGCCGACCGTGGCGCGCGAAGCGATGGCATAGCCGTGCTCAAGCGCCAGCGCTGTAACCGGAACGTCCGCCGGCGCCAGTACGTCCGCGGCGAGGACGAGCCCTCCTGCTTTCGCGGTTGCCATGCTGCTCATGCCAACCGGCTCGATTTTCGCTAGGAAAGCCGTCCGAGCCTCGGCGAGCGGGACGAGCCTCACGTTTCGATCTCCGGCATCCGAATTCCAGGCGGCGCACAAGAGACCATAATGAGCGATGATGCCACCCCGCCGGTCAGGCTCGACCTCAAGGGACTCAAATGTCCGCTCCCGGCGCTGCGGGCGCGCAAGGCTTTGCGGCAGGCCGCGCCCGGTCAGCGCTTCATCGTCGAATGCACCGATCCTCTGTCGACAATCGATATTCCAAATCTCCTCAGGGAAACGGGGGATTTCCTGGAGGGGCAGGAAAGCACCAACGAGCTGCACGTGTTTCGCATTCGCAGGAAATGATTCGCGACATTGAATGCCGCATTTGCCATGAGCGGAATTTCGGGAACCAAGCGTAGCTGTAGCGGTTGTTTACAAAAGAAGGCCAGAGTGCGGCCTTCGGCCGGCCCGCAGGGTCGCGCTTGCCTCGAAGGAATCCCGCCATGCGCCGCATCGTCCCGCTTGTCTTAACCGCCGCCGCGAGCGCGGCTGCCCTTCTCACGATCCTGAGCAGCGCCGAGGCGCAGGACCGCTACCGACGCGGCTACATCATCACAGGCGAGCGGCCGCTCACGGTCACTCGGCGCAGCTGGCTCGATCCCGGCACGGTCGTTCAGCCGATGTACGAGCACCGCTACGTGGCACAGCAGGTCTATTTCAATCAGCTTCCGTTCGAGGCGAGCCACGGCAAGTTCCTGTTCAATCGCTACACCGGGCCCTGATCGCCGCTTCGCCTGACTAGCCTCGTCTCGCCGCTGCTCCCTCCGGGCGGCGGCGAACTCGTTTGGGCTCGGCCGGCTTGCCTCGCCGTCATTCTCTCGCCATGAGAAGACGGCTTTCGTGACGCCCCCCGCCGAGATTCGATGCGCCGCTACGCCTTACCGATACTCTTGCTTGTCGCAGCAGCGTTGCCGAACACCGCCCGCGCCGATTTCCGCCTTTGCAACAACACCAATGCCCGCGTCAGCGTGTCGCTCGCCTATACCGACGGTCAGCGCTGGGTAAGCGAAGGCTGGTGGAATCTGAAACCCAGCGCCTGCGAGACATTGCTGCGCGGGCCGCTCGCGGCAGAGTACTACTACGTCTACGCCATGGATGAGCGCGGCGGCGAATGGAAGGGCAAGGCCTTCATGTGCACGCGCGACCGCGAATTCCACATCGATGGCCGGGAGGATTGCTTCGTGCGCGGCTTCGATCGTACCGGCTTCTTCGAGATCGACACCGGCAAGGATGCCAAGAACTGGACGGTGCAGTTGACGGATACGGGGCAGGCCCGAAATCCCTGAACTTGCCGCCCCTGGGAGCCCACGCATGAGACGGCTGCGCCGTTGCAAGATCGTTGCGACCCTTGGGCCCGCATGCGTCGATCAGCAAACCATGATCGATCTTTATCGTGCCGGCGCCGATCTCTTCCGCATCAACATGAGTCATTGCGATCATGCCGCGATGCGCGAGCGCGTGCAGATGATCCGCGCCGTCGAGAAGGAAGTCGGACGTCCGATCGGCATTCTGCTCGATCTGCAGGGCCCAAAGCTGCGCATCGGCGAATTTGCGGAGGGCGGCGTCTATTTGACGAAAGGCGCGGAGTTCACGCTCGATCTCGATCCGGCGCCGGGAAATGCCGAACGCGTGCGCCTGCCGCATCCCGAAATTTTGAGCGCGTTGCATCCCGGAAATACCTTGCTCGTCGATGACGGCAAGGTGCGTCTGCACGTCATCGAAGTGTCGCACGAAAAAGCGAAAGCCGTCGTGGACGTTCCTGGACAAATCTCGAATCGCAAGGGCGTGAGCTTGCCCGATACCGAGATTCCCGTCTCCTCGATGACTGAGAAGGATCGCGCCGATCTCGACGCCGGCCTCAACGAGGGCGTCGATTGGGTCGCGGTTTCTTTCGTGCAGCGCCCGGACGACATCGCCGAGGTCAAAAAAGTCGCGCGGGGCCGCGCGCTGGTCATGGCAAAAATCGAGAAGCCGCAGGCGATCAATCGCCTCGACGAGATCATGGAAATCTCTGACTCCCTCATGGTCGCGCGCGGTGACTTGGGTGTCGAGATGCCGCTCGAAAAAGTGCCGGGACTGCAGAAGCGCATGACCCGCATGGGGCGGCGGTTTGGTAAGCCCGTCGTGGTCGCGACGCAGATGCTCGAATCGATGATCTCGGCGCCGGTACCGACTCGCGCCGAAGTCTCGGACGTCGCAACAGCGGTATTCGAAGGCGCCGATGCGGTGATGCTTTCGGCCGAAAGCGCGTCGGGGCAGTTCCCCGTCGAAGCGGTCGCGACGATGAACCGCATCGCGGAGGAGGTTGAGAAGGATTCTGTCTATCGCGCTGTCATCGAAGCGCAGCGCGGCGCCGCGCCCGATCCGACGGGCGCCGATGCGATCGCAATGGCGGCGCGCGATGTTGCCGAGACGCTGGAGCTGAAGGCAGTCTGCGCGTGGACATTCTCGGGCTCGACCGCCTTCCGTCTGGCGCGCGAGCGGCCGGAGCCGCCGGTGCTCGCGCTGACGCCAAACCGCGCCACGGCGCGGCGCTTGTCCCTTGTCTGGGGCGTGCACGCCGTCGTCACGCGCGATGCCCATGACATCGACGACATGGCGAAGCGCGCCTGCAAATTCTCCAATCGCGAGGGTTTTTCGCAGGAAGGCGATCGCGTCATCATCGTTGCCGGCGTGCCGTTCGGCACGCCCGGTGCAACGAACATGGTGCGCATCGCTTTTGCGGGGGCGGAGCGGTAGCTGCTGTTAGGGTTGGCCACTTCCGCCCGCGGAACCGTAAATCTGCCCTGTCGCATAGCTCGCATCGGCTGCGGCGAGCTGCACGTAAATTGAGGCAAGTTCTGCCGGCTGTCCTGGCCGCCCAAGCGGAGTCATGCCGCCGAATTTTTCGAGCTTTTCCTGTGGCGCGCCGCCGCTAACCTGCAGGGGCGTCCAGCTCGGCCCGGGCGCCACCCCGTTCACGCGAATGCCCTTCGGCGCAAGCTGCTTTGCCAGCGACTTGACGTAATTCATCGTCGCCGCTTTGGTCTGCGCATAATCGTACAGTTCGGGCGTCGGATCGTAGGCTTGTTCCGACGCGGTGCCGATGATCACCGAGCCGGGCTGCAGATGCGGCAGCGCCGCCTTGATGATCCAAAACGGCGCGTAGATATTCGTCTTCATCGTCGCGTCGAAATCCTCATTGCTGATGTCGAGGATCGACTCGTGCGCTTGTTGGCGCCCGGCATTGCTGACAAGGATGTCCAAGCCGCCGAGGCCCCGCACCGCCTCGTCGACTAAATGGCGACAGAAGGCTTCGTCGCGGAGATCACCGGGAATCGCAATTCCCTTGCGGCCGGCATCCTTGATCAGCGCGATGACTTCGCGCGCATCCGGCTCTTCGGTCGGAAAATAGTTTATCGCCACATCGGCGCCTTCGCGGGCGTAAGCGATCGCCGCGGCGCGACCCATGCCGGAATCGCCGCCGGTGATCAGCGCTCTTCGTCCTGCTAAGCGGCCGGAGCCCTTGTAACTTTTCTCGCCATGATCGGGCGGTGGATTCATTTTGCCGGCGAGTCCGGGCCATTCCTGTTGCTGGCGCTGAAATGGCGGCTTCGGATATTTGCTCGTGGGATCTTGCAGTGGCATGACGCTTCCTGCGTCGGTTGAATTTGTGGTCTGTGCCGACGCTGAAGCATCAAGCGCGGTGACTAAGCCGGTCGCAAGGCCGCCGACGACAAGGCGGCGGGACGTATTCACATCGTCGGATTTCATGGTTCTCTCCAGGGAGTCGCGCGAGGAACGCGGCTCGCGGGTTTACGTTCAACTGCTCGCCCTGCCCTCGTGACCTTGACCTTCACGCCCGCGCCTGTTTCAACGCGCGCTCTTTTCCCGCCCCCTTTCGGAGCCGCCACACATGCCGCAATGGCCCGTTCACGCGCGCATCACCGGTCCCGTCGTCATGATCGGGTTTGGCTCGATCGGGCGCGGCACATTGCCGCTGATCGAGCGCCATTTCGACTTCGACCGCGCGCGCTTCACGGTCATCGACCCGGACGATTCCGATCGCGCCCTGCTTGATCAACGCGGCATCCGCTTTGAGCACCTCGCCATCACGCGCGAGAATTACCGCGATGTCCTGCGCGGCCTTTTGAAGGAGGGAGCGGGGCAAGGATTCTGCGTCAATCTCTCGGTCGACACGTCCTCGCTCGACATCATGAAATTCTGCCGCGAGATCGGCGTGCTTTACATCGACACGGTGATCGAGCCGTGGCCGGGCTTTTATTTCGACAAATCGCTCGGGCCGGAGGCACGTTCGAACTACGCGTTGCGCGAGAGCGTGCTCGCGGCGAAACGCGAGCAGCCGGGCGGCACCACCGCGGTCTCCTGCTGCGGCGCCAATCCGGGCATGGTGTCCTGGTTCGTCAAGCAGGCGCTGTTGAATCTCGCCGCCGATCTCGGTGACAAAGGCGCCGAGCCGAAAACCCGCGAGGAATGGGCGGAACTCGGGCAACGTCTCGACATCAAAGGCATCCACATCGCCGAGCGCGACACGCAGTATGCGCGCCAACACAAGCCGCTAAATGTCTTCGTCAATACATGGTCGGTGGAAGGCTTTCTCTCGGAAGGCATGCAGCCGGCCGAACTCGGCTGGGGCACGCATGAGAAATGGATGCCGGACAATGCCGGCAAGCATCAGACCGGTTGCGGCGCGGCGATCTATCTGAAGCAACCGGGCGCCAATACGCGCGTGCATTCTTGGACGCCGACGCCGCGCGCCCAATACGGCTTTCTCGTTACGCACAACGAGTCGATCTCGATTGCCGACTATCTTACGGTCCGCGGCTGGCTTGGCACCGCAAGCTATCGGCCGACATGTCACTACGCTTACCATCCCTGCGACGACGCCGTTCTCTCGTTGCACGAATTGTTCGGGCGCGTCGGTGTCGTGCAGCCGGAAAATCATATTTTGACCGAGAATGAAGTGGTCGACGGAATCGATGAGCTGGGTGTGCTTCTCTACGGCCACAAGAAGAACGCCTATTGGTATGGCTCCCAGCTGTCGATCGAGGAGACACGGCGCATCGCGCCGTATCAGAATGCGACCGGAATGCAGGTGACATCCGCGGTGCTTGCCGGCATGGTGTGGGCTTTGGAAAATCCGGAAGCGGGAATTGTCGAAGCGGACGAGATGGATTTCCGCCGCTGTCTCGAAGTGCAGCGGCCTTATCTTGGACCGATGATCGGCGTCTACACCGACTGGACGCCGCTCACCGACCGGCCAGGCCTGTTTCCCGAAGACATCGACACCTCCGATCCCTGGCAGTTCCGCAACGTGCTCGTGCGGTAGCTTTACGCCGACAGCCGTTTTCGCGCGGCGCGATGCTGCGCGTGCGTGATTGCGACCGCGAGCGCATCGGCTGCGTCAGCGGTTGCGGCATCGCTCTTCGGCAAAAGAACGCGCACCATCATCGCGACCTGCGTTTTCTCGGCGTGACCGGCGCCCACCACCGTCTTCTTGATCAGGTTCGCCGCATATTCCGCGACCTCTAGCCCGGCGAGTGCAGGCACCGCCAGCGCGATGCCGCGCGCGTGGCCCAGCTTTAGCGCGGATTGCGGATCGCGATTGACGAAAGTCTCCTCGACAGCGGCTTCGTGCGGCGCATGCGCCCGGATGATTTCAGACAATCCTTCATGGAGCTGACGCAGCCGCGCGGCGGTGCTCAGTTTGTCATCGGAACGCACACAGCCGCAGGCGATGAACGAAAGACGCGAGCCGTACGCCTCAATGATGCCCCACCCGGTCGTGCGCAGCCCCGGATCGATGCCGATGATGCGAATCGGGAGCGGGATCATGCCGCGATGGTACGCGCACGGAGGAGTGCGCACCAGGAGGTGCGGTCCAGGGCTAAATCCCGGCCCTAAGCCCCCATCCTGGCGACCAGCGCGTCCGAAACCTCGAAATTCGCGTAGACGTTCTGCACGTCGTCATTGTCTTCGAGCGCCCCGACGAGCTTCAGAATTTTCTCGCCAGCTTCATCGTCCACAGAAATCGTGTTCTGCGGCCGCCAAACGAGCGCCGCCTTGCGCGGCTCGCCGAATTTTTGCTCCAGCGCCTGCGCAACCTCGCGCAGCGATTCGAGCGTGGTGATAATCTCGTGGCCATCGTCGGAGGCCGAGACGTCCTCGGCGCCAGCCTCCAGCGCCGCCTCCAGCATGGCGTCCTCACTGGCGACCTTCCGGTCGAACTCGATCAATCCAACCCGGTCGAACATGAAGGATACGGCGCCGGTCTCGGCGAGCGAGCCGCCGGCCTTGGTGAAATACGAGCGTACCTCGCCGGCGGTGCGGTTGCGGTTATCGGTCAAGGCCTCGACGATCACGGCGACACCGCCCGGCGCGTAGCCTTCGTAGCGCACCTCGTCGTAGTTTTCGGCATCCGCGCCGGAGGCCTTCTTGATCGCGCGCTCGATATTGTCCTTCGGCATGTTTTCGGCGCGTGCGGCGATAATCGCGGCGCGCAGGCGCGCGTTCATCGCCGGGTCAGGCAGGCCCATCTTGGCGGCGACGGTGATTTCACGCGCGAGCTTCGAGAAGAGCTTGGAGCGGATCGCGTCCTGCCTGCCCTTCTTGTGCATGATGTTCTTGAACTGACTGTGGCCAGCCATAGAATTCCTCGGGGGGTAAGCCGTCCAAGCGGCCGCAAATCGCTGCCGGCTTATAGGCAAAACGGCCGGTTTGTTGAAGCGGCCTAACCGAGCCGCGCCAGCAGCCGCTTGGCCCGTTCAAGATGCGGGCGATCGTACATTTCGCCAGCAATGCCGATAACGCCGGCGTCCGGCTCGCGCGCGAAGGCTTCGACGACGGCACGGGCGCGCGCCACCTCCGCTTCCGGGGGCGTGAACACCTCGTTGATAACAGGCACCTGAGCCGGGTGGATCGCCATCTTGCCGGTGAAGCCGTCGCGGCGCGCGGCCTCGCACTCCCGGCGGAAGCCCGCCTCGTCGCGGAAGTTCGGGTACACCGTGTCGATGGCCTGCACGCGCGCCGCATGCGCGGCGAACAGCGCCAAGTTCCGTGCAAGCACATAGGGCGGCGTGTAGGTGCCGTCAGGCAGGCGCGAGGTCTCGGCGCCGAGATCGGCGGAGAGGTCCTCGGCGCCCCAGGTGAGCCCGGCGAGCCGCCGGCTGGCGCCGACGTAAGTGCCCATGTGGAAGAGCGAGGCCGCCGTCTCGGTCGTGATGACGATCACCCGCGTCGCGCCGTCGGGAAGATCGTTCTGGGCCTCGCGCACCGCAATCTTGTTGCTGATGTGCTGGAGATCGGCGCCGCCTAACGGCTTCGGCTGGACGATGCCGTCAGGAGCGCCGGGCATGACAGCGTCGAGATCGGCGTCGGTCAGCCCGCTGTCGAGCGCGTTGACCCGGACATAGAGAAGCGGCCGCGGTGACGAATCACGCTGCGCGCACAAAAAGTCGCGCGCCATCTCGCGGGCTTTTTGTTTATTGCCGGCCGCGACTGAATCTTCGAGGTCGAGAAAGAGGCAATCCGCGCCGCTCGCAAATCCTTTCTCCATCTTGCGATCGCTGTCGGCGGGAACGAAGAGAAGCGAGCGCATGCGTGCTGCTTATGCCCGGGCGAATTTCTTGTATTTCAGCCGGTGCGGGATGACGGAGTCGATCCCAAGCCGCCGCTTCTTGTCTTCCTCGTAATCGGCGAAATTGCCTTCGAACCATTCGACATGGCTCTCGCCCTCGAAGGCCAGCATGTGCGTGGCGACGCGATCCAGGAAAAAGCGATCGTGGCTGATGATGACCGCGCATCCGGCGAAATCCTCGAGCGCCTCTTCGAGCGCGCGCAGCGTGTCGACGTCGAGATCGTTGGTCGGCTCGTCGAGGAGGAGCACGTTGGCACCCGACTTCAGCATTTTGGCGAGATGTACGCGATTGCGCTCGCCGCCGGAGAGCTGGCCGACTTTCTTCTGTTGGTCGGGGCCCTTGAAATTGAACGCGCCGCAATAGGCGCGCGAGTTGATCTCGCGCTTGCCGAGATAGATCACCTCGTTGCCGCCGGAAATCTCCTCCCACACCGTCTTGCCCGCTTCGAGCGAGTCGCGCGACTGGTCGACGTAACCCAGATGCACGCTCTCGCCGATCTCGATGTCCCCTCTGTCGGGTTTCTCCTGGCCGGTGATCATCCGAAACAGCGTCGTCTTGCCAGCGCCGTTCGGGCCAATGACGCCGACAATGCCGCCCGGCGGCAGTTTGAAGGTGAGGTCGTCGATGAGGATCTTTTCGCCGAATCCCTTCGTCAGATGCTCGAAATCGATGACGTTGTTGCCGAGCCGCTCGGCCACGGGAATGACGATCTGCGCGGTCTGCGGCGCGCGCTCGTTGCTCTTGGCGACGAGGTCCTCATAGCGCTGGATGCGCGCCTTCGACTTGGCCTGCCGCGCCTTGGGCGAAGACGCGATCCACTCGCTCTCGCGTTCGAGCGCACGCTGGCGCGCCTCCTCCTCGCGGCCTTCCTGCAAGAGCCGCTTCTGCTTTTGCCCAAGCCAGGAAGAATAATTGCCCTCAT
Source organism: Methylobacteriaceae bacterium (assembly GCA_019244955.1). Classification (GTDB taxonomy): domain Bacteria; phylum Pseudomonadota; class Alphaproteobacteria; order Rhizobiales; family Beijerinckiaceae; genus JAFASC01. The sequence continues at coordinate 2,104 of JAFASC010000186.1, read as the reverse complement.
AGGGGATGCCGCGGCCCCGATCGAGTTCGAGAATCCAGCCCGTGACATTGTCGAGGAAATAACGGTCGTGCGTGACGATCAGAATCGCGCCGGGATATTGCCGCAGGTGCCCTTCGAGCCAGTTCACAGTCTCGGCGTCGAGATGGTTGGTCGGCTCGTCGAGCAGCAACAGCTCCGGCTTTTCCAGGAGCAGCTTGCATAAGGCGACGCGGCGGCGCTCGCCGCCTGAGAGCGTGCCGACATCCGCCTCGTCGGGCGGACAGCCGAGCGCATCCATCGCCTGATCCACCTGAGAGTCGAGATCCCAGAGGCCCTGCGCCTCGATCTCGTCCTGCAGGTCCGTCATCTCATCCGCGGTCTCGTCGGAATAATTTGCCGCGAGCTCGTTATAGCGGTCGAGGATCGCCTTCTTCTCCGCGACGCCGAGCATGACGTTGCCGCGCACGTCGAGCGAGGCGTCGAGCTGCGGCTCCTGCGGCAGGTAGCCGACGCGCGCGCCCTCGGCGACCCAGGCTTCGCCGGAATATTCCTTGTCCATGCCGGCCATGATCTTCAGCAGCGTCGACTTTCCGGCGCCGTTGACGCCGAGCACGCCGATCTTGGCGTCGGGATAGAAGGAAAGGTGGATATTCTCGAGGACCTTCTTGCCGCCGGGATAGGCCTTCGACAGCCCCTGCATATGATAGATGAATTGCCGCGCCATGGGCCCGCTGATCTCATTCGTACGTTCGGGAAGGCCGGGCTTTTAGCGGGCGCTGCCCGTGCGGTCCAGCGCAAAAGGCAGGCGATCTAGCCAGCGCGCCGGCAGCACGAGGAGCGCGAGGCCGATCAGGATGAGCACGATCCCGGCGAGACGCGCCGGGCCGAAATGCTCGCCAAAGATTAAGACGGAAGTGGATATGCCGGCGCAGGGCGCTAGCAGCGAGAAGGGTGCGACGCTCGCGGCCGGATAGCGCGCGAGAAGGCTGCCCCAGCTCGCATACGCCGCTATTGTCGCGATGAAGGCGAGATATAGAAGCGCGACGAGGCTCTGCCACGAGGCGTGCAGCAGCGCCTCGACGAGCGAGGGCCCAGGGAGCAGGGCCGAGATAAACAATCCCGGAACCGGCGGCACCAAGCTCAGCCATGCCATCAGCGGCAGCATCGGGGCGGGGCCGATCCGCTTAACGAGGACATTGCCGATCGCCCAGCTTAGCGCCGCAGCAATGGCTAGGCCCAGTGCGACACCCGGCACCTCATTGCCGGCCGAGGTCGTTACCAGGCCCAACCCGGCAAAAGCGATGGTGATGCTGAGTATCTGCCGGCGAGTTGGCCTATCGTGCAGGAAGGCGGCGGAAAGCGCGATCGTGAAGAACGCCTGGGTCTGCTGCGTCACCGAGGCAAGGCCGGGCGGCATCCCGATTTGCATCGCGAAGAAGATCAGCAGGAATTGCCCGGTGAACAGACTGAGGCCGATCATGATCAGCACCAGCCAGCCGATCTTCGGGCGCGGACAGAAGGGAACAAGCAGAGCGGCGATGATGAATCGCAGCGCCGTCAATTGCGGCGCCGAGAAACTCTCGAGCCCAAACTTCATCGCGATGAAGGCGAGACCCCAGACAATCGACGTTGAGACGGCAAGTGCGATGTCCCGCGGCTTCATGCGCGAGGGAACTCGCACGGGCGGATCGCTTGCGCAATAATAAGCGAGGCAAGCACGCGGGCGTTCAGCCGGACGCGGGCAGAAGATGATGAAAGCGGATATCATCGGAATACGGCTCCGCCGCTTGTCGAATGAAAGGACGTGTCGATGCTTAGTTTGAAGGGCAAGGTCGCACTCATTACCGGTTGCGGCTGCTACGGCGAGGGCTGGGGCAACGGCAAAGCGATGTCGGTGCTCTTTGCTCGGCAAGGGGCAACAGTTCTCGGACTCGATATTTCTCTTGCCGCCGCAGAAGAAACGCGAGCTATCGTGGAAGGCGAAGGAAAGGTCATGCATGTCGCCGCGTGCGACGTCACCAAATCCGATCACATAAGCCGCGTCTTCGAAACCTGGGTCGACTCCCATGGAGGCGTCGATATTCTCGTCAACAATGTCGGCCGATCGGAACCGGGAAACATCGTC
>JAFASC010000136.1 GCA_019244955.1 Methylobacteriaceae bacterium | reverse complement strand
GTTCTGATTCATTTTTGTTTCTTTGCCCGTCCTGCTTCTCTAAGGCCCTGTCGCTAGTTAGAAGCAAAAGCGCGCGAGGGAAGCGCACGACCAGCGATGCAAGACCAAACAATCTTTGCCATGGCGACCCCGCCCGGCCGCTCGGCCATTGCGGTTTGCCGCATCAGCGGACCAGCGACGCGCGGCGCTGTTCTGCGGCTCGCGGGCCGAGTTCCGGCGCCGCGGCAGGCACAGCTCTCCCGACTTGCCCATCCCCTAAGCGGCGAGACCATCGACGAGGCGGTCGTCCTCTTCTTTCCAGGGCCGCGCAGCTACACGGGTGAGGATTGCGCCGAGTTGCAGGTCCACGGCGGCAGGGCGGTTTCACGAACTTTGATCGAGGCGCTCGGCTCGCTAGGGCTGCGCCCGGCCGAGCCGGGCGAGTTCACGCGGCGCGCCTTCTTGAACGACAAGCTCGATCTGGCCGAGGCCGAGGGGGTTGCCGACCTCGTCGATGCGGAAACCGAGTTTCAGCGCCGGCAAGCGCTTCGGCAGCTTGAAGGGCGCCTGTCGCGGCAAGTTGAGGCATGGCGTTCCGAGCTGATTCGCCTTCGCGCCCAGCTGGAGGCCGAGCTGGATTTTGCCGACGAGGGCGACGTTGCGGAATTGATGATCTCAAACATCATTATTGATGATGCTCGTCAGCTATCGAGGGAGCTGCATTTAGCGCTGCAACATGCCCGAACTGGTGAGCGCCTGCGCGATGGGCTGCGGATCGTCATCGCGGGCGCGCCCAATGCGGGAAAATCTACACTTCTCAATACCCTAGCCGGCCGTGACATAGCCATCGTCTCGGAACATCCCGGCACCACCCGGGATGCACTCGAGGTGCATCTCGATCTCGGCGGCTATCCTGTGACGGTGACGGACACCGCGGGCCTGCGCCCGTCCGATGATCCGATTGAGCGGATCGGGATGGACCGTGCTCTCGCTCACGCCGCGGCGTGCGACCTCGTCCTATGGCTGCTCGAGCCTGGATCGGGGGCGACAGCCCCTCCGGTGTTTGCCGGTTCGGCTGAGGTTTGGACGCTTGCCACGAAATGCGATATCGCGCCGGCCCCGGCCAGCGCCAAGCTCGGGATTTCGGCGACGACAGGAATCGGGCTTGACCGGCTTGAATGCGAGATGCAGGCATTCGCCCGGCAGAGACTCGAGACCGGCGGCGAGGTCCCTGCATTGACGCGGGAACGGCATCGGCAGGCGCTCGCGGCGGCAGCGGCGGCTCTCGAGCGCGTAGTCGCGGGTCCGCGGCTGCCGCCGGAAGTCCTAGCGGAGGAAATTCGGGTGGCGCAAAATGCGGTCGGCCGGATCGCTGGGCGGGTCGACGTCGAGGATGTGTTAGGCGAAATTTTCAGCCGGTTCTGTATCGGGAAGTAGATGTTTCACGTGAAACAATCCGCGTTCGACGTGGTCGTTGTGGGTGGCGGCCATGCCGGCTGCGAGGCCGCTGCGGCGGCGGCACGTATCGGCGCGTGTACGGCCCTTATTACCCAAAGCCTTGCCACGATTGGCGCGATGTCGTGCAATCCGGCTATCGGTGGGCTCGGGAAGGGCCATCTGGTCCGCGAGATCGACGCCCTTGATGGCGTTATGGGCCGGCTTGCCGATCGGTCGGGCATCCATTTTCGCCTGCTGAACCGCTCGAAGGGGCCTGCCGTCCGCGGGCCGCGGGCGCAGATCGACCGGGGTCAGTATCGCGCGGTGATGCAGGCTGAGCTGCGCGGGACGGCGAACCTGACTCTGGTCGAGGGTAGCGTCGACGATTTGGAGCTTTCCGAGGGCGGCGTCTCGGGCGTGGTGCTCGCCAACGGCGAGCGCCTGCCGTGCCGCGCCGTGGTGCTCACGACCGGTACCTTCCTTAATGGCGTGATTCATATCGGCGCCGAGCGAGTGCCGGCCGGGCGCGTCGGGGAACCGCCATCGGTCGGTCTCGCGGCCACTTTGGCACGCGCAGACCTACGCCTCGGCCGGTTGAAGACGGGAACCCCGCCACGGCTTGACGGCACCACGATCGACTGGGCGGTCCTGGAGCGGCAGCCGGGCGACGCGGAGCCGGAGCCGTTCTCCGCCCTGACGAGGCAAATCCAGCGGCGCCAGGTCGACTGCCACATCACGCGGACGACCGCAGAAACCCACGAGGTCATCCGCCGCAATCTCGATTCGGCGCCGATCTTTTCCGGGGCGATCAAAGGCCGGGGGCCGCGCTACTGTCCTTCGATCGAGGACAAGGTGGTGCGTTTTGGCGAGCGCGAGTCCCACCAGATTTTCCTCGAGCCCGAAGGGCTCGACGACAACACGATCTATCCGAACGGCATCTCTACCTCGCTGGCGGCGGCTGTCCAGGCGGAGCTGGTGCGCACGATTCCGGGCCTAGAGCGGGCGGTGATCCGCCGCCCCGGCTACGCAATCGAATATGACTATGTCGACCCGCGCCAGCTCCTCGCCACGCTCGAGACAAAGGCGATCCGTGGCGTGTTTCTGGCCGGCCAGATCAACGGGACGACCGGCTACGAAGAAGCAGCCGCGCAAGGCCTCGTCGCTGGGCTGAACGCCGCGAAGAGCGCAGGGCGCGGCGGCGAGATCATATTCGACCGCGCGGAGGCCTATCTCGGCGTGATGATCGACGACTTGGTCACCCGCGGGGTTACGGAGCCATACCGGATGTTCACCTCGCGTGCCGAATATCGGCTCACCCTGCGATGCGACAATGCCGACCAGCGGCTGACTGGCCGCGGGGTGGAGATCGGTTGCGTCGGCGCCGGGCGCGCGGCCGCGTTCGAGCTGAAGTCGGCCAAGATCCAGGAGGCCCGGTCCCGACTGGAGGCGCTCACGATCACGCCCACGGAAGCCGGCCGTCACGGCCTGGATCTGAACAAGGACGGCGTGCGGCGGTCCGCTTTCGTCCTGTTGTCGCGCTGGGATATCGGCTGGGGCGATGTGAGCCGCATCTGGCCGGAGCTGAACGCGGTTGAGCCCGCGATCGCGGCGCAAATCGAAGTCGACGCCAAATACGCCGTCTACCTCGAACGGCAGAGGGCGGACGTCGCCTCCTTCCGCCGCGACGAAGCGCTACTCCTGCCAGAGAGCCTCGACTATTCACGCCTTCCCGGCCTGTCGAGTGAGGTAAGGGCGCGGCTTGCGCAGGCCCGGCCACGCTCGCTCGGCCAGGCCGCGCGCCTCGAGGGGATCACCCCCGCAGCGCTGACCATCCTCTCCTCGCAGGTGCGCAAAGGCCGTCGCCTTGCCGCGGCGGATTGAGGTACCGCTCAAGGTTCTCGCGCGGGATCGCGAGCGGGCGCTGCGCCTGGTTCGGCTTTCGCAAGCCGACCAGCAGCGCCTGGCCACTTATCAGGACCTGCTCCTGCGCTGGCAAGGCGTCCTGAACCTTGTCTCGGCCACAACCCTCCCGGATATGTGGACGCGTCACATCGCAGATTCCGCCCAGCTCCGCGATTTGGCCCCGGCAGCGCTGCGCTGGGTCGATCTCGGCAGCGGCGCCGGCTTTCCCGGATTGGTGCTCGCGATCCTCTTCGCCGACACGGCGGGCGCACGCGTCCATCTTATCGAACGCGACAAGCGCAAGGCAGCGTTCTTGCAAACTGTTTCACGTGAAACCGGGGCTGCGGCGACTGTCTACCCGGGGGAGATTGAGGCCGTGCTGCCGACCCTCGACGCGGTGGAAATAGTAACCTCGCGCGGGCTCGCTCCAGTGCGCCAGCTGATCGACTGGTCCGCGCCACTGCTTCAGCGCGGCGCGACCGCGCTTTTTCTCAAAGGGCGCAGCGTGCAGCCGGAGCTCGATGCCGTCCGCGACGACTACCTCGACTTATCCACCCTACCGAGCCGCACCGACTCTTCCGGGCGAATCGTTTCGGTGCGATACAAAGGCGCAGCAATCAGCTGATTCGGGGCCGATTTTTCCCGTGACAAGCGCCTCTCCACGCGTCCTAGTCCTGGCGAACCAAAAGGGCGGGGTCGGCAAAACGACGACGACGATCAACCTCGGGACCGCGCTCGCCGCAATCGGGGAGCGGGTGCTGGTGATCGACATCGATCCGCAGGGTAACGCCTCGACCGGCCTCGGCATCGACCGCAAGGCTCGAAAACTCTCCACATTTGAGGTCTTTGCCGGCGAATGCCGGCTGGAAGGCGCCATCTTGCCGACCGCGGTGCCGCGGCTGTGGATCGCGCCTTCGACGCTCGACCTCCTCGGCATCGAACTGCAGATTGCACATGAAAAAGACCGCAGCTTTCGCCTCCGCAACGCGATCCGCAGCCTGCCGGCGTCACTGCAGGATGTGCCCGGCGGCTTTACATATGTGCTGATCGACTGCCCGCCCTCCCTCAATCTGTTGGCGATAAACGCGCTTGCCAGTGCCGACAGCGTCGTCGTGCCGCTGCAATGCGAGTTCTTCGCGCTCGAAGGCCTGTCGCAATTGCTCTCGACCGTGGAGACGGTGAAGCGCAACTTAAACCCGAACCTCGATATCCACGGAGTTGTGCTCACGATGTTCGACCCGCGCAACAACCTCGCTTCCCAGGTTGTGGCCGATGTCCGCGGCTTCATGGGGGACAAGGTCTATGACACGGTCATCCCACGCAACGTACGCGTGTCTGAGGCCCCCTCGCACGGCAAGCCGGTGCTGCTCTACGACCTGCGCTGTTCGGGCAGCCAGGCTTACATCCGGCTCGCGTCCGAAGTGATCCGTCGCGAACGACAGCTGCGTGCCGCATGAGGGAAGCAATGGCAGAGGAAGCACGCCCGAGACTCGGGCGCGGATTGGCAGCGCTCATTGGGGACGCCGGGAACGAAGCCGCGGCGATCGACCGCCTACGCGGTCAACGCCTCGTCCCGATCGAGTTCTTGAGGCCGAACCCGCGCAACCCGCGCAAGGATTTCAAGGACAGCGAACTCGACGACCTCTCGGCATCGATAAAAGAGCGTGGCATCCTGCAGCCGATCCTCGTGCGTGCGATCACCGGTGTCGCCGACGCTTACGAGATCGTCGCCGGCGAACGGCGTTGGCGCGCGGCTCAGCGTGCCAATGTGCACGACGTGCCCATCATCTTGATCGAAGCCGACGAGAAGGCCTCGCTCGAAATCGCGGTGATCGAAAACGTCCAGCGCGCCGATTTGAACGCGCTTGAAGAGGCGATGGGCTACGAGCAGCTCGGCAACGAATTCGGCTATTCGCATAGCGATCTCGCGCGCATAATCGGCAAGAGTCGCAGTCACATCGCGAACACGTTGCGGCTTCTGAAACTACCGAAGCTGTCGCGGCAAATGTTGGCTGAAGGGCACTTGTCCGCCGGTCATGCGCGTGCGCTTCTCTCGGTAGCCGATCCCGACGCAATTGCGCGACGCATCGTCGAGCAAGGGCTGAGCGTGCGTGATGTCGAGCGCATCACGCAGCAGGAAACCGAGAATGGTGCCGGGCGCGCCAAGACGAATGGCGCGCGCCGCGAAAAGGATGCGAACACGCGCGCACTGGAGAGAGATTTGTCGAATGCGTTGGGGCTTGCCGTATCCATCGACGGCCGGGGCGAACGCGGTGAAGTGCGCATCCGCTACAAGGATCTGGAACAGCTCGATGCGCTTTGCGCGCGTCTCAAGGCGGGAGACTGATTCAGCCTTTCTGTCGGGGGGCGCCGGCAAGGTCGACCGCGGCACCGACCAGACTTGAAACGGGGAAATTTTCAAGCGCGCCAGATCCCGTGGCAATCTTGCCGGGATCGCTATTCAGACGTGCCACTCCGACCGGCAGATACAACGCGGTCAGCCCGGATGGCCGAGACCGGATTGCTCGAGCTCGCGCACGAATGATCTGAGCTCGTGCGCCATCGCGGCGCGCAAGCGTTTTGCGCTTTCCGGATATTCGCGCAGCACCCGGTGGAACAATTCGCGCGAGATTTTTAGGACGGTCGAGGGCTCGCGTGCCATTGCCGTGGCGAGCCGCTCGTTCTCCACAAGCAGCGCCACTTCGCCGATAAGCGATTCCGGCGGCACGATGTGCGAGGGCGGGCTTCCGTCGCTCTTCGCGTCGAGCGCGACCGAGCCGCTCAAAACGATGAACCCCGCGTCCGACCTGTCTCCCTTGCGAAAAAGAATGTCGCCGGCGCGCAATATGCGTGTTTCCGCGCCGAACGCGATCAGCCGCAAGGCATCTGTCTCCAACGCGCGAAGTAACGAGATGCGCGAGAGCCTGCGAATGTCGTCTTCAAGCGCCACTGAAGCTCACGGTTCGGCGGAGGGAATAAGCTTATAACCACCGGCCTCAGTGACGAGCATCTGCGCGTGCGCGGGATCGCGTTCGATCTTCTGGCGCAGACGATAAATGTGCGTCTCCAGCGTGTGGGTCGTGACGTTCGAGTTGTAACCCCACACTTCGCGCAGCAGAACGTCGCGTGTGACGACATTCTGCCCGGCGCGATAGAGATAGCGCAGGATCGCGGTTTCCTTTTCCGTCAACCGAAGCTTGTTGCCCTTGTCGTTGACAAGATGCTTCGAACTCGGCTGAAAGGTATATTGTCCGATGCGGAACGTCGCGTCGTCGCTGGCCTCGAATTGCCTCAGATGCGCCCGAATGCGCGCAAGCAATACGGCGAACCGGAATGGCTTGGTTACATAATCATTCGCGCCGGAATCGAACCCGAGCACGGTATCGGCATCGGAATCCTGCGCCGTCAGCATCAGGATCGGATTCTTGAAGCCGTTCTTTCGGATGATCTTTACCGCTTCGCGGCCATCGAAATCGGGCAGCCCCACGTCCATGATGACGAGATCGGGCTGCGCGCTGCGCGCCGTTGCAATCGCCTTGGCTCCATTCTCCGCTTGCAGAACCTCGAACTCCTCGTGCAGCGTCAATTGCTCGGCAAGGGCTTGGCGCAAGTCCTCATCGTCGTCGGCGATCAGAATGGTGCGGACCTGGGCCATCAATTCCTTCCGCTGCGCGTTCCAAGCGAACGCGCCGGCAGGTAAGCAGCTGTTGCGCCGCGCGGGAGTCTAGGGAAGGAGCCGCAGCGGGTCAAAATGCCGATGATGCCCCGCCAGCGGTTTCGACAGATTTCGCGAGGGCTTACGCGGCTCAGAGTGGTCGGCGCGCCGCGCCTGGGCGCGAATGCGGCCCCAAAGGGGTGGCTTATCGCGGGCGCGACGCAAATCCCTTGTGCGATCGGGCGCTCCGGTATCGGCCGCGGCAAAATCGAAGGCGACGGCAAGACGCCGGCCGGCCGGTTTCCGATCCTCTGGTTCTACTTCCGCCTGGATTCCGGCTTTCGCCCGCGGCGGAATTTTCTGGCGTTGCCGCTCCAGCCCCACAGCGCCTGGTGCGACGATCCCGGCGACCGCAATTACAACCGGCCCGTCCACCTCCCGTACGGAAAAAGTCGCGAGGGGATGTGGCGCGAGGATCGCCTCTACGATGTCGTCGGCATTCTCGACTACAACATTCGGCCGCGGGTGGATCGTCGCGGCAGCGCCATCTTCTTCCATTTGGCGCGCGAAGATTTGTCGCCGACGGCCGGCTGCGTGGCGCTCAGAGCGGCCGACATGCGCCGGCTGCTGCCGCGGCTGTCGCGCAAGGTGATGATTGTCGTGGGCTAGAGCTGGACGACGCACATACTGCCGCATTCCCGGCCGCGAAGCGGCATGCAGGTTGAGGGCGGCTTCCGCATCTCTAGCGCGTTCGTCACCCCGGTTGTTCCCGACCCCGGCCCCTTCGGCCTGCGGGAATGTCAACCTCACCCAAATGTGTCCTGGTGATAGCGGCCGGAGAGCACCATGCCTTCGAGCCATTCTGACGATTTCTCAAACCTCGATCCGGTCTTCTCCATGTGGATCTTGATCAGCGCGGCGCGCACCGCCGGGGCCATGAAGCGGCCGTCGCCGCAGACATAGAACAGGCCGCCGCGCTCCAACGTGTCCCACACGGCGTCGCGTTCGGCAGTGAGCGCGTCCTGCACGAATTTGTGCGGGCTCGGCACCGTGGAAAAAGCGAGGTGCACGTCGGCGATTCCGGCGTCTTCCCAGGAGCGCATCTCATCGCGATAGAACCAGTCGTGGTCGGGATGGCGGCAGCCATAGAAGAGCAACGACTTGGCGACGGGCTGGCCGGCTTTCTTCTCCTCGGCCCGCTGTTGCAGGAAGCCGCGGAACGGCGCGAAGCCGGTTCCGGGACCGACGAGGATCATCGGCACGCTCGGGTCGCCCGGCGGCGCGAAGGGCGGGTTCGGCCGGCGCACGAAGCCGAGCACGGTCTCGCCCGGCTGGCGCCCCTGCATGTAGGTCGAGGCGACACCCTGATATTGCCCGCCACCCGACCACGCCGGCGCAGCGAGCGTGCCGACGGTGAGGTTCACCGCATTCGCCAGAGCGAGCGGCGACGACGAGATCGAATAGAAGCGCGGGCGGATCGCGGAGCACATGCTCAAAAATGCTTCGAGCGGCACGTCGAGCGCCGGGAAGCGCATGAGCAGATCGTACAGCGTCACGCGCTTTTGGGTGATGTCCTTCTGGAAGAGCTCGGCGGCCGCTTCGCCTTCGGCGGTATACTTCTCCAGCTCGCCGCGCGTATGCGGACATTGCGTGTAGTTCAATAATTCGCGCATGTCCTTGCGCGCGACCGGGTCCTGCAGCTCGATGAAGTCTCTCAGGAGTTGCCGGATCGTCACCGGCCGGCCGATCGGCAGATGCCGCATGCGTTGCGATTGCAGCGTCACGACGGTGTGCGAATTCAAATGCAGGCGGTCGATGATCCTGGCGACGATTTCCGGCCGGTTGCGCGCATAGACCGCGAGATGATCTCCGGCGGCGTAAGTGACGCCCTCCGGCAATTGCAGCGTCATGTGCCGCGTCGACGAGCGCGGCGCCTCGATGGAAAAATCCCATAGGCCGGTCGGATCGCGCACGAGCTCGTCGTTGCCGAGCACGAACAGCTCGGTCGCATGCTCGGGCAGAACGGCGGAGCGGGCGCGGTCTTCACTTTCGTAGGCGATGCTCAGCGCCGGCCGGCGGGTCTCGTCGGTCTTGGCGCCGAGCACTTTCCACAGGCCATTCATCCAGGCTTCGATGGCGCCGTCGAAATCGCCGCTCGCATCAGCTTCGCCACGCGGCACGATGGTTTTTGCGCCGGTCTCGCGCAGGGTGGCGTCAACGAGTTTTGGAAATGCCTGAAAGGTCTGCCATTGCGTATTGCCGCAGCCGAGCACGGCGTATTCGAGCTCGGGGCGCTTCGTGTCGGAAAATCCACCGCCGCGGATCGCGGTCTCGAATTTCGTCGCGGAATCCGGCGCGCTGCCGTTATAGGTCGAGGTGACGACGATCAGCGTGCCTTTGTCCGGCAAGCCGTCGGCGAGCTTGTCGAGCGTGCCGCAGTCCACTGATGAGCCGCCGGCGCTCAGGCGCTCGACGATCTGCTCGGCAATCTCACGGCAGGTGCCGAGGCTCGTCCCGTAGAGAACCTGAAAGGCGCGTCCGGTGTCGGCGAGGACGACGTCGCCCGTGTCTTCCTCGATCGCCTGCGCCGCGGCGGGGCCGGCGACGTCGAAGCGCTCGCTCGGCAGGCGGCGGCGCGCGTGAATGCGGAAGCCCTCGGGTTTCACCGTCAGCGTCTGCTTCACATCGAGCTTGTAATCGTAGGGATCGCTCAGCGCGAAATTTTTTAGCATCAGCGCCACCGCGAGTTTCGCTTCGGTCAACGCCAGCTGGCGGCCGATGCAGGCGCGCATGCCGTTGCCGAACGGCTTGTAGGCATGGGGGTGATGCGTCTTCTCGTTTTCTGGAGTCCACCGCTCGATGTCGAAACGGTCGGGATCAGGCCAGGCTTTCACGTCGCGTTGCAGCGCGTTGACGAGAACCGTCAGCGGCTGGTTCTGGTGCACGCGATATTTGCCGCCGATCGTCGTGGTCTCGTAAGGCGCAACGGTATAGGCGGGCGCCGTCGGCCACAGTCGCAGCGTCTCCTTGAGGACGCGGTCGATCACGTCGAACCTGGCGATGTGCTTGTATTCCGGGACCGTGTCGCCGGGCAGAATGCGATCGACTTCCGCATAGGCCTGCGCCAGCACAAGCGGATGACGTAGCAAGAGATAGAGGCAGAAAGTGAGGAGCCCGCTGGTCGTCTCATGACCGGCGATCAGGAAGGTGAGTATCTGGTAGCGGATGTTGGTGTCATCGAGCTTCTCGCCGGTTTCCGGATCCTTTGCCTCGAGCATCAGGTTCAAGAGATCGGTGGCATCGCTCGGATGCGCGCGGCGGTGCTTGATGACGTCGTCGACGAGCTTGTTCATCTCGGCGATGTCGGCGGCGAACTGGCGCTCCTTCTCCCTGGTGAACGGCTTCTGGAATTTCATCCGCGTTATTTTTGCCATGGCTTCGGCGAGCACGCGCACCATCTCGTCGAGAAACGGGTGCAGCTCGGGACTGGCAAACGAGTTGAAGCGGTAGTCGAAGCCGGCGAGCGCGATCGTGTCGAAGGTCAATCGCGTCATGTCGTCGGCGACATGGATGTCCTGACCGATCTTCCTGCCCCAATGGCCGACCAGCTGTTCGGCGATATCGAGCATGGCGCCGAAATAGCCTTTCATCGCGCGCTGGCTGAAGGCCGGCATGAGGATGCGGTGCGCCTTGCCCCAGTTCTCCTCGTCGGAGCGCGCCGTGAACAGACCGTCGCCGGCGAGCGAGCGGACGAAATAGAGGCCGCCGGTGACGACCTTGCGGAAGCGCCGCTCGTCGGAAAGCTCGGCGACGAGATCGGGCGAGGTGATGAAGACGCCGGGACGGCCGGCGAAACTCAGCTCGAAAATACCGCTAAAGGCTCGGCTCGTCTCAAGCAGGTGATGCGACAGCTTGCCCTTCGGAATCTGGTGCAGATTGCCGAGGAGAGGCATTCGCGGCGGAGAGGGGATTGGGGCGGGGGCAGCTGGCATGCAAGGCTCGCGGCTCAGTAACGGGCATCCTCGCCTACGGCGCAGGCATCTGCAATGAGGCAGGACCACGAGCGCCTCTACTTGCGAGGTCAGGCCTCCGGTGCTTGTAATGCACCGCAACACAAGAGAGCCGAGCCGATGAAAGCCACGATCGAGATCGACTGTACGCCGGAAGAATTGCGCGCCTTCATGGGCCTGCCCGACGTCAGGCCGCTGCAAGCGAGCCTGATGAAGGACCTCGAGACCCGCATCAAGGATACCGCCGACCGCATGGCGCCGGAAAACATCATCAAAAGCTGGTTCTCGCTGCTGCCGGTCCAGTCTGAGCAGCTGCGCAACATGATCAACGCGATGATCTCCGGCAGCACGAGCAAAGTCAGCACGAGCGAACCGTCCAAGGAAAAGTGAGGCGACACGCCGTATGGCGCGCAGCCTGATGATCCAGGGCACGGGCTCGGATGTCGGCAAATCCCTGATCGTCGCCGGACTGGCGCGGGCTTACGCGGACCGCGGGCTCGAGGTGCGCCCGTTCAAGCCGCAGAACATGTCGAACAATGCCGCGGTAACCGCCGACGGCGGCGAGATCGGCCGGGCGCAGGCGCTGCAGGCGCGTGCCGCGCGCGTCGCCCCAAGCGTGCACATGAATCCGGTTCTGTTGAAGCCGCAGAGCGAGGTCGGCGCGCAGGTTGTCGTGCACGGCCGGATTTTGCGGAACGCGCGGGCGAAGGAGTTCCAGGCCTGGAAGCCGCAGCTGATGGACGCGGTGCTTTCGAGCTACGCGCACCTGCGCGGCGAGGCCGATCTGGTGTTGATCGAGGGAGCCGGCAGCGCGTCGGAGATAAATCTGCGCACCAACGACATCGCCAACATGGGATTTGCCCGCGCCGCCGACGTGCCGGTCGTGCTCGTCGGCGACATTGATCGCGGCGGCGTGATTGCGCAGATCGTCGGAACAAAGGCGGTGCTTGATCCAGAAGACGACAAGCTGATTGCCGGATTCATCGTGAACAAATTTCGCGGCGATGCGGGCCTGTTTATCGATGGCATGCGATTTATCGAAGAGCGCACCGGCTGGCCGGCGCTCGGGCTCGTGCCGTTCTTCCCCGGCGCCGCGCACCTTCCGGCCGAAGATGCGATGGCGCTTGCGCGTCGCGAGGCTCCGGGCAAGGGCCAAGTGACGGTCGCCGTGCCGCTGTTGCCGCATATCGCCAATTTTGACGATCTCGATCCGTTGAAGAGCGAGCCGGGCGTGCGGCTTGTTTTTGTCCGGCGCGGCGAGCCGCTGCCGGTATGCGATCTTGTGCTACTGCCCGGGTCGAAAGCGACCGTCGCCGATCTCGCTGCGTTTCGCGACTACGGCTGGGACATCGACCTTGCCGCGCATGTGCGCCGCGGCGGCCGCGTGTTCGGCATTTGCGGCGGCTATCAGATGCTGGGGCGAACGATTGATGATCCGCAGGGAATCGAGGGTCCGCCGGCAAGCGTCAAGGGATTGGGATTGCTCGACGTCGAGACGGTACTCACGGGCGACAAAAAGCTTGCAGACGTTTCGGGAAGCACGGTCAATGACAATGTCTCGTTCCGCGGCTACGAGATGCATGTCGGCCTGACCACCGGGCCTGCGACGCAACGCCCGGTCCTGCGCTTTCTTGACGACCGGATGGATGGCGCATCATCGGCAGACGGTCGTATCGCCGGCGCGTATGTGCACGGACTGTTCACCGACGATCGCCAACGCAAAGCACTGGTCGCGAGGCTCGGTGCGAAGCCATCGGATTTTTCTTACGAAACGCTGATCGATGACACGCTCGATGCGCTCGCAGCATATCTCGCGGCGTATATCGATCTCGATCGCTTGCTCAATCTATCGCGATAAGCGCGGCAAGAATTGTCAGCCCAAGAACCGCGATCCATTGTAGAATGAGCGCGCGGCGATACAGCGACAGCGCGCGTCGGATGTCGCCTGTGTCGGGGTCGCGACGGCCGTCGCCCATGAACGCGTCGTCCACCAGGACGCCGTCATAGATGCGCCGGCCACCGAGTTGCAGGCCGAGCGCGCCCGCCATCGCGGCCTCGGGCCAGCCGGCATTCGGCGAGGCATGCTTGTTCGGGTCGCGTGCGACGGCGCGGCGCGCGGCATTCGCATCGGCGCCGCGCATGACGTAAGCGGCGGCGATGATCAGGCCGGCGGCAATGCGCGAGGCGGGCCAGTTGACGACATCGTCGAGCCGCGCGGAAGCCCAGCCGAACGCTTCGTAGCGCGGCGTGCGATGGCCGATCATCGAATCCGCCGTATTTATCGCCTTGTAGACGGCACCCCCGGGAAGCCCAAAGAGCGCGATCCAGAATACCGGCGCAGCGATTCCGTCGGAGAAATTTTCGGCGAGACTCTCGATAGCCGCGCGCGCCACGCCGGCTTCGTCAAGCGAGGCAACGTCGCGTCCAACCACATGCGAAACGGCTTCCCGGCCAGCATCAACATTGACATCGAGACCGTCGGCCACCGCGCGGACGTGCGAGGCAAGGCTGCGCTGGGCCGGCAGGCTGGCCGCGACGATCGAGAGAACGAGCAGACCCAAAAGGGTCTGTCCGACAAGTCGAGTGACGAACGCCGTCAGAAAAATCACCGGCACGAGGAGAATGATCAACGCGATCACTCCGTTGCGCCGCCGTTTCTCCATGTCGTCGCGTTCGCTGTTGAGGTGACGATCGAGGAAATCGATCACTGCCCCGAACCAGACGACGGGATGTCCGATCCGCCGCAACAGCCCGAGCGGATAACCGACCGCGGCTTCGATCGTTAGCGCGAGAAGCGCAAGCGGCAGGGTGAAGGTGAGATCCATCTGAACTTAGTATCCACATTGCTGGCCGAGTGCAGCGAGAGCCCGATCGAGAGCAATGCGCGCCGCTCGTGGACCCGGATTGCCCTGCGGGCGTCCGGGGATGTGGTCTCACCACCCTACAAAAAGCCGATGGAAATCCACGGCACCGCCGCGACCAGCACCAGGCCCACAAGCAGCGCACACAGGAATGGCCAGATCGGCCGGATGCCGGCCGCCGGATCGACGCGCCCGATAGCACATGCTGCGTAATAGCCGACGCCGAAAGGCGGGGCGAACAGGCCGATGCCCATGGCAAGGATGACGACCATCGCATAGTGCACTTCGTGGATACCGAGCTGGCGGGCGATCGGAAACAGAAGCGGCCCGAACAAAACGATCGCCGGAATGCCTTCGAGCACGCTGCCGAGTACGACGAACGCGGCAATCGACACCGCCATGAACCCGGCGCCCCCGCCCGGCAGACGCGCCATGTTGGCGGCAAGGTCGCGCGAAAAGCCCGATTGCGTCAGAGCCCACGCCATTGCGGTCGCCGCGCCGATGATGAACAGGATCGCGCCCGACAGCGCCGCCGTCTCGACGAGAACCGGCCAGAGCCGCGCCCACTCGATACGCTGGCGGAACATAATAGCGGCGAGGATGCCGTAGGCGAATGTGTAGACGATGCCGATCGTCGAGACTTCCGTCGCGGTCGCGACCCCTTCGACGACCGCGGCGCGGATGAGAAAGGGCAGCGCGAGGCCGGGCAGCGCCACGATGAAGGCCCATGCGATCGCTCGCGCTGACGCACGCTCTGTGCCGGAAGCTTCATTACGGCCAGCCGTCCACCAGATGAGCACGGCGAGCGCAAGCGTCAGGACCAGCGCTGGCAAAAGGCCGCCAGTGAACAGCGCCGCGATGGACACGCCGGTCACCGAGCCAATCGTGATCAGAACCAGCGAAGGCGGGATCGTCTCGGTCATCGCCCCGGTAGAGGCGAGCAGCGCGACCAGCCGGCCGCCGCTTTCGCCGCGCGCCTTCATCGCCGGGAAGAGCACGGGCGCGACCGCCGCCATGTCGGCGGCCTTCGAGCCGGATATGCCGGAGACGAGATACATCGCGCCGAGCAGGACGTAGGAGAGCCCGCCGCGCACGTGACCAAGCAGGCTCGCGAGGAAATCGACCATGGCGCGCGCCATGCCGGTGATCTCGATGAGCAGGCCGAGAAAGACAAACAGCGGCACGGATAGAAGGATGATGTGCGACATGCCCTCATCCATGCGCGAGACGACGACCGACCAAGGCGTGTGCGTCGTCAGCGCCAAATAGGCGAAGGTTCCGACTCCGAAGGCAAACGCGATCGGCACCGCCGCCAGCACGCAGGCGCCGACGAGCACAACAAAGAACACGAGAAGCTTGTAATTGCCGATCGCGCCAAGAACCGGCTTGGCGAAGATCAAGACCGCCGCGATCGCGGCTATGAGGATGACGGCGAGCGCGAGATCGCGCGGCCGGTGCCGGCGGGTGAAGCGCAGCGCCGCGAGGGCGAGCATGAGCGCAATGCCGACGGGCAGTGCCGCCGCACGCCAAACGTTGGGAATTTCCAGCGCCGGCGTGGTGATGTCGATTTCATCCCGCGCATAATCGAAAGCGGGATAAAATATGAGCGCCAGGAAGGCGATACCGACCGCGAGCGCCAGCGCGTCGAAGAACGCGCGGCCGCTCGGGCTCACCCGCGCGACCAGGGCCCCCATGCGCATATGCTCGCCGCGCGCATAAGCGACGACTGCGCCGAGCATCGCGAGCCAGAGAAACAGAATCGAGGCGAGCTCGTCCGACCAGGTCAGCGGTTGATGGACGAGGTAGCGCGACACGACGCCCGCAAACAGGATCGCGGTCTCGAGCGCAACGAGCGCTGCGGCAATGATTTCGATGCTGCGGACAAGCGAGATATCGATGACAGCGGCGATCCTCGCCCACTTCGAAACGCGTAAAGACGCAGGCGATATAGGTGCTGCTGCAGGACCTATGTGCGACACACGGCACCGTATTTCTTCGTTTGCGCTCCCTCCCTTTCAGGGGAGGGAGAGCGCGCTCCCATCCCGGAACCCGGGTTTATGAAATCGAGCCGGCATATTTCTCCAGAATGGCCCAGGCCTCATTGCCGTATTTGCCCTTCCACTCCTTGAAGAAACCCGCGGCTTGCAGCTTGCCGCGGAACGCGCCCATATCGACGCTATTGAACGTCAGCCCTTTCGCGGTGAGTGCCGATTCGAGCGAGCCGTTGAGCTTGGCGATGTCTTCGCGTTCGGCGACAGCCGAGGCATTCACGTTCCTGCTGATAAGGGCTTTGACATCGTCGGGGATCGACTTCCAGACCTTGCCGTTCGCGAGCAGCCAGAAACCGTCCCACATGTGATTCGTGCGCGCGAGATATTTCTGCACTTCATAGAGTTTCGCCGAATCGATCAGCGCCAGGGGATTTTCCTGCCCTTCCGCGACCTTGGTCTGCAGCGCGGAGTACACTTCCGCGAAATTGATCGTCATAGGCGAGGCGTCGAAGGCTTTGAACATCGATGTCCACAATGGGGAGGCCGGCACGCGGATTTTAAAACCCTGCAGATCCTCGGGCGCTTTGATGACGCGTGTCGACGAGGTGATCTGCCGGAACCCGTTGTCCCACATCTTCTCGAAGGCGTGTAGGTTGGCTTTGGCGATCTGCGCGCGGACATAGGCGCCGAGTTCACCGTCCATGGCCGGCCACACCTTGTCGTACCCTGACCAGGCAAAGCCGATTCCATTGATCGACGCGGCGGGCACCAGCGTCGCCAGAATCAGGCCGGACAAGGTGAAGAATTCGAGCGCCCCTGAACGCAGCTGGCTCAGCATGTCGGTGTCGGAGCCGAGCTGGTTGTTCGGAAACATCTGGATATCGACCTTACCGTCGCTCTCCTTGAGGATGTTGGCCGCGGCTTCGCGCATGCGGATGGTAAGCGGGTGCGATTCCGGCGAATTGTTCGCCATCTTGAACGTATATTCCGCCGCGCCGGCCCGCGTGACCCGCATGACGGCAGGCGCAAAGACGAGACTGGCGGCTGTCCCCTGTAAAAGAACGCGGCGATTGGTCTGCATATTGGCTCCCTGAAGGCTCGGCCGAGCGAGGCTTGCTGCCGGCATCTTGTGCGGCCGGCACTGCCACGCACTATGCCAGCTTTCAAAAGCCGGACAAAGTGCGCCTGGGAGGCGGGCCATGGCGAGAACGGTCATCATCACGGGGGCGGCTTCCGGAATCGGTTTCGCCTGTGCCGAGCACCAGCTGTCCTTGGATTGGCGCGTGGCGTTGATCGACCGGGATGCGGCGGCGCTGGAGAAAGCGCGCATTGCCTTGGCGCGTCCGCAAGAGACCCTCTCGTTCTGCCTCGATGTCACCGATGAGGCGCACGTCAACGCGGCGATCGCCGCCGCGGGCAAGCTCGGCCCGGTTCGCGGGCTCGTCAATTCGGCGGCGATCGGTGCCGATCAGAGCTTTGAGGCGACGAGTGTGGAGGGCTTCCGCAAGGTTCTCGACGTAAACGTCGTCGGATGCTTTATCGTGGCGCGCGCGGCGATCGGCGCGATGCGCGACGCCGGCGGCGGCGCCATCGTCAATCTCGCCTCCGTCTCAGGTCTGCGCGGCAATATGGGCCGTAGCGCCTACGGCGCTTCGAAGGGCGCCATTATCACAATGACGCAAGTGATGGCCGTCGAACTTGCATCGGCAAATATCCGGGTCAACGCGATCGCGCCCGGGCCGGTGGAGACAGCGATGGTGCGCTCCATGCACACGCCTGAAGCACGGCAGAATTGGGTGCGCCGGGTCCCGCAGCGCCGGTATGGCGAGCCGCGGGAAATCGCGCGTGCCGCCGCCTTCCTGCTCGATGACGAGCAAGCGAGCTACGTCACTGGACATGTTCTTGCGATCGACGGCGGCTTTTTGGCGGGTGGCCTATTGCCCGATTGAACGAGCGCGCCGCACCGCACCGACGAGGTCGATGAACTCGTATCCTGCGGCAGTGTTCAACGTGTGGGCGCCGGCCGCGCCCGATCCGGGCGGGGGCCCAAGCACCGCAGATACGGTTTGCGCGTAA
>JAFASC010000123.1 GCA_019244955.1 Methylobacteriaceae bacterium | reverse complement strand
AGCGGCAACCACGGTTTTCGCAAAAAATCCGCGTCGTCGGGCAGCTTGTCGGAGGGCTTGCCAAACGCGCCCGACGTGACGATCACGCGTATCCAGGGCCACAGGCTGTGGGCGACACGCGCCAGTTCGAGCCCGTCCATCGAGCCCGGCATCCGCACATCGGTGAAGAGCACGGCAACTTCCGGAGCCCGGCGGTTCAGGAGGTCGATCGCCTCGGTCGCGTTTTCAGCTTCGAAAGTAATAAGCCCGGCTTCGCTCAGGAACTCCACCGCCATCGAGCGCAGAAGTGGCTCGTCCTCGACAATGAGAACACCCGCTGTCATCCGCTCCCCTCCTGTCGCAAGGTAGGAAGCCGCTCCGCGCCGGAAGGTTTCACCGAAGCCGCATTTAACTTATGTTAGATCGTCTCAGATGGATTACCACCGCACCAGCGCCTCTTGATCTTCGCGTTTCGCCTCGACCCAGCCGCCGTCCGTTCCCTCGACCAGCCGTTCTTTTTTCCAGAAGGGAGCGTTGCTCTTGAGATAATCCATCAGGAATTCGGCGGCTTCGAAGGCGGCCACACGATGCGACGAGGCAGTCACGACAAGAACGATGGCCTCGCCCGGACGGATCGGTCCATATCGATGTACGATCGTGACGCCGAGGAGCGGCCAGCGCCGGAGCGCCTCCTCGGCGACGCGGCCGATCTCGGCCTCCGCCATGTCGGGGTAATGCTCGAGATCAAGCCGCGCGAGGCGCCCTCCCTCGTCGCGGCAGAGGCCGGTGAAGGTGACGATCGCGCCGATGTCGGTCCGCCCCGCGGCGAGCGCTGCGGATTCGGCTGCGGCATCGAAGGTCCCGCGCTGAACGCGGATCGTCGGGATTGGCACCCTAGCCCCCGGTCATCGGCGGGAAGAACGCTATCTCGCGGGCGCCGGAAATCGGCGCGTCGTGCTTGACGTGCGCATGATCGATGGCGGCGCGGATGCTGCGGCTATTCTCGAAGGCATAGACGTATTCCTGGCCGCGCGTCTTCAGCCAGGCGATCATGTCGCTGATCGTGGCGACGTCGGCCGGCGGGTCCAATTCTTCTTCCGCCTTGCCGATGCGTTCGCGGACCCAGGCGAAGTAGACGGCCTTCATGTGGATTTCACTCGTCGACCACGTGCTTGATGCCGGCCTTCATATAGTCCCAGCCGGTGTAAAGCGTCAGGATGGCGGCGACCCAGAGCAGGATCAGCCCGGCGAGCGTCACGCCCGGCACGATCAGATCGGCAGCGCGCCCGGCGATGAGGAACCCGAGCGCGACCAGCTGCAGCGTCGTCTTCCACTTGGCGACCTTGCTGACCGGCACGGACACCTTGAGCTCGGCCAGGTATTCACGCAGGCCCGAGACGAGGATTTCGCGGCAAAGGATGACGATCGCCGCCCAGATCGAGAAGCCCATGATCGTGTGGTCGGCGACGAGCATCAGCAAAACGGCGGCGACGAGCAGCTTGTCGGCGATCGGGTCAAGCATCCGCCCGAGCGACGATTGTTGCGACCAGGCGCGGGCGAGATACCCGTCGAAGAAGTCGGTGACCCCGGCGAGGATGAAAATGCAGAGCGCGCTCCAGCGCATCCAGGCGAGATCCGGCCAGAACAGGAGCACGACAACGACCGGCACGGCGAGGACGCGGCCATAGGTCAGGATATTCGGCAGAGTCCAGCGCCGACTAGGTCCCGTCTGGATGGTCGTCACAGCCATGGCGTCTGAGAACACTCTCGCCGCAGCAAGGTCAACTGCGACGCGTTTGCAAGGAAAACGCCGGCAACGGCCGGAGGCGTTCCGGCGTCACCGCCGCTCATGGAAATAGTCGTAAACGAGCCGTGCGGTAGCGGCGTTGATGCCTGGCACCTTTTCGAGATCGGCGAGCGCCGCGCGCGAAATCGCCTTGGCGGTGCCGAAACTCTGTAACAGCGCGCGTTTGCGCGCCGGCCCGATGCCGCCGATCTCGTCCAGCGGGCTCTTGGTGAATTCACGTTTGCGTCGTGCACGATGCGTGCCGATAGCGAACCGATGCGCCTCGTCGCGTAGGCGCTCGGCGAAATAGAGTGCGGGATCGCGCGGCGGCATGTGAAAGGGCTCCCGCCCCTCGACAAAGAAGGTCTCGCGGCCGGCATCCCGATCGCGGCCCTTGGCGATCGAGACAAGCGTCACGCCGGTGATGCCGAGCTCGTTGAAGACCTGCTGCGCCGCGTCGAACTGGCCGCGACCGCCGTCGATGAGGACGAGATCGGGCCAGACGGGGAAAGCGTCCTCATCCTGAGGAGCGTGCGTAGCACGCGTCTCGAAGGACGTGGCATCTGTATCCTCCTTCGAGACGACGCTCGCAAACTCGGGTGTTCCCGACTTTGCCTCTGAAGATTTCGCCTCCTCAGGATGAGGGAGTGGCACACGCGGCGCCTCCTTCATGAGTCGCGAGAAACGGCGGCGCAGAACTTCGCGCATCATGCCGTAATCGTCGCCGGGCGTCAGTTCCTCGCTGCGGATGTTGAACGTGCGGTAATGCGTCTTCATGAACCCCGCGGGACCGGCGACGATCATCGCCCCGATCGCGTTCGTACCCATGATATGGCTGTTGTCGTAAACCTCCACGCGGCGGATCGGGCCCGGCGCACCGACCGCCTCACCTAGCACGCTGAGCAGC
The DNA here is from genome assembly GCA_019244955.1 of Methylobacteriaceae bacterium. GTDB lineage: Bacteria > Pseudomonadota > Alphaproteobacteria > Rhizobiales > Beijerinckiaceae > JAFASC01. The sequence continues at coordinate 7,249 of JAFASC010000123.1, read as the reverse complement.
TTCGTTTGGCTGGCGGTGTCGGCGAGCTTACGGCCGAGCGTCTCGCGCGCATTCTGCAACGCCGCTTCCACGAGCTCGCGCTTCTCGCCACGCTGCGGCACTGCGATCTCGACACGATGTCCGGCGCGCTGACACAAAGCTTCGGCCAGCAACTCGGTTTCCTCGATCGGGGTCGATAAAAGCAGCAGCCGCGGGGCAGGGCGCTCGCTATAGAACTGCGCCAGAAATGCACCGAGCACTTCATCTGTCGTCAGGCTGCGATCGGCACGCGGGAAATAAGCGCGATTGCCCCAGTTCTGATAGGTGCGAAAGAAAAACACCTCGACGCAGAACTGGCCGGCATTCTCGGTAACGGCGAACACGTCGGCTTCTTCGACGCTCTTCGGATTGACTCCCTGCGATCCCTGCACGGCGGACAATCCGGCGATGCGATCGCGTAATCGGGCGGCGCGCTCGAAATCGAGTTGTTCGGCCGCCTCCTGCATGTCGCGCGCGAGAAGCTCGCGCACGGCCCGGCTCTTGCCGGAGAGGAAATCGTGCGCTTCCTGCACGAGTTCCGCGTAGTCCGTATGGGAGATTTCTCCCGTGCACGGACCGGAGCAGCGCTTTATCTGATAGAGCAGGCAGGGTCGCGTGCGATTCTCATAATACGAATCCGAGCACGAGCGCAGAAGAAACGCGCGCTGCAACGCGTTGAGTGTGCGGTTGACCGACCAGACCGTCGCGAACGGTCCGAAATAGTCGCCCTTCCTCTGGCGCGCGCCGCGGTGCTTTGTAATCTGCGGCGCAACGTGGTCGCGCGTCAGCAGGATGTAAGGGAAGGACTTGTCGTCGCGCATCAGCACGTTGAAGCGCGGCTTCAATTGCTTGATGAGATTGGTTTCGAGCAGCAGCGCCTCGGTTTCCGTTTCGGTTGAAACAAAAACCATCGAGGCGGTCTGCGCGATCATCCTGGCGATGCGGTTGGTGTGCCCCTGCGCGCGCATGTAGCTTGCAATGCGTTTGCGCACGCTCTTGGCTTTGCCTACGTAAAGCACCTCGCCGTCCTCGGCGATCATGCGGTAGACGCCCGGTCCGACCGGCGCATGCTTCCAATACGTCCGGATCGCGGCCGCGCCACGCGCGACCGAGGCCGGTGCGGCATCGCTGGTATCGAGTTCGAGCGCCGGCAGGCTCGGCTCTTCGTCCGCCTCCGTGAGCGGCTCGAAGTCCTCGAGGTCCGGAGTGTCGGTGTCTTGTGGGCGGGTCATGCGGGCCTGATCTATTCGTGGGAGCCGGCGAATGAAAGGACGGGGCGGCGGAAGCTCCGGCTTGGCCGACTCGACGAAGCCGCGGAACGCGGCTAGCAATGGCGGTCCGATGCGGGGGAGGCCGCCCGGACGCCCATGGAGCCCGCTATGAGGGTCGGGTCGGTCGCGAGTCTCGCGCGCGCATTGGTTTACGTCGGCTCATCTTTTGGCGCGTTGCTGTTGGCGGGCTGCAACGAGACCACGAGTTCGCTGCGCGAACCGATCAAGAGCGCTACCAGCGCTCCTGCCCGTAACCAGAATGCAAGCCCACACGGCGCCTCCGTCGCGCTGAACCTCACCGGGATCGAGAACGTGCCGCCGGCAATTGTCTCGCGCTTTTCCGAGGCGCTCGCCCATGCCGCGGACACGCGCGGCGTGGAGGTCGTCGCTCCGAAACTCGCCAAATATTTCGTGCAGATGCATCTGACGGCCTATCCGGCTGCGGAGGGCGGAACCGAACTCGCTTACGTCTCCGACGTCTTCGACGCGAAGAAAAACCGCGCGCAACGCCTCAGCGACCAGATCCTGCTCAAGGGCACCGCCGCCAATGTGTGGTCGGTGGTCGACGATAAGGCGATCGAGGCGATCGCAGCGCGCAGCGCCGAAGATCTCGCCCGATTTTTGTCGAACACCCCGGAGGCAGTTGCCGCGGCGAGCGCAGCGCCCGCCCTTGCCGCGCGTCCCGCCGACGCGCGGGAGCGGGTACGTGTCCCCGCGCCGGTCACTGCATCGCCTGACATGCCGGCCGACGCACTCGGATTTTCGGCTGTGCGGTAGCATATCCGGTCGCAGTTGGGCCGGATTGGTAATGACGGCTAAAGAAGCAGAACCGAAGAAATACCGCCGCATCGGCCTCTACGTGCCGATTCTCGTGCTGTTGCTTCTGGCGATCGGGTGGTCGGTCTTCTGGTACATATCGGCCACGATCACCGGTCGCGAGATCGGCGCATGGATCAAGCGGGAGGCCGAGGACGGACGCATTTGGGCCTGCCCCGATCGAAGCGTCGGCGGTTATCCCTTCCGCATCGAAATCACTTGCAAGGAGCCGAGTTTCTCCGGTCCTGCCGTCGGCATTCCGATGGCTGGCAAGCTTGCCGGCATCCACCTTGTCGCGCAGCTCTACAACCCGAAGCTTGTCATCGGCGAGGCAGACGGCCCGTTCGATTTGACCCTGCCGCAGGATGGCAGCCACACGAACGTGAATTGGAAAGTGTTGCAGATCAGCGTGCGCGGAGAGCCGGACACGCTGCAACGTGCCTCGCTTTCTGCCGACCAGATCGAGGTGAAAGTGGCCCTCCCAAACGGGAGCAGCTTCAACGCGCGCGCCGATAATTTTCAAATCCACCTGCGCCAAGGCGATAAAGGCCAGCATGCCTCCGATTTCGCTGTTGCTGGCATCAACGCGGTCTCATCGGATCTCGAGGATGCCACCGGGATAAGCGCGCCCGCGACACTGCAGGCCAACGGCCAGATCACACAGATTAATGCGATCGGCGGCGCCACGATTGCGCAAATGCTCGATCGTTGGCGTCTGGCGGGCGGAACCCTCACCTTAGAAAGCGCGTCGCTCGTACAAGGCAGCCTGAACGCGCAGGCGACCGGCAGCTTGCGGATCGATGCCGGTCATCGAATTGAGGGGCGTGTCGATCTGACCGCCTCCGGCCTGGGGCCGGTCCTGCAACGCTATGGGATCGCGCCGCAACTCCTCGACATAGGCGGTCTCATCGGCGGCTTGCTCGGCGGGCGCGCCCCGGCACCGCGCAGCGGGCAAATCCGTGTACCCCTCACGTTCGAGCGCGGACAACTCGGCCTCGGTCCGGTGCGCGGCTTGGCCGTCGTGCCGCCGCTTTACTGATGCGGATCGCAATTGTCGGCGGCGGGCCCGCCGGACTCTACTTCGCTTATCTCTGGAAGACGCGGCATCCGCCTGCCGATGTGCACGTGTTCGAGCAGAACGCGGCCGAGGCGACATTCGGCTTCGGCGTCGTGTTCTCCGAGCGCGCGCTCGATTTCATGCGTGAGCACGATCCGGACACGGCGGACGCAATCACACCGCGGATGGAGACTTGGCGCGACATCAGGCTGGTGCATCGCGGCGAGGAAATTGTCATCGATGGCGTCGGGTTTTCCGCCATCGGCCGGCTGGAATTGCTGCAGCTCTTGCAAGGACGCGCGCAAAGAGCGGGTGTCGGCCTGCACTATCGAAACCAGGTGCTGTCGCTGGACGAGCTTGCCGGCTTCGATCTCATCATCGGGGCCGACGGAGTGAACTCACTGGTTCGCCGGAGTTTCGAAGGCGATTTCAAGATGTCGCTTGCCTATCTCGACAATAAATTCATTTGGTATGGCACGACGCAACGCTTCGATGCGCTGACGCAAACCTTTCTCGAGACGGAACTCGGCACGTTCAATGCGCACCACTACCGCTATGCGCCGGCCAAAAGCACGTTCATCGTCGAATGTGATCGCGCAACCTGGTCGAAGGCGGGTTTCGATCGGCTTTCGCCGCAAGAAACGCAGAGGCTTTTGGAGCGGGTGTTTGCCGCTTCATTAGGCGGTCACGCGCTGATCTCCAACAAGTCGACTTGGCGGAATTTCCCATGGGTTTGGAACGAGCGGTGGTCGTTTCGCAACATGGTGCTGGTCGGCGACGCGCTGCACACGGCACATTTCTCCATCGGTTCGGGCACGCGGCTCGCGCTCGAGGATGTGATCGCATTGGCCAACGCGCTCGAAGCCGTCCCCGGCGATGTTCGTGCCGCGCTTACCCTCTATGAGGCAAATCGTCGTCCGATCGTGGAGAAACTCGTGCGCGCCTCCAAGGCAAGCGCGGATTGGTACGAGCATTTTCCGCAACATATGCGGCGCGCACCGCTGGATTTCGCGATGAGCTATATCGGGCGCTCGGGACGCGTCGATCGCGACCGTCTGCGCGCGATGGCGCCGAAGTTCATGGCGCGCTACGACGCTGCAGAGCGGTGAAAAGAAAAGGCGCCGGCTCCTTGCGAGAAGCCGGCGTCAGTCTCAAGACAGGAGCCTCGTTGTGGCGCTCCGTCTTATTCAATCGTTCGCGTAGATGTCGCGGTCCTTCGTCTCCGGGATGAAGATGAGCCCGATGACGAATGTCATCAGCGCCACGACAATCGGATACCAAAGGCCCTGATAGATGTTGCCGCTGGCCGCCACCATGGCGAAGGCGGTCGGCGGCAGGAACCCGCCGAACCAGCCGTTGCCGATGTGGTAAGGCAACGACATGCCGGTGTAGCGGATGCGGGTTGGGAACAATTCGACCAGCATCGCAGCGATCGGCCCGTACACCATCGTCACGTAGACGACGAGGATGAACAGGAGCCCGATCAAGGTCAGCGCGCGTGGATCGCTCAAGGAACCGCCGATCGTCGGCGTCTTGAGGATCGTCGGATCGCCGGCCTTGGGATAGCCGGCGGCCTGCGCCGCTGCAACGACGGCATTGCCGTTATTGTCGGTCGTTGCAACGTCGGCGCCATTGACCTTGGCGGCGAGCGGCGATCCTGCGGACCCGTAGGCGAGCTCGTAGTGGATCGAATTGGTCGCGAGCGTCCGGCGCGCTACGTCGCACGGCGTCGTGAACGTGCGCACACCGACGGGATCAAACAGCGTACCGCAGGTGGCGGGATCCGCCGTCAGATTCACCTTCACGGTGTCGATTGCCGAGGTCAGCTTCGGATTCGCGGTCTTGGCGATCTGCCCGAAGAGCGGGAAGTAGGTGATCGCGGCGATGAGACAGCCGGCGAGCAGGATCGGCTTGCGGCCAATCTTGTCCGATAGCCAGCCGAAGAAGATGAAGAACGGCGTCCCGAGGAGCAGGGCGAAGGTGATCAGGATGTTCGCCGTCGTGCCGTCGACCTTCAATGTCTGCGTCAGGAAGAACAGCGCGTAGAACTGTCCCGTGTACCAGACGACCGCCTGTCCGGCGGTGCCGCCGAGCAGCGCCAGGATGGCGATCTTGGCGTTGTCCCACCGGCCGAAAGCCTCGGTGAGCGGCGCCTTCGAACGCGTGCCCTCGTCCTTCATGCGCTGGAAAGCCGGAGATTCTGCGAGTTGCAGCCGGATCCAGAGGGAGAAGCCGAGAAGGATGATCGACAACAGGAACGGAATGCGCCAGCCGTAAGCGGCGAAGTTTTCGGCCGTCATGTTGAGGCGCAAAACCAGGATGACGATCAGCGACAGGAACAGGCCGACGGTCGCCGTCGTCTGGATCCAGGACGTATAGAAGCCGCGCCGTCCCTGCGGCGAGTGTTCGGCGACGTAGGTCGCGGCGCCGCCATACTCGCCGCCGAGGGCGAGCCCTTGCAGAAGACGGCAGGCGATGAACGCCACCGGCGCCAGATAGCCGATCGACTGATAGCCGGGCAGAAGACCGACGATGAAGGTCGCAAGACCCATGATCGTCATGGTCACGAGGAAGGTATATTTGCGCCCGATGAGATCGCCGAGGCGACCGAAGAACAGCGCCCCGAACGGGCGCACGGCGAATCCCGCGGCAAATCCGAACAAGACGAAGATGAATTTCGCCGTGTCGTTCGTTCCCGGCACGAAGTTTTGGCTGATATTCGCCGCTAGCGAGCCGGCGAGATAGAAGTCGTACCATTCGAAGACTGTGCCGGCCGAAGAAGCGATGATGACCTTGCGTTCTTCCGCCGTCATCCGCCGTGTCGCCGGGACCATGTCCGGTGTTGCTGCGATGCTCATGAATCCACCCCCGAGTTTTTCTGTCCAGCGAAGACGCGGACGCCGCCCGCTCCCGCTTTAGCGTCACTAATTGCGGAGTTTGGTTGCCCAGCCCCCGTCCCCTGACTGGCCGCGAACGCAGCCGACCCTTCAATCGAGCGTCTTTACCAGTCCGGCGCAATCGGCTTGCCGGCCTTTACGTTCTGTATACTACTGCCGAGGCGGCAGCCCAGTCGACGGGATGAGTATGAAACCTTCGTCTACAAGTTTTTGTCGCGCCGGCGCTCTGGTAACCACGATCGCGCTCATCTCTCTCGGGATTTCCGGACCCGCCGCAGCTCGCGGCGTCGCCGCCATGGGGCGTGTGCAGGCAGTCAAGATCGTGCCGGGTGCACCAGCGCACCCGGGCATCGTTCACCGGAGTGTCGCTCCGCAGCAGGTCGTGCGCCCCGCAAAGGAGGCGGTACTTGGCAACCGTTTTCGGCCACATCGCTTCGGCCGAACGAGAGCCGGCCTATTCCTGCCTTACAATCCTTATCTCGTCGATTTTGGCGGGCAGCCGCGCGCGCCGCAATTCGCCGATGGCTACGATCCCGGACCCGACCTCGCCGCCTTCGAGCAACCCGCGTGCGTACGGCCGCTGATCATCCACATCAAGCCGATGCGACACGCGACGCATTTTCCGCGCGTGATCTACGGACGCCCGTTACCCTGCTGATTTCAGCCCCTGCGTGACAAGTGCCAGCGCAATCGCGCAGGCATTCGACACGTTGAGGCTTTTTATCGGCCCGGGCAGGTCGAGACGGGCGATCGCATCGCATTTCTCGCGCGTCAGGCGTCGCAAGCCCTGACCTTCGGCTCCGAGCACCAGTGCGAGCGGCTTCGACAACGACAGGCTGCCGAGTGGCGCCGGTCCCCCCGAATCCAGAGCAATTCGGAAGAAGCCGTAATCGCCCAATTTATCGAGCGCTCGTGCGAGATTGGTCACATTGATCAACGGCACGTGTTCGAGCCCACCCGAGGCCGCTTTGGCGAGCACGCCCGAAGGAACCGGCGAATGGCGATGCGTCGCGATCAATGCTTCGACACCGAAGGCCGCGGCGGTACGGACGATCGCGCCGAAATTGTGCGGGTCCGTCACCTGATCGAGCACGACGACGATCCCGTGCGATTGCTCGAGATCGGAAATGTCGCCGGATTCCATCGCATGCGCTTCCAGGAATAGGCCCTGATGGACCGCGTGCGTGCCA
>JAFASC010000189.1 GCA_019244955.1 Methylobacteriaceae bacterium | reverse complement strand
ACCCGTCGCGCGTCGACGCGCCTGGGGTGGATGAGGACCGGCTAGCCCGGTCAAGTCCATGAAAGAGCGGGACCCGCGTTGACTCGATCAAGTCGCCGACACGTGGACGCCGGGAAGCCGGTGTTAAAAAAATTAGGAACGGTGACCCGGCGTCCCGTGCCTCTTGGTTTTCTCTCCGCGTACGTGTTGGCGTGCGGCAGCGTCGACGCGCGTCCCTTCTCCCTTGATGGGAGAAGGTGTCATTGCGAAGCAATGACGGATGAGGGTGACGCAAATAAACCCCCTCACCCGTCGCGACTTCGTCGCGACACCCTCTCCCGCGAGGGGAGAGGGCGGGCTAACGATCAGCGTCGGGCAATGTCCGGGCTATTTGCCGGGCGTGCACGCAGCCGCGAGCCTTGCCAGCGCGCCGGAACCCGATAGGCTCCGTCAAAACACGGGAAACAGGGGAGGAATGCATGCGCCGATCCGGATTTGTTTTCGCCGCGCTCACCGGGCTCGGCCTCTTCGCAGCGCCCGCCGGCGCGCAGCAGCCGTTCGAGGTCAAGATCGGCGTCTTGAACGACATGTCCTCGCTCTATCAGGACACGACCGGACCGGGCTCCGTCGTCGGCGTGCAGATGGCGGTCGAGGATTACATGAAGATGAATCCGAAGAGCGCGCTCAAAGTGACGGTCATTTCGGCCGACCATCAGAATAAGCCCGATATCGGCTCGAACGTCGCGCGGCAATGGTATCAGGTCGACAATGTCGATGCGATCATCGACGTGCCGAACTCCGCGGTCGCACTCGCCGTCGCCGACGTCACCAAGCAATACAACAAGGTGAACCTCAACGCCTCGGCGGGCTCAGCGCGGCTCACGGGGGATGCCTGCAACGCCAACCTCATCCACTGGAATTTTGACAATTACGCGCTCGCCAACGGGACCGGGCGCGCCGTCGTCTCGACCGGTGGCGACACCTGGTTCTTCATCACCGCCGATTATGCGTTCGGCCATGACCTCGAGGCGCAAACATCCGCCGTGGTCAAGCAGCAGGGCGGCAAGGTGCTCGGCGCCGTGCGCGCACCACTCAACACGCCGGATTTCTCCTCGTTCCTGGTGCAGGCGCAGAGCTCGGGCGCCAAGGTGATCGGCCTCGCCAATGCCGGCGGCGATACGGTGAACGCAATCAAGCAGGCCGCCGAATTCGGCGTCACGCCGAAGCAGAAGCTCGCGGGCCTGCTCATCTTTGTGACGGACATTCACTCACTTGGCCTGCCGATCGCGCAGAACCTGCTCTTCACAGAATCGTTTTATTGGGACTTGAACGACAAAACCCGGGCGTGGTCGAAGCGCTTCGCCGAGCGGCATAAGAGCTATCCGAGCTCGAACCACGCGGCGTCCTACAGTGCGGCGCTGCACTATTTGAAGGCGATGGAAGTCGTGAAGAGCCGCGACGGCAAGAAGGTCGTCGAGCAGATGAAGGCGATGCCGACCGAAGACGACGTGCTCGGCAAAGGGTCGATCCGCGAGGACGGCCGCAAGCTGCACCCGATGTATCTTTTCCAGGCGAAGACGCCGGCGGAATCGAAATCCGAGTGGGACCTCTACAAGCTGGTGAAGGAGATCCCAGTCGATCAGGCCTGGCGGCCGCTGAGCGAAGGCGGCTGCCCCCTGGTGGCGAAGAAGACCTAGGCGCGCACGAGCTCTCTCTCGCGCTGCGGCGCGAGGATGATCTCGGGGTCGGGATTTTGGGCATGCAGCCGCTCGACCAAAGCGGCGCGGCGCATCAGCACCGCGCGCTGGTTGATGTAGCCCTTGTCGGTGATCTCGTTGGCGTCGATCGAGGGCGGCTCCTCGAGGATCAGCACGCGTTTCGGCAGCGTGGAGCTCCCGGCAGAGTCCTGCGCCATGGTGCGCAGCGCATCCTCGATGCGCGCGCGCACGCGCGGATCGCCGATGAGGTGCGACAGCGGCGCGTCAGCGGCAATGTCGGCGCAGAGCGCGCGGCAGGCGTCGATATTGGGGAAGACGAGCAACCCGATGTCAGCCTGGTTGTGGCCGGTGACGACGGCATCCTGGATCACCGGACTGCCCGCCGAAACCGCGCGCACGCGCACGCTGCCCACGTTCACCCACGTGCCCGAGGTGAGCTTAAAATCCTCGCTCAAGCGGCCGTCGAACTCGAGCCCCATCTCCGGTCTGCCCGGTTCGGCGAAGCGGCCGGCATCGCCGGTCTTGAAATAGCCCTCCTCGTCGAAGGCCTGTTGCGTGAGATCGGGCCGCTTCCAATAGCCCGGCGTGATGTTCGTGCCGCGTGCGCGAATCTCCAGCCGGCCGGAATTCGGCACGAGCTTTATTTCGCAGCCGGGGATCGGCAGGCCGATATAGCCGGCGCGCTCGATCGGAAAATGCACGATCGTGGCGCCCGGCGCCGTCTCGGTCGCGCCCCAGGCGGCGATCATCGGCACGCGCACGCCGCGCGCTTTGGCGGCCACCTCTTCCAGCCGGCCCCAAAGCGCCGGCGGCAGCGCTGCAGCGGCATAGAAGATCATATCGAGATGACGGAAGAAGGTGTTGCGCAGCGCCTCGTCTTTCTCGAGATGCGGCAGCAACATGTCGTAGCCGCGCGGCACGTTGAAATAAACCGTCGGCGAAATCTCGCGCAGGTTTGCGATTGTCTTGGCGATCAAGTGCGGTGCCGGCTTGCCGTCGTCTATATACATCGTGCCGCCATGGCGTAGCACGAGGTTTAAGCAGAAGCTGCCGCCGAACGTGTGATTCCATGGCAGCCAATCGACCAAGACCGGGGGCTTTTCCGATAAGAACGGCCAGATTTGATAGATCGCCTGCTGGTTGGAGCACAGCATGCGCTGGGTCGTGATCACGCCTTTCGGCATGTCGGTCGACCCGGAGCTCAAAAGAATTTTCGCGATGGTCTCCGGCCCGACCTTTTCGCGGGCGGACTCGACGGCAGCAGTAGCGCGTGTGTTCAGCAGCTGTTGCAGGGGCGTTGCCGGGACTTCGTCACGTGCCGATGCGGCGGTGACGAGTTCGGCACCTCGCAGATCGACAGCCTTCAGCGCAGACGCGAAGGGTGTCGCATCGGCGACGAAGATGAGTCCCGGGCTGATCAGCTCCAGTGCGTATGCGAGCTTGCCGAAATCCTTGGACATCAGCGAATAGGCGGGCGAGATCGGCGCGATGGGAATGCCGACATGCATTGCCGCAAACGCGACGAGCGCGTGGTCGATGCTATTGTCGGAGAGAATGACGACGGGTTTTTCCGCCGAAAGCTTGCGTTCGATGAGCGCCTGCGCAATCGAACGCACGCCGCGCAACATTTCCGCATATGTGAGGCGCCGCCAGCCTTTCGTGCCCCGCTCCGCGAGAAACACCGCGTCGGGCGTCGTCGCGCCCCAATGTTCGAGCATGTCGCCGAGATTGCGGCAATACGGTTCGAGTCGCTGCGGCGAGCGCAGGATGATGCCGCCATCGGGAAGCGAGGTGACATCGACGCGGGGTGCGGCGAAGCGAATCTCGGCGAAGGGCGGCTTCATGGTCTTCGCTCCCCAATCTCTGCGCATCTGACGTGCGCTTCGGATCGTTTTAATTAGCTCGCACTGACCGCAAGCTCGTCGTAGTTCAGCTTGGCTGCGATAAGGGCCTGCAAACGCTCCGCAGCTTCCTCGACCGACGAGTCCGCAGTATCGACGGTCGCGCGGGCCTGCGCATAAAACGGCTCGCGGCTGACAAGGATCGCGCGCAGCTCCTGCATCGCCGACGCATCGCCGGCCATCGGCCGTAGATCGCCTTGTTCACGCACCCGGCGCATATGCTCTTCAGGCTCGGCCTTCAGCCAGATCGTATAGAAGGATGAGAGGATGAGATCGAAGGTCACCGGCTCGGCGACGATGCCGCCGCCGGTGGCAAGCAGCATCGGTCCATCGCGCGCGATCAGTTTGCGGAGTGCCGCCTGTTCGAAGCGCCGGTAGCCCTCCTGGCCATACATCGCGAAGATTTCCGGCACCGACATGCCGTTATCGCGCTCGATCTCCTTGTTGAGCTCGACGAATTGCCAGCCGAGTTTTTCGGCGACGATGCGGCCGAGCGTGGACTTGCCGGCGCCGCGCAACCCGATCAGCGCGACGCGCTCAGCAGGGCGCGCATTCGCGGCCCCGTTGCCGGAGAGAACCTGCTTCACCTGCGCGACCGCTTCCGGCGAAGCGCCGCGCAGGAGATCGCGGATCACAGGCCAGTCGGGCGTCGCGTCAGCGCCTGGAATCAGATCTTCAAGCCGGGCGCCGCTCGCCAGTGCGACGCGGCGCAGAAGAATGATAGAGACGTTGCCCTGTCCACTTTCGAGCTGCGCAATGTAGCGCTCCGAAACCCCGGAAGTGGCGGACAAGACCTTGCGCGACATGCCGCGCATCGCGCGCAGGTGCCGCACGCGCGCGCCAAGCGCGGTGAGGAATTCCGCCTCGGCATCAGCGGCGTGCGGTGGCGCATCTTGCGGCCCCTCCGCGCCCGCCCAGGGCCGCTCCTGCACGTCATCCGATCTGTCCATTCATGAACGATAATGCCGATCACTGTTGACAGCAAGCGCACGAGCGACGTTAATGTGCAGTATAATTCAAAGAGCCTGGCGGCTAGCCAGCAGGCCAACGGTGGAGGACAGCCGTGACCAGCCAAACCTATAACGCGGTCACCGACCTGCTCGACCGCAACATCGGCGACGGTCGCGGCGAAAAGGTCGCCTTCATCGATCGCAAGCGGCAGGTGACGTATCGCCAGTTGCAGGCGGAGAGCTGCCGCGTGGCGCATCTCCTGAAAAAGCTCGGAATACGCCAGGAGCAGCGGGTCGCGCAGATCATGCTCGACACTGTTGACTATCCCGCCGTGTTTTTCGGCGCCATGCGCGCCGGCGTGGTGCCGGTTTTGTTGAACACGCTGCTGCCTGCCGAGCAATACGCCTATGTCCTGAAGGATTGCCGCGCGCGCGCGCTGTTCGTCAGTCCGCAATTGTTGGCGACCCTCGAACCAATCCTGCCACGGCTCGCCGATTTGGAGCAGGTAATCGTCGTCGGAGAGGCTCCTGCGGGCGCGCGATTTAAGACCTTGGAAGCCTCGCTCAAAGGTTTGCCCGACACGTTCGAAACGGTGGAGACCCACCCCGATGAGCCCGCCTTCTGGCTCTATTCCTCCGGCTCGACCGGCATGCCGAAGGGCGTCAAGCACGTCCACACAAGCCTCATGGAGACGGCCAAACTTTATGGGCAGGGCGTTCTTGGCATGCGCGAGGACGACGTCGTCTTTTCCGCGGCAAAACTGTTCTTCGCCTATGGCCTTGGCAATTCGCTCACCTTCCCGATGTCCGTCGGCGCGACCGCGGTGCTGCTCGATGAACGGCCGACGCCGGCAAAAGTCTTCGAAGTCATGCACCGCGATCAGCCGACCATGTTCTTTGGCGCGGCAACGGGCTACGCCGGCATGCTGGTCGATCCCGCTTGCGCGCCGGAAAACGGATCGCAGCGCCTGCGCCTCTGCATTTCCGCCGGCGAGGCGCTTCCGGAGCATGTCGGCTTGAAATGGAAGGAGCGCTACGGTGTCGACATTTTGGACGGCATCGGCTCGACCGAGATGTTGCACATCTATGTCTCGAACGCGCCGGGCGACGTGAAATACGGCACGACGGGGCGCGCCGTGCCGGGCTACGACGTGCGACTCGTCGATGAAGACGGCCGCGACGTCGCCGATGGCGAGATCGGCGAAATGATCCTGCGCGGCCCGAGCGCCGCGGAAGGCTATTGGAACCAGCGCGAGAAAAGCCGCAATACCTTCCAAGGCCACTGGATGCGCACCGGCGACAAGTTCAGGCGCGATGGCGAGGGTCGCTACACTTATTGCGGCCGCTCCGACGACATGTTCAAGGTCTCCGGCATCTGGGTCTCGCCGTTCGAGGTCGAGAACGCGCTGGTGAGCCATCCCTCGGTACTTGAAGCCGCGGTGATTCCCGCTGCCGACAGTGACGGGCTGCTGAAGCCCAAAGCTTTCATCGTGCTGAATGGCGCGCACCCGACCAGTGCTCTCGACGACGATCTAAAAGAGCACGTGAAGCGCTCGATCGGGCCCTGGAAATACCCGCGCTGGATTGAAGTGGTCGACGAGCTGCCTAAAACCGCGACCGGGAAGATTCAGCGCTTCAAATTGCGTGAGCTGTCAAACGCGGCGTGAGGTCGGTTCCGTGCAGGTGCTTCAGTCTTCGGGAATGTTGAAAGTCGGCTCAGCCGAGCTCGAATACCGCATGATCGGACCGCATCCGCACGAGGCACCGACGCTCATCATGCTGCACGAGGGGCTTGGCTCGGTCGGTCAATGGGCCGATTTTCCCGATCGTCTCGCCACCGCGACAAGCGCCGGCGTGTTCGTCTATTCGCGTGCCGGGTACGGGCAATCGTCTCCCGTCCGGCTGCCGCGTCCACTCACTTACATGCACGACGAGGCGCTCGAGGTCTTGCCGAAGCTGCTCGACGCCATCGGCTTGCGCCGCGGCATTCTCATCGGTCACTCCGATGGCGCGTCGATCGCGACCATTTACGTCGGCACTGTGCAGGATCATCGCGTGCGTGGCCTGTCGCTGATCGCGCCGCACTTTGTTGTCGAGGACATGAGCATCGCAGCGATCGCGGCGGCGAAGCGATCTTACGAGAACACCCATCTCAGGGAAAAGCTTGCGCGCTGGCACAAAGATGTCGATGTCGCCTTCCGCGGCTGGAACGAGGCGTGGCTCGATCCGCAATTCCGCAAATGGGACATCTCGGAATCCCTCGCCTACGTCCGGGTGCCGGTGCAGATCGTGCAAGGTGAAGCCGATCAGTATGGTACGCTGCAGCAGATCGAGATCGCACGAGAGGAATGCTACTGCCCCGTGGATGTGACGGTTCTACCGGGCATCGGCCATTCGCCGCAGCGCGAAGCGCCGGAGACAACCCTGATCGCGATGTCAGATTTCGTGAACCGCATTCTGCGTTTGCATGGTGAAGGCGCGCTCGCCGCCTGATCGAGAGGAATGCTTTTGTCTGCTGCATTGGCGATGCCACGTTCGGCGTATGATCCGGGAAGTGATCGTGCGCCCGACCGTGAGCCCTTGGAGATCGCCAAAAGGCTTGTTCCGCTCCGGTTTGAGCGGTCCGTGCCGGCGGACGGTGCGGGATTCCGCTACGGACTGGCGCTGCACGATGCCGGCTTCTTTTGGGAAGCACATGAAATCTGGGAGGCGGTCTGGAAGGCGGCGCCGATGAACGGGCCTGACAGGCTCGCGTTGCGGGCGCTCATTCAGATCGCCAATTCGGGGTTGAAGCAGCGGCAGGCGCGTCCGCGCGCGGCTGCCCGGCTGATTGACGAGGCCGCGGGGCTCCTCGGCGAACTCGCCACACGCGAGCTCGCAGGCGCGCCGGAAAGCGTCGCCGGGCAATTGCAACGCGAGAGCCTCAGGGCGGCCCTGGGCGACAGGCACTTGACCAGCCCGATGCGGTTGGCGCAGTTCTTCTCGTGCGAGAAGATGAAGGAAAATGCATGGTGAAGCGGGCCTAGAGCTGGACGGCGGCCGAAACTTGCATTATTGTGCATAAAACCATGGTGGAAACGGATGGCGGGTCAAGCGCGTGCATTGGCGAATGGCGCCGAGTGGATCGATTTTCAGACCGATCCCACGCGCTACAAGCACTGGAAACTGGGCACCGACGGCGATATCGCGACCCTCAAAATGGATGTCGACGAGAACGGTGGGCTCTTCGAGGGCTATCAGCTGAAGCTGAATTCCTACGATATTGGGGTGGATATAGAGCTTGCCGACGCGCTCCAGCGCCTGCGTTTCGAACATCCGCAGGTGAAGGTCGTGATCCTGCGCTCGGCTAAGGAGCGGGTGTTCTGCGCCGGCGCGAACATCCGCATGCTCGCCGGCTCGACACATGCGCACAAGGTGAACTTCTGTAAGTTCACCAATGAGACGCGCAACGGCATGGAGGATTCGAGCGCGCATTCCGGCCAGCGTTTCATTTGCGTCGTGAATGGTGCAGCGGCGGGCGGCGGCTACGAGCTCGCGCTCGCAGCCGATCACATCATCCTCGCCGATGACGGCTCTTCATCCGTCGCATTGCCGGAAGTGCCGTTGCTTGCGGTCCTGCCTGGCACAGGCGGCCTGACCCGCGTCGTCGACAAGCGCAAGGTCCGGCGCGATCACGCCGATTTCTTCTGCACGACCGAGGAGGGCGTCAAAGGCCGGCGCGCCGTGCAATGGCGGCTCGTCGACGAAACGGTGCCGAACTCGCGGCTCGAAGCCAAGGTCACGGCGCGGGCGAAGGAGTTTGCGGCAGCATCGAAGCGCGATGGCTCGGGGAGAGGGATTGCGCTGACGCCGCTTGAGCGTCGCTTCGAGGCGCACAGCGTGCATTACGGCTTCGTCACGGTGGAGATCAATCGCGCCGAGCGTCTCGCCACGATCACGATCAAAGCACCGGAAGCTGAGGCGCCGTCGAGCGTCGATTCTATAGCCGAGCAAGGCGCCTCGTTTTGGCCGCTGCAGGTCGCGCGTGAGCTCGACGACGCCATTCTGCATTTGCGGATCAACGAGCTCGAGATTGCCGCGATTGTGTTCAAGACGATCGGCGAGAGCGCGAGAGTATCGAGCTACGATTCGTTGTTACACGCCAATAGAGATCATTGGCTCGCCAACGAAATCCTGCACTATTGGAAACGCGTGTTGAAGCGCATCGACGTCACCTCACGCACGCTTGTGGCGCTGGTCGAGCCCGGCTCCTGCTTTGCCGGAACGCTTGCCGAGCTCGTGCTCGCCGCTGATCGCTCGTACATGCTGGTCGGTGAGAAAGAGGGCGACAATCGCGGGCCCGCGACAATGATGCTGCACGAGGTGAATTTCGGCTCTTATCCGATGTCGCATGGGCTGACGCGACTGCAGCAGCGTCTGATCGCCGATCCAGATCAGCTCGAAGACGCGCACGGAAAGATCGGTAGGCCGCTCGAAGGCGACGAAGCCGAAGATCTCGGTCTCGTAACATTCGCGCTCGACGATATCGATTGGGAAGACGAAATCCGCGTCTTCCTCGAAGCTCGCGCGAGTTTCTCGCCCGACAGCCTCACCGGCATGGAAGCAAATCTTCGCTTTGTCGGACCGGAGACCATGGAATCGAAAATCTTTGCGCGCCTGACCGCTTGGCAGAACTGGATTTTCCAGCGCCCCAATGCTGTGGGCGAAGAGGGCGCGCTGCTTCGCTACGGTACCGGACAAAAGGCCAATTTCGACACGCAGCGGGTGTGATCCGTGTCTAAGCGTCCCGGCGGAATTCGAGGAGCATCGAGATGAATTTGCTCAACGTCGACTACACGACGAAAATCCCAAACAACGTAAACCTAACCAGCGATCGCCAGGTGTTGAAAGCGCTCGAAGGCTGGCATCCCGGTTATCTCGACTGGTGGAACGACATGGGCCCTGAGGGCTTTCAGGAGTCGCTCGTGTATCTGCGCACGGCCGTCAGTGTCGACCCGAAAGGGTGGGCGAAGTTCGATTACGTGCGCATGCCGGAATACCGCTGGGGCGTGTTGCTGGCGCCGCAAGAGGAAGGCCGGCAGGTGAATTTCGGCGAGCACAAGGGCCAGCCGGCCTGGCAGGAAGTGCCCGGCGAATACCGCGCCATGCTGCGGCGCTTGATTGTGATCCAGGGCGACACGGAGCCCGCTTCGGTCGAGCAACAGCGTCATCTCGGCAAGACCGCGCCCTCCCTCTACGACATGCGCAACCTTTTCCAGGTCAATGTCGAAGAAGGCCGCCACCTCTGGGCGATGGTCTATCTTCTGCAGAAATATTTCGGCCGCGATGGCCGCGAGGAAGCAGACGATCTTTTGCGCCGGCGCTCCGGCGACGCCGATGCGCCGCGCATGCTCGGCGCCTTCAACGAGGCGACGCCGGACTGGCTTTCCTTCTTCATGTTCACCTTCTTCACCGACCGCGACGGCAAGATGCAGCTGGAAAGCCTGGCGCAATCGGGGTTCGACCCCTTATCGCGGACCTGTCGCTTCATGCTGACGGAAGAAGCCCATCACATGTTCGTCGGCGAGACGGGCGTCGGCCGCACCATCCAGCGCACCTGCGAAGCGATGAAGGCGGCGGGGATCGAGGATGCAGGCGAGATCGACAAAATTCGCGCGCTGGGAGTCATCGATCTGCCCACGATCCAGAAGAAGATGAACCTACACTTCTCGTTGTCGCTCGATCTGTTCGGCTCGGAAGTTTCGACCAATGCCGCGAATTTCTACAATTCCGGCATGAAGGGCCGCTTCCAGGAGACGAAGATCGATGACGACCATCATCTCACGGAGACTACTTATCCCGTGCTGAAGCTGGTCGACGGTCAGATTAAGCTGGTCGACGAGCCGGCACTGACCGCGCTCAACATGCGGCTTCGCGACGACTATGTCGCCGATTGCGCCAAGGGCGTCGAGCGCTGGAACAAGATCATCGACAGGACCGGCGTGAAATTCCGGCTCGAATTGCCGGCGACGACCTTCCATCGTCAGATCGGCGAATTCAGGGACGTGAATACAACGCCGAAGGGCGTGCTCGTCGACGATGCGACTTGGGCGAAGACACGCGACCAATACCTGCCCTCGCGCGCCGATGGCGACTTCATCGAGTCGATGATGCGGCCGGAGGTGGAGCCCGGGAAGGTCGCAAGCTGGATCGCGCCGCCGAAGGTCGGCATCGACAACAAGCCCGGCGATTTCGAATATGTGAAGATCGCGGCGTAGCGGCATGCGATGAACGCCACCGTTCTCAAGCAGCACCTCATCGATCCGGAAATCTGCATCCGCTGCAACACGTGCG
This sequence comes from Methylobacteriaceae bacterium, assembly GCA_019244955.1. Lineage (GTDB taxonomy): Bacteria > Pseudomonadota > Alphaproteobacteria > Rhizobiales > Beijerinckiaceae > JAFASC01. The sequence goes on along the minus strand of JAFASC010000189.1, from coordinate 4,520 downwards.
AGGAGACCTGTCCGATCGACGCGGTGACCCACGACGACAACAACTATGTCGTCGACGCTTCGATCTGCAATTATTGCATGGACTGCATCTCGCCGTGTCCGACGGGGGCGATCGACAATTGGCGGGTCGTTGCGCGCGCCTACTCGCTCGAAGAGCAGTTCTCATGGGAGGAATTGCCGCCGCAGCAGCATGCGGCCACGCCGGAAGCGAGCGACGTCGTCGAGACGCTCGAGGACGATGTCGCTGCCATCCTTGCGGAGGCGCATAAAGGGGTCGGTGGCAAGGCCATCGCGCCCGCTTCGGCGACGAAACCCACCATCAATCTCTACAACCGCGGTAAGCCGGCAATTGCGACAGTACGCGGTAATTACCGCATCACCGCCGCGGAAGCCGAGACCGACACGCGCCACATCATTCTCGATTTCCGCGATCAGTCGTTTCCGGTCATCGAAGGCCAGAGCATCGGCATTGTGCCGCCGGGTATAGACGCCAGCGGCAAGCCGCACGTCGTGCGGCTCTACTCGATCGCCAGTCCTCGCGACGGCGAGAAGCCGAACGCCAACAATGTTGCGCTGACCGTCAAGCGCGAGCCGAACGGCATCTGCTCCAACTACCTCTGCGACCTCGCCAAGGGCGCGGAGGTGCAGGTCACCGGTCCGTTCGGCGCCACGTTCCTTATGCCGAACGATCCCGCCGCGAACGTCATCATGATCTGCACCGGCACGGGGTCCGCGCCCTTCCGCGCCTTCACCGAGCGCCGCCGTCGCGCCATGCCGCAGGCTCCCGGTAAGCTGCTCCTCTTCTTCGGTGCGCGGCGGCCGGAAGAGCTGCCCTATTTCGGCCCGCTGCAAAAAGTTCCGCCGCGGCTTTTGACGCAGCACCTTTGCTACTCGCGCGTTGCCGGCGCGCCGAAAACCTACGTGCAGGATCGCATTCGCGTCGAAAGCGACATGGTCGGCAATCTGCTGCGCGAGCCGGCGACGCACGTCTATATCTGCGGCCTCAAGGGGATGGAGAGCGGTGTCGACGAGGCATTTGCCGATATCTGCCGTCACGCCGCGATCGACTGGAACGCGGTAAAAGGCGAGATGCGCGCGAGCGGCCGCTACCACGTCGAGACATACTGAGCGCCTCTCGGGCTGAGGGCAGTAGTTGACGGGCCTCTGCCGAACCGGGCACGTTGCACCCGCATGGCCCTGATCAAATCGACCATCGACACCCGCGGCGAGGATTTCGCCAGGAACAGCGAAATCATGCGCCGCCTCGTCGCCGACCTGCACGCGACCGTATCGCAGATCAAAGAGGGCGGTGGCGCGCGTTCGCGCGAGCGTCACCTTTCGCGTGGGAAGCTTTTGCCGCGGCAGCGCGTGCGCACGCTGCTCGATCCCGGCACGCCGTATCTCGAGCTATCGCAGCTCGCCGCACACAATGTATATGACGAGCCGATCCCCGCCGCCGGCATCCTGACCGGCATCGGCCGTGTCGCCGGCCGCGAATGCGTCATCGTCGCCAATGATGCGACGGTGAAGGGCGGCACGTATTATCCGCTGACAGTGAAAAAGCATCTGCGGGCACAGGAGATCGCACGCGAGAATAATCTGCCGTGCATCTATCTCGTCGATTCCGGCGGCGCTAACCTGCCGAACCAGGACCAGGTGTTTCCCGATCGCGAGCATTTCGGCCGCATCTTTTTCAATCAGGCGACGATGTCGGCGGCGGGCATTCCGCAGATTGCGGTCGTCATGGGCTCGTGCACGGCGGGCGGCGCTTACGTCCCTGCGATGAGCGACGAGGCGATCATCGTCAAAAACCAGGGCACGATTTTTTTGGGCGGGCCGCCGCTCGTCAAGGCCGCGACCGGTGAGGTCGTCTCGCCAGAAGATCTCGGCGGCGCCGACGTGCACTCGCGCACCTCCGGCGTCACCGACCACTATGCGCTGAACGACGCCCATGCCTTGTCGCTCGCACGGCGCATCGTCGGCAATCTCAATCGGGTGAAGCAGCCGAATATCGAGCTGAAGCCCGCGCGCGAACCCCTCCATGAGGCCAGCGAAATCTACGGAATCATTCCGGGCGACGTGCGCAAACCATACGATGTTCGCGACATCATCGCGCGGATCGTCGACGGCAGCGAACTTGACGAATTCAAGGCACTGTACGGCACGACGCTCATTTGCGGCTTCGCGCACATTTTCGGCTATCCCGTCGGCATTCTCGCAAATAACGGCATCCTGTTTTCCGAATCGGCGCTGAAAGGCGCGCATTTCATCGAGCTCTGCTGCCAGCGCGGCATTCCGCTGGTCTTCTTGCAGAATATCACTGGCTTCATGGTCGGGCGGAAATACGAATCCGGCGGCATCGCCAAGGACGGGGCCAAGCTCGTGACTGCGGTTGCCTGCGCGAGCGTACCGAAATTTACGGTCATCATCGGCGGCTCGTTCGGGGCCGGCAATTACGGCATGTGCGGGCGCGCGTACGGTCCGCGATTCCTATGGATGTGGCCGAATGCGCGCATCTCCGTCATGGGCGGCGAGCAGGCGGCGAGCGTGCTCGCGCAAGTGCGCCGCGACAATATCAAAGGAGCGGGAAAAACCTGGTCGGCGGAAGACGAAGAGGCGATGAAAGCGCCGATCCGAGAGCAGTTCGAGCATGAGGGCCATCCCTATTATGCGAGCGCGCGGCTCTGGGACGATGGTGTCATCGATCCCGCCGATACGCGCATGGTACTTGGCCTCGGCATCTCCGCTGCGCTGAATGCGCCGATTACACCGACACGCTTCGGCGTGTTCCGGATGTAAGCGCTATGTTTGAAAAAATCCTCATCGCCAATCGCGGCGAGATCGCCTGCCGTATCGTGCGTACGGCGCGGCGCATGGGTATCGTCACCGTCGCGGTTTATTCCGACGCCGATCGTGACGCGATGCATGTTGCGATGGCGGACGAAGCCTGCCGGATCGGCCCACCGCCGGCGCGCGAGAGCTATCTTAAAATCGAGGCGATCATCGCGGCGGCAAAGCGCGCGGGTGCGGAGGCCATTCATCCGGGCTACGGCTTTCTATCCGAGAATGCCGGGTTTGCCGATGCATGCGCGGCTGCCGGCATCACGTTCATCGGCCCGCCGGCGGCAGCCATTCGCGCCATGGGCGGCAAGTCGGAAGCCAAGGCGCTGATGGACAAAGCCGGCATTCCGCTTGTGCCGGGCTATCACGGCGAGGACCAATCGCCCGATCTGCTCGCGCGCGAGGCCGAACGCATCGGCTATCCCGTGTTGATCAAAGCCTCAGCCGGCGGCGGCGGCAAGGGCATGAAAGTCGCGACGCAGCACAGCGAATTTGCTTCGCAACTCGCCAGCGCCAAACGCGAAGCGGCGTCTTCGTTCGGCGACGATCGCGTGCTGATCGAGAAGTATTTGGAGCATCCGCGCCACGTTGAAATCCAGGTCTTTGCCGACGCCCATGGCAATTGCGTCTACCTCTTTGAGCGCGATTGCTCGATTCAGCGCCGTCATCAGAAGGTAATCGAGGAAGCTCCGGCGCCGAATTTTCCGCAGGAGATGCGCGCGCGAATGGGGCAGGCCGCGGTCGAGGCGGCGCGGGCGATCGGCTATGTCGGCGCCGGCACGATCGAGTTTTTGTACGATGCCGTCGCGAAGCAATTTTATTTCATGGAGATGAATACGCGACTGCAGGTCGAGCATCCCGTGACCGAGATGATCACCGGGCTTGATCTCGTCGAATGGCAATTTCGTATTGCCGCCGGTGAGAGGCTGCCGCTCTCGCAAGAGGATCTTGCGATTCACGGTCACGCGATCGAGGCGCGGCTATATGCCGAAGATCCCGAGCGCGGGTTCCTGCCGCAAACGGGGCGCCTCACGCATCTCGTGTTTCCTACCGGCGAGAACGTGCGCGTCGACACCGGCGTGAAGGGCGGCGATATCATCTCGATCTATTACGATCCGATGATCGCCAAGCTGATCGCATGGGGCATCGATCGCGATGCGGCAATCCGGCGGTTCCGATCGGCGCTCGCCAAAACGCAAGTCGCCGGGTTGAAGACCAATGTTGCCTTTCTGGCGCGTCTTGCCGGCCATCCCGCGTTCAAAGCCGCCGATCTCGATACCCGGTTCATCGACCGGCATCAGAGCGATCTTTTGGTGACCCCGCCACCGGCGTCCGAGAAGGAATTTGCGTTGGCGGCGCTCGGCTTGTTGCTCCGGCGTGACGAGGAGGCGCGGCAGGCGGCGCTTGCGTCCGCCGATCCGTGGAGCCCGTGGGGTTCCCGCAATGGCTGGCGTCTCAACGACGAAGCCCGCAGCGAATTGCGGTTGCGCGATCTGTCGGTGGAGCGCGGCGGAGAGACGCTCATCGAGGTGATCTACCGCCGCGGCGGCGGCTGGAACATCGGCGTTGCCGGGGGTTCCACGTTCGAGATGCAGGGCGAACTCGCCGCGGATGGAAAGCTCAGCGGCGTGGTTGGAGATGAAAAAGCTTCGGCGGTCTGGATGCGCGCCGGTGGTGAGA
>JAFASC010000103.1 GCA_019244955.1 Methylobacteriaceae bacterium | reverse complement strand
GGATCGGTGCGGTTGAGGACGAAGGGTATAGCCTCAGTAGGGGTGAACTCGGCCACAGCAACCCTCGGACCGCTTTTCAGCGCGATATACTGGTATTCACCTTTCAGCGACCAGTTGGGCAGAAACATCCATTCGACGCCAGCTCCGGCCGCGGCGCCGATACGGCCGTTGCTGCCGAAGTTGGTCGCGAGGGTCGGATCATCGCCATCGCCATTGCTGATCATGGCAAAGCCATCGCGCACGCCGGCGTAAGCAAAGCCACCCGTGGCGTAAACGAGGAACGATCCCCACGTCCCAGGTCCCCAACCAGGCGCCCCGAATGCGATGCCTAGCCGACCGCGCGCGGTGCCGAAGTAATCGATGCGCTGCTGCGTCGCGATGCTAATGAAGGTGCCCGGCCCAAGATAAGGGGTGATAGTGGTCGTCACCGCCGAACTGATGCGAGCCGCCTGAGCGTCGAGTTCGGCACCGGCTACAAACATTCCCCATTGCCAGTTGATGCCGGCCTGACCACCGGCAAACGGACCGCTCCTCTGCGGCAGCGGCCCAAACTCACCTGCGAAATTGAACGCGCCGAGATTCGTTTCCAAGTACGGAAGCGATTGCGAGCGTGTCCAGGCGCCGCCGCCGTTCACGCCGACATAAAAGCCGCACCAGATGCAGACGGGAAGTGGAGGTGGAGGAACAACTGGAGCGCGGACGGGTAGGTCCGCCGCCATCGCCGAGCTCGCCATGGCAGCCAGAGCGGCAAGAATTGGTACTCGACTTCCTGAGCATCAATCGGCTTCCGTTGCAGCGGTCTCCTCGTGTAAGAAGCCATGCCCGAAGAAGCCGAGCAATAGAGCCGGCGGCCTTCACACCACAATCGCAAGCTGGTGTTTCGTTAAGGCAACAGTGGCTGCGATTGCGGTTGATGCGCCGCTAGTGCACAAGGCGTCTTTGCTCTCGCTGACCCGCACCATGGCCGACGGAATCCTCGCCCGCAAAGTCGTTGTCGTGACCGGCGCCGGCCGCGGCATCGGGCGCGAAATCGCACTCCTCTGCGCGCGCGAAGGCGCCAAAGTCGTCGTCAACGATCTCGGCGGCAGCGCCGAGGGCGAGGGCGGCGGCGCCGAGGGCCCGGCGCAGGAGGTCGTCGAGGCGATCCGCGCGGCCGGCGGCGAGGCGGTGCCGAATTTCGATTCCGTCGCCGAGCCGGCGGCCGCGGCAAACATTGTCAAGACGGCGATCGAGGCGTTCGGCCGCGTCGATTGCGTCGTCAACAATGCCGGCATTCTGCGCGACCGCATTTTCCATCGCATGAGCGTCGTCGATTTCGAGCTCGTCATCAAAGTGCACCTCCTGGGCAGCTTTTATGTCTCGCGCGCGGCGGCGACGCATTTCCGCGAGCAGGAATCCGGCTCGTTCGTGCACTTCACCTCGACGAGCGGTCTCGTCGGCAATTTCGGCCAGGCGAATTATGCCGCGGCGAAGATGGGCATTGTCGGCCTGTCGAAATCGATCGCGCTCGACATGCAGCGCTTCAATGTGCGCTCGAATTGCGTCTCGCCCTTCGCCTGGAGCCGGCTCATCGGCACGATTCCCGACGAGACGCCGGAAGAGAAAGCGCGCGTCGAGCGCATCAAGGCGATGGGCCCGGAAAAGATCGCCCCGCTCGTCGCTTATCTTGCGAGCGACGCGGCGAAGGACGTCACCGGGCAGATTTTCGCCGTGCGGATGAACGAGATCTTCCTGATGAGCCAGTCGCGCCCGATCCGCTCGGTGCATGCGAGCGAGGGATGGACGCCGCAGACTATCGCCGATCGCGCCATTCCCGCGATGAAGAGCTCGTTCTACCCGCTTGACCGCTCCGGCGACATTTTTTGTTGGGACCCGCTCTAAGATGGCGCGCGGCATTCTCGCTTACGGCGGCTACATCCCTCTGCGGCGCCTGTCGCGCGCGGCCATCGCGCAGGCAAATGGCTGGTTCAACAGCGGCTTGAAATCGCGCGCCAAAGGCGAGCGCGCGATGGCGAACTGGGACGAGGACTCGGTGACGATGGCGGTCGCCGCGGCGCGCGACTGTCTCGGCGAGCGCAATCGCGACGACATATCGGCGCTGCATTTCGCCTCGACGAGCTTTCCTTTCCTCGATCGTCTCAATGCCGGCATCGTCGCCGGCGCGCTGAACTTGAAGAGCGAAACGGCCGCGCACGATCACGCCGCGACGCAGCGCGCCGGAACGTCGACGCTGTCGCTGGCGCTCGAAGCCGCGGAGGTGGGCCCGCAGCTCGTCGTTGCCGCCGATAAGCGGCAAACCAAGGCGGCGGGCACACTGGAGATGGATGTCGGAGACGGCGCTGCGGCGCTGCTTGTCGGCAGCGGCGATGTCATCGCCGAGCTTGTCGGCAAGGCGACGCGGACGGTCGATTTCGTCGACCATTTCCGCGCCGACGGATTTGCCTACGATTATCCCTGGGAAGAGCGCTGGATCCGCGACGAAGGCTACCAGAAGATCGTCGCCGACACTTTGGCCGCGCTCCTGAAGGACGCAAAGATCAACGCGGCGGATGTCTCCGCCTTCTGCATGCCGTGCACGCTGCCGCGCGTCATCGCTTCGCTCGCCAAAAAGGCTGGCATGCGCGACGACGTCGTGCAGGATAATATGAACGCAGCGTGCGGCGAGACCGGCGCGGCGCATCCGCTGCTCATGCTCGCGCGCGCTCTCGAGAATGCAAAACCCGGCGATCTCATTCTGGTCGCCGGCTTCGGCCAGGGCTCGGACGTGCTCGCCTTCCGCGCGACGGAGCGCATCGGAAAATTCAGGCCGAAGCTCGGCGTCGCCGGCCATCTCGCGCGGCGGCGCGAGGAGAAGAATTACCAGCGATTCCTCTCGTTCAACGAGCTCGTCACGATGGAGCGCGGCATGCGCTCCGAGGTCGACAAGGCGACCGCGCTCTCGGCGCTTTATCGCAAGCGCGACATGCTCACCGGCTTCGTGGGCGGGCGCTGCAGCGTCTGCGGCACCGTGCAATTCCCGAAGTCGAACATTTGCGTCAATCCGAATTGCAACGCGGCGCATACGCAGGAAGATCAACCCTTCGCGGATCTGCCCGGCAAAATCATGAGCTACACCGCGGACGAGCTTACCTACACGCCCGATCCCCCGGCCTGCTACGGGATGATCCAGTTCGAGGTTGGCGGCCGCATCATGATGGATTTCACCGACATCGAGCCGCGCGATCTCGAAGTCGGCCGCGACATGGACATGGTGTTCCGCGTCAAAGATCGCGATCCGCAGCGCGGGTTCGTGCGCTATTTCTGGAAAGCCGCGCCCGCGGCGACAGGCTAGAGGAGCCCGACATGGCAAGCGGCATCAGAGACAAGGTCGCCATTCTCGGCATGGGCTGCTCGAAATTCGGCGAGCGCTGGGACCGCGAGGCCGACGACCTCATGGTCGAAGCCTTCGAGGAAGCGATCGCCGACGCGGGGATCGAGAAGAACCAGATCGAGGCGGCGTGGCTCGCAACCGCGATCGAGGAGCAGCATGTTGGCAAGTCAGGCGTGCCGCTTGCCATGGCGCTGCGCCTGCCGCTCATCCCGGTGACGCGGGTTGAGAACTATTGCGCC
>JAFASC010000085.1 GCA_019244955.1 Methylobacteriaceae bacterium | reverse complement strand
TGCGAATCGATGTTGATGAGCGAATTCTGGCTGCCGATCGGACCATTGGGCCGCACGACGAGCTGCGCGATCGGCTCCAGGACCATCGTACCGACGGCTGTATTGGCAAAGAAGGGATAACGCCATTCCAAGCCGCCCCCCGGGAAGATTTGTCCGCGCGCGACATTGTCGGCGCCGATGAAATTCGACTGCGCCGCATTCGGAAGCGGCTGCAAGAACTGGTTATAAATCGAATAGACACGGTTTGTGTCGTAGTTCACGTAGCTGCCGTTGGCGCGGGCGAATGCGAAAGGAGTCCATACTTCCCCGATGGAGTCGATATATTTGCGCTTCCAGGACGCTTCGACCGTACCTCGCGCATAGTCGCCGCCGATGCCGCGCAGCAAACAATCCGAACGGTTGTATGCTCCGCAGACGTCGTAGAGAGAATATAGACTGTCGAGCCGACGTCCGCCGGCGAATGCATAATTCGCGGCGCGCGCATACTGGTTCATGGCGTTGACATCGAGCTGCAATTCGCCGCCGATGCCGAAGCTGCGCTCGGGAGCGACATCGAAGCGTCTGTTATATTCGAGCATCGGCGCAACGATCGGCTGCTGGGCTTGGTAATCGTTTGCGGTCAAGCCCTGGAAATAAAACCCGCGCAGGTCGAAATAGCTGTGATCACTTTTGCCGGTGAGATAAGCGGTCGATGATTGCTCGCGAAAGAAATAGGCATTCGTCAAAAACGAGTTCGGCATACGGTAATCGCTGTAGAAGAATTTGTCGGAAAGGATGGCGCCATCCCAGCCGAAGCGCCATTTGTCCGTCAAGTTGAGCTGCCCCGAGCTCTCGACCGCGCCACGCACAACGTGATTCGCAGCGCCATAGGGCGGGGTTAGGAAGGCCTCGCGGTCGAGCTGCGTGATACCGGTGGCGCGCACGAAATACGTGCCGTTCTCAAGCCGGTGCCGCCACTCAACTTCACCCAGGAAACCTTGCCGGGTCAGAACCGTCGGCGTGAACGTCAGGTCGTAGTTCGGAGCGAGATCCCAGAAAATCGGCACACCGACGCCCAGGCCGAGCTGCGGCTTGTACACAAATCGCGGCGCGAGAAGGCCGGATTTCCGCTTTACTGTCGGATCGGGCGCCGAAAAGAAGGGAACATAGGCGATCGGAATCCCAAGGAAGGCGAGCGTCGCATCCTCGTAATAGACCATCTGCTCGTCGTTTTTATGAATGATGCGTTTGGCGCGCACTTGCCAGAGCGGTGGGCGATCGGGATTGTCCTTGCAGGGCTCGCAAGCTGTGTAGGTGCCGTTCTCGAACGTCGTCGTCTCGCCCTCGCTGCGCTCGGCGCGCGGTGCGCTGAAATACGTCCGGTTGGAGCCACTGACCCGGAGGCTCTCGACGAACCCTGTCCTGAAGTCCTCGGTGAGGTCGAAGCGATCGGCATAAGCGACGCTGCCGTCGGTCTCGGTCAACCGCGCATGCCCCTCGGCATAGACGCGGCCGGTTGTACGATTGTAGATGACGCGATCAGCCTCAAGCAGCCGGCCTTTGTAGTTGATCTGGACATCGCCGCGCGCTTCGACAGTATTGTTCTTTTCGTTGTAAACGAGCTCCTGCGCCTCGACGAGCATCCGGCTTTGCTCGGCGGAGCTAACCGCCGCGCGGCTTTTGATGCGCTCGGAAATCGTCTGTGCCGCGACGGGCGCGATTACGGTTGACGCGGCAGAGTAGCCGACGAGACATGCGGCCAGTAACAGCCAGACGCGGACGCCCGAGGCGGCGCCAGCCCGCATCAACCCGGCCTCCGAGGGCTCAGTGGGATCGGCGCGCCGGCGCATCACCCGTCCTCCAGATGCAGCAGGGCAAGTGCGCCAAGCAGGCTGCCGACGAGGGCGGGCGACCATGCAGCGACAGGCGGGCTGATGAGGCCCGTGCCGCCGAGATTGGCGACGAACTTCGTAGCCACATAAAGGACAAAGCCCGCACCCACGCCACTCGAAATCATACGGGTGATGCCACCAAATCTGAAAAATCTTAAGGAAAAGGCGGCGGCGATGAGAACCATGGCGACAAGAAGCAGCGGCCGCGCCAAAAGCGATTGGTACTGCAAGCTGTAGCTCGTCGCATCAAGACCGGCGCTTTCCGTCTCATCGCGGACTTTCGGAAGCTGCCAGAAGGGAACGGATTCGGCCGAATTGAAGCTGCGCATGACCTCGTCCTGCGTGAGGTTGGTCGCCAGCATGTTGGTGCCGAATGATTGCGGCTCCTCGAGTGCCGAGATCACCCGGCCATCCTCGAGCTTCCACGCGCCCGGCAGCAGCGTCGCGCGTTTGGCCTCGATCCGCTCAAGAAAATGGCCCTCAGGATCATAGAGGTAGACCGTCACGTCAGTCAGTTTGGAGCCGGCGTCGCTCGCCTGCATTGCCTTTATGAGCGCCTGCCCATCGACGCTGCGCTGGCGAAACCAGACGCTTTTGTCCGGGTTTGAGCCGGTGCCAAAAAGCCGTGCCTCGAGATGTTCGGCGCGCATCTTCATCTCGGCCGAGACGGGGTTGAACACGGTGACCGAGATTACGCCCGCGAGGAACGTGATGAGCAGCGGCGGAAACATGAACTGCCACACCGAAATCCCAGAGGCGCGCGCGACGACCAGCTCGAGCCTCCGCGTCAGGTTCACGAAAGCCGCCATGGCGCCAAACAGGACGGCGAACGGAAGGATTTGTTCTGCGACGGCGGGAATCCGCAGCAGCGAGAGCCCCGCAATGGTGCCGGCGCTCGCCTCCGGAATATTGATGGCGCGCCGCAACATTTCGATGAAGTCGATGAGGTAGACGAGACTGATGATCGTCAGGAACACGGCGAGCACGGTCTTCACGAACCGGGCCGACAGATAGCGTCCGAGAGTGAGGCCGATGATCATCGCCGCCTCGGATAAAGAGCGGAGCAGACAAGGGTGTTCGCGGCCGCACGCGGCCGCACGCCCGCCGGCGTGATGGGACGGCTGTTAGCCTCGACACATCTCATGGCCGTCAGTGCTCGTTCAGGTGACGGTGCGGGCTTGGCCGCCCGCGGCGTCGCGAAAACGTGCTCGCGTCCCCTTTCTCGCCTGTCGCTCCCGGATGTCCCGTGCCCAGACTCGGGTCGACCTAATTCGCCAAGTTTTGGCTAGACCTTGGACCGGGTGCACGCAACAGCCTGTAATGGGGGGCACGCTTTCCCGCGGAAGGCGTGACCTATCCGCCACTTAAAGCAAAGCTGACGGCCTTTTCAGGGCAGCCAAGAAGGGCACGCTCGAGCCATCCGGACGGCGCCCATTTGACCCCACAAAAGGCGCGAGTTACTGCCACCACCGCCCCTTCGCGCCAGCGGCGCGACCAGCCCACATGATGAGATCTCAGCGATGTCCCCTGCGGTCACGATCGAGTTTGTCCCGTTCGATGCGGCAGCGAAGCCTGCGCAAGGTGCGGCAGAGGGGGCGCCTTCCGTGCTTGTCGCGTTCGCTGGCGACGACCTCGCGCTCTCCGCGACGACGCGGGAATTCCTCGGCTCGGCAGTCGGCCGATACGAGCGCGCCGCGGCGGCGGCGAATTTCAAGGGAAAGAACGGCAGTGCGGTCGACATTCTCGCGCCTGAGGCACTCGGCTTCGATCGGCTGCTCGTCATGGGGACGGGCAGGGCGGCAAAGAAGGATGCTGTCGAAGACACCCTGCCCGACCATGCAGGGCTTGGTGGGGCGCTGATGGGCAGGCTCGGCCGCGGTGTCCGGGCAACTGTGATGTTCGACCTGCCCGACCCTCCAGCCGATCCGTCCGCCGCGGCGGCCGAGCTGGCGCTCGGGATCGAGCTCAGGGCGTATCGCTTCGACGTTTACCGTACCAAGAAAAAGGACGAGGGGGAGCGGGACGGGCCCGTCCACGTGACGATTGCCGTCGCCGATCCCGCTGCGGCGAGGACCGCGCGTGAGAAGCGCGCGGGGCTTGCGGAAGGGGTCGCTCTAGCGCGCAGCCTCGTCAACGAGCCGCCGAACGTCCTCTACCCGGAGAGCTTCGCCGAGCGCGCCAAGGAACTGGCGAAGCTCGACGTCGAGGTCGAGGTCCTCGATGACGAGGCGATGCGGAAACTCGGCATGGGCGCCCTGCTCGGGGTCGGGCAGGGCTCGGACCGGCCCAGCCGGCTCGTAGTCATGCGCTGGGATGGCGCGAACGGGCAGGGCGACAAAAAGCCGGTCGCCTTCGTCGGCAAGGGCGTCACCTTCGATACCGGTGGCATCTCCATCAAGCCCGCCGCCGGCATGGAGGATATGAAGGGTGACATGGCGGGTGCGGCCTGCGTCGTCGGGCTCATGCACGCGCTCGCTGCGCGCAAGGCAAAGGTCAACGCGATCGGCGCGATCGGTCTTGTCGAGAACATGCCCGGCGGCAAGGCGCAGCGCCCCGGGGACATCGTGAAATCGATGTCGGGCCAAACCATCGAGATCATCAACACCGATGCCGAAGGCCGCCTCGTTCTCGCCGACGTGCTTTGGTACATTCAGGACAAGTACAAACCGGCTTTCATGGTTGACCTCGCGACGCTCACCGGCGCGATCATGGTCGCGCTCGGACAGGAGCATGCGGGGCTCTTCTCGAACAATGACGAGCTTGCCGATCGTTTGATCAAAGCCGGCAAGGAGACGGGCGAGAAGGTCTGGCGGCTGCCGCTCGGGCCAGCCTATGACAAGCTGATCGACTCCAAATTCGCCGACATGAAGAACACCGGCGGCCGGCATGGCGGCTCGATCACGGCGGCGCAGTTTTTGCAGCGTTTCGTCAATAAGGTGCCGTGGGCGCATCTCGACATCGCCGGCACCGGCATGGGATCGCTCGCCAACGACATCAACCAGAGCTGGGGCTCCGGTTGGGGCGTGCGGCTCTTGGATCGGCTTGTCGCCGACAATTACGAGGAGAGGTGAGCAACCATTCGTGCGGTCTTTCGCGCCTGACGGGCGCGTTTACTGCGGGTCGAAGCATACGACGAGCCGCTCAGCCATCGCGCCTTGCTTGGTCAGACGACCTTCGGCACCAGGAGCGCGAGCAAGATTATTGTTCTTCAGAAGCGCCATCAACATGATCGGCAGCAGCTTCTCGCATATGTTTTTAGCGAGACATTGATGAAGGCCATAGCCGAACAACAGATAGGCGCTTGCGGGCCGGTTCGGATTGAAGCTCGTCGGATCGGCGACACGGCGTTCGTCCATCATTGACGAGGCAAAAGAGAAGAGAACATGTCTGCCTCTTTCGATGGCCTTGGCGCGCCGGTTGCCCGCGGCGATGACATGGTCCTTCGCCGTGTTGCGCGGAAGGAAAGGCGTAAGCGGATCGAATCGCATCGCCTCGAACATGTACCGTCTGACCGCGCCTTCATCGCCCTCACACGCGGCGCGTTGCGCTTCGGCCAGGATTTTCGAGCGCCGCAGCAACTGCTCCAATGCCTTCGGTAGAACCGCTGGGGGCTGGGGCAGACCGGCAACGATAAGCCCTACGAGAGCGGTGCAGATCCGCTCCGTGCTAAATCCGTCCTCTCCGGCGGCTTGCCTCTTAAGACAACGCCCGAGCACGTCGTCCCGATCTTCGCCGCTGCTGATGCGCGCGGTTACTATGTCATGGACATGCGTACGCAAGAGATTGCCATAGACCTCTGCGTCCTTGTCCAGTGCCGGGTCGTCGCCGACCTGACAAATGTATTGGAACAATCGCGTCGACCAAACCTCAATGTCGCCGTTGGTCGGCTTAGGCACGCCAAAATATTCAAGCAGAACTTCGAACGTCACCTGTCGCACAAACTCCACGGAATCGAGACATCCGTTGGCGGCAGCGACCACGCGCTCTGCGACAGCTCGCGTCCTAGGTGCAAGATGCGCATCGATATCCTCGTCCAGGATGACCTTTCGCAGCGCGGCATGATCGCGCCGATAATCGGGGCCATCCCTCATCCCGAATATGAAGGGATTGCCTGTGACCATCTTGAGTTTCGTTGCGTACGATACCGGAAAGGCGTCATCGGCAAGAAACACCTCTTTCACGTCGTCATAGCGTGTGACTAGCGCGACTGGTTGACCTTTGATGCTAAAAGCGAGGATTGGCTTAAACGCGCGCAGAAAGGAAAAGAGGACTTCACCGTGATCGAAAACAGCGCGCTGCAGGAGCCTTGCGCCGAAGCCGCTGCCTTGGCGTAGTACGGGTTCCCTACCGATGGGCGCAATCTCGGAGGACGAACTGGCGTCAGTATTCGTCATGGCTGTTTCGCGGTTCAAAGACACGTGCTGTTCGCCAAATCTGGCGCAGCGCCAACTCTTTGCGACCCGGGAGATTGATTTTCAAGACAAAATTGTCAGGGTGTCGCGCACATGACCGAAATCTGGTTTTACCATCTCCAGCGCCGAAGCCTCGATGACGTCCTGCCCGGGCTTCTCGAACGTGCCCTGCAGCGTGGCTGGCGTGCCGTTGTGCAGGGCGCGAGTGACGAGCGTATCGCTGCCCTCGACGAGCACCTCTGGACTTATTCCGATGACAGCTTTTTGCCGCACGCAAGCGCGCGCGAGGGCGATCCGGAAATGCAGCCGATCTTTTTGACGACGGGTTCGGAAAACCCCAATGGCGCCACGGTGCGGTTCTTGATCGAGGGAGCCGAGGTCGCGCCGGTCCTCGAACGGAATGAGGGTTATGCGCGGATCATGCTTCTGTTCGACGGCAATGATGCCGAGGCGCTCGCGGCGGCGCGCGCTCAATGGGCTGACCTCAAGGCGCGGGGCAACGCTCTCTCGTATTGGCAACAATCCGCAGACGGCAAATGGGAAAAGCGCGGCTAGGGCAGTTTACGCCCTGATGCGCACCGGCAGCTCTTCGTAACCGCGGATGAAGCTCGAATAAACGCGTTTCGGTTCCCCAACCACATCGATCCGCTCGAAGCGCTTCAAAATCTCTTCCCATATGATTTTCAACTGCAGGTCGGCAAGGCGCATGCCGAGGCAGCGGTGAATGCCGAACCCGAACGACATGTGGATGCGCGGCTGCGCACGGTCGATGATGAACTCGTCCGCCTTTGCAATCACATCCTCGTCGCGATTTCCGGACACATACCACATGACGATCCGGTCGCCTTTCTTGATCCGTTTGCCGCCGACTTCCGTGTCGGCCGTCGCGGTGCGGCGCATATGCGCAAGCGGCGTCTGCCACCGGATCACTTCCGGCACGAAGGAATCGATCAGAGCGGGATTGGCGCGCAGCTTATCATATTGATCGGGGTTCTCATTGAGGGCCAGTACCGAGCCCGTCATCGAGTTGCGCGTCGTGTCATTGCCGCCGACGATCAGGAGAATGAGATTGCCGAGAAGATTCTCGCGATCCATCTGACGCGTCGCGTCGCTATGCGCCATCATCGAGATGAGATCGCTTTTCGGCGGCGCGTTGGCGCGCTCGTTCCACAGCCGCGAAAAATACTCTCCACATTCGTACAGCTCGGCGAGGCGCTGCTCCTGGCTCTCGTAAATGCCGCTCTTCGGCAGCGCCGTCGCCACATCGGACCAGCGCGTCAGCTTGCGCCGATCCTCCCATGGGAAATCGAACAAGGTCGCCAGCATTTGCGTCGTCAGCTCGATCGAGACCCGCTCGACCCAGTTGAAGGTCTCGTTACGCGGCAGGTTGTCGAGCACGCTCGCCGAGCGCTCCCGGATCAGGATCGCGAGTTCGCCGAGGTGCTTCGGCGTGAACAGCGGCGAAACGGTCTTGCGCTGCTCGCCATGCCGCGGCTCGTCCATGGCGATGAAGCTCGGCCACTCGTATTGCGGATCGACGTCGCGCAGCATTATGCCGCCGAGGCGCACGTCCGATGAGAAAATCTCCGGATGCGTCTCGACATGCATGATGTCGTGGTACTTGGTGACAGACCAATATTCGCCGATCGCCGGCGGGCTTGCCGTGCAATAGTGCATCGGCGCCTCCTTGCGCAGGCGCTCAAAATACGGCCAGATCGTATCGGTGCGGAAAAGCTCCGGGTTGCCGGGGTGGAACTCCGATAAGGGCGTGGAATAAGCCCGCTCGCGGGCGGCGCGCAAGCGCTCGGAGACCGGGGGCGCCTCTGCAAGGTAGGTCATGTCGCGACCCTACGCGCATGTGCGCCCGGCATCAATTCTGCTATGGCCGGAGCAACCGACATGGAAGGGTCCCGATGTTCCCCGAGCGCCTTATGCAGGGCTACCGCAGCTTTCTCGAACGCCGCTTCGCGAGCGAGCGCTCCCGCTACGAAATGCTCGCCGAAAGCGGCCAGCGGCCGGAGATCATGCTCATCGGCTGCATCGATTCGCGCGTCTCGCCGGAGGTGATTTTCGACGCCGCCCCCGGCGAGCTTTTGGTGGTGCGCAATGTCGCCAATCTGGTGCCCCCGTATGAGCCCGACCGCGCCACTCAGCACGGCACGAGCGCGGCGCTCGAGTTCGGCGTACAGGCGCTGCGGGTCAAACACATCGTCGTTCTGGGCCACGCTTATTGCGGCGGCATCCGGGCCTTCGCCGATGAGCAGGAGCCATTGTCGCCCGGCGATTTCATCGGCCGCTGGATGTCCCAGATCGCGCCGGCCGCGGCGAGCCTCGGCCCGCGTGCCGGGGACTACGAGGAGTATTTGCGGCGGCTCGAATTCGCCTCGGTCGAGCTCAGTCTGAAAAATCTTATGACCTTTCCGTGCGTGCGCATTTTGGTCGAGCGCGGCAAGCTCAATTTGCATGGCGCCTATTTCGGCGTCGCCAGCGGCCGGTTGCTGGTGCGCGATCCGGTGAGTGGAAAGTTCGAGCCGGTAAGCGAGGCCGCGAGCCCGCTCGCTATGATCAGATGCGAGGCAGCCGACGCGCCCAGCCATGGCTGAAGAGGCGGCGGACGTTCCCGACGGGTTCGCCCGGCATTGGCGAAAAAGCGGTCTCACCGATCCATGGGAGCCGCTGTACTCGCGTCGCACCGCCGAGGCGGTTTTTATTGGCTTGCGCGCCGGCCCGGCGCATTCGAACAGCCGCGGCTTCGTTCACGGCGGGCTCATCTCCGCGCTTGCGGACAACGCCATGGGCTTGAGCTGCGGCCACGCGCTCGGCAATGTCCGGCTCGTCACGGTCAATCTCACGGTCGAGTTCATAGCGGCGGCAAAGCAGGGGCAATGGCTGGAGATCAGGCCGAAGGTCGTGCGCGTCGGCTCGATGTTATGTTTCGCCACGGCGGAAATCTTTTCCGACGACACGCTCTGCGCCCGCGCCAACGCGATCTTCCGCACTGCTAAGTGACCTGCGCTGCCGCGGTCTTGACAAGCGGCGGCTTCGTATCATCATACGGGCATGGGGACCGCGATCTCCCCACGAGGCGACATGCCGAAGAATCGCGTCCGCTCCAACCACACGGACGCACCGCCATGTCATCACTCAACACGATCTCTATAGACAAACTTACTCGCCTGATCGGCACGCCTGCGTGCCCAACCCTCATCGACGTCCAGACCGACGAAGATTTCGCCGCCGCTCCGCGGCTGGTTCCCGGGGCGGTTCGCCGGCCCTGGAAGGGCGCCGGCGATTGGGCAGGCGAATTCGCCGGGCAATCGGCGATCGTCATCTGCCAGAAGGGACTGAAACTCAGTCAGGGCGTGGCCGCGTGGCTGCGCCATGCGGGTGTACCAGCGGAGGTGCTCGAAGGCGGCGCCCTGGCATGGGGCCAGGCTGGCCTACCGATGATCCCACACTCCAAGCTGCCGCCGCGCGACGCGAAAGGGCGGACCGTGTGGGTCACGCGCGCCCGGCCGAAGGTCGATCGTATCGCCTGTCCCTGGCTGATCCGCCGCTTTGTCGATCCGCAGGCGGTCTTCCTCTACGTAACGCCTTCCGAAGTGCCGGCAGTGGCGGAGCGCTTCAATGCCGCGCCGTTCGATATCGAAGGGGAGGGCGTGTTCTGGAGCCACCGCGGCGAACTCTGCACATTCGACGTGATGATCGAGGAGTTCGGCCTCCACATGCCGGCGCTGGACCACCTCGCCAAGATCGTGCGCGGCGCCGACACCGCGCGCCCCGACCTGGCACCGGAAGCGCCGGGTCTGCTCGCCGCCTCACTTGGGCTGTCGCGCATGTTTGCCGAAGACCTGCCGCAACTTGAAGCCGGCATGCTTGTCTACGATGCGTTCTATCGCTGGTGCCGCGACGCGACCAGCGAAACGCATAACTGGCCCGTGAAGAAGGGAGCGTGACATGGCACACCTGTTCCTCCCGACGCGGGCACGACGCACCGCTTCGATCATTGGCATGGCGCTCGTGTGGGGGCTTGGTACCGCGACCTATGCCGATGAGCGGGCGCTCTTGGTCCTCGAGCAAAAAAGCTCACTTGGCAAAGTAAGCGGGCGCATCGACCATCTTGCCATCGATCTCGAGCGCCACCGGCTGTTTGTAGCGGAGCTCGGCAACAACAGCGTCGGCATCGTCGATCTCGATGCAGGCAGGCTCGCGCGCAACCTGAGCGGAGTAAAAAGGCCGCAAGGCGTGGCCTACGTGAAATCCACCGACACGCTTTATGTCGCAAATGCCGGCGACGGTTCGCTGCAATTGTTTCAAGGTCCCGACCTTGTTGCTGCGGGACGGATCGAACTCGGCGACGACGCCGATAACATCCGCGTCGACCAGACGGACGACAAAGTATTCGTCGGCTACGGACAGGGCGCTTTGGCGATCATCGACCCGAAGCGCCGTGCCAAAGTCGCCGATATTGCCTTGCCGGCGCATCCAGAAAGCTTCCAGCTCACCGCTTCGGGCGAGCAGATTTTCGTCAATCTGCCGGAAGTTCGGCAGGTCGCGGTAGTCGACACCCACGAGGGCAAACTAAGAGTGGCTTGGGCCATGAATGATGCCCAGGACAATTTTGCCCTGGCGATTGACGAGAACCGCCAACGCGTGCTCGTCATGTTCCGAAATCCTGCGCGCCTGGCCGCGTTTGCCACTAATGACGGATCGCTCCTGGCCAAGGCCGATGCCTGCGGCGACGCCGATGATCTGTTCGTCGATGCGACGCGCCAGCGCGTTTATGTCAGCTGCGGCGAGGGCTTCCTCGACGTGTTTGAATGGCATGCCGGCAAATATCTGCGAACCGAGCATATTCCGACGGCTGCAGGCGCGCGTACGTCGCTTTTCGTTCCCGAGCTCGATCGGCTGTTCCTTGCCGTGCGGGCGACCTGGACCGAGCCGGCGGCCATCTGGGTGTTTAGGCCGACGCCGGGAATGTCGGATGTCAAGCAGGGCAGGTCGACCCGGCCGTAACGCAGAAACGGAAAGCGAGTCGTGACGGAAGCTTCGATTGCCGGGCCTGCGCTACGCCAAACTGAACACCGCCACGGCGTGTCGCTGCGTCAAGCGTTCCGCGTCTGGCTGCGCGTCGCGGCGCTGTCATTCGGCGGCCCTGCGGGGCAGATCGCGGTCATGCACCGCATCGTCGTCGACGAGAAAAAATGGGTCGGCGAGCAGCGCTTCCTGCATGCATTGAGTTACTGCATGTTGCTGCCGGGCCCGGAAGCAACGCAGCTTGCCATTTACATTGGCTGGCTCATGCACCGCCGGCCGGGCGGTGTCATAGCCGGCACTTTGTTTCTGGTGCCGGGCATCGCCTCGATCATGGCGCTCAGTTGGATCTACGCGGCCTTCGGCAATTTGCCGAGCGTCGTTGCGTTCTTCTTCGGATTGAAAGCCGCCGTGCTCGCCGTGGTTCTGCAAGCGCTGCATCGCATTGCCGGCCGCGCGCTGAAGGGCTGGCCGATGCTCGCGATCGCGACCCTGGCATTCATCGGCATTTTCTTCTTCGGCGTCCCGTTTCCACTGATCATTCTTGGCGCCGGACTGGTCGGCTTCTTTGCGGCGCGCGCCGGCTCGCGTGCTTTCCAGGTCGGCGGTGGACATGCGGCTGCGACGAACGCGCTCGCCGACAGCGACAGTTTGCTCGGCGAAAATCTGCCGGAGCATGCGCGACCCACAATAACGCGTGCCGCGCGTGTCTCGGCGATCTGGCTGTCGCTATGGCTCGTGCCGGTGATCGCCGTAGCCGCGTTGCTCGGCAGCGACAATGTGTTCGGCGCGATCGGGCTGTTCTTCTCGAAGATGGCGGTGGTCACGTTCGGCGGCGCCTATGCAGTGCTCGCCTATATGGCGCAGCAGGCGGTCGAGACGTATGGCTGGCTTCAACCCGGCGAGATGCTCGACGGGCTCGGCATGGCCGAGACGACGCCCGGCCCGCTCATCATGGTGGTGCAGTTCGTGGGCTTTTTGGCAGCGTATCGGCATCCCGGAACGCTGCCGCCGATGCTTGCTGCCACGCTCGGTGGCTTGCTGGCCACCTGGTGCACCTTCGTGCCGTGCTTCTTGTGGATCGGACTTGGGGCGCCGTTCATCGAACGGCTGCGCGACAACAAGCCGCTCAGTGGCGCACTGTCTGCCATCACCGCGGCGGTGGTCGGCGTCATCCTCAACCTCGCGGTCTGGTTCGCGTTGCATGTGATCTTCGCCCGACAGCAACCGCTCGCCTTTGGACCGGTGCGTTTCGAAATGCCGGTGCTCGCCAGCGTGAACCTCTGGGCTCTGCTTCTGACGCTCGCTGCCATCATCGCGGTGTTCCGCTTGAAGATCGGCATGATTCCGGTTCTTGCCGGCTGTGCGGTCGCCGGCGTGCTCCTGCATCTCGCCGGATTGGTCTGAACTCAATGCGCGGAGGCGCCGCGCTTGCCGCGCCGCCGCCGCCCCGGTAAGACGACCGGCTCTCTACAAGGACAAACAATGGCCGAACCGCGCCGCGCCGCGCGCACCGACGAGCCTTTGCCAGGCGCACGCATCCTGGTCGTCGAAGCGCGTTTCTACGACGCGATCGGCGCCATGCTGCTGGACGGCGCCAAGGCCGCGATCGAGGCAGTTGGGGCGAGCGCGACGATCGTCTCCGTGCCAGGGGCGCTGGAAATACCGCCGGCAATGGCGATGTCGCTCGATGGCGCCGCCAAAATCGCGCGGCCATTCGACGGTGCGGTCGCGCTCGGCTGCATCGTCCGCGGCGAAACCTATCATTTCGAGATTGTCGCGGGCGAAAGCGCGCGCGCTCTGATGGATATGTCGGTGCAACGCAAATTCCCCATCGGCAACGGCATTCTGACCGTGGAGAACGAGGCGCAGGCGCTGGTGCGCGCCGATCCGAAGCAGTTCGACAAAGGTGGCGATGCCGCGCGCGCCGCCCTCGCATTGATCCGTCTGCAACGAAGCAACGGTGCGACCCGATGAGTAGGGCTGACCAGCGCTCTGCCGCGCGTCTCGCGATCGTGCAGGCGCTGTATCAGATGGACGTCACCGGCAAAGGCATCAACGAAATCCTCGCCGAATTCGAGAGCTTTTGGATCGGCCGCGAAGTCGAGGGCGACGAATACAAGCCAGCTGAGTTGGCATTCTTTCGCGACATTCTCGCGGGCGTTTTGAAGGAACAGCGCATCATCGATCCGCTGATCGACCGTACACTCGCGGAGGGCTGGCCGCTGAAGCGTGTGGAAGCCGTCATGCGTGCCGTCCTTCGCGCCGGCGCCTATGAGCTGAAGGTGCGTTCCGATGTGCCCGCGCGTGTGGTCATTACGGAATATGTCGCGGTCGCAAGTGCTTTTTTTGAACGCGAGGAAGCCGGCATGACCAATGCCGTGCTCGATCGGCTGGCGCGTCAGCTGCGGCCGAGAGAATTGGATGAGAAGGCGCCGCGCTTCACGGCGTGAGCGACAGATGATGAAGCGATGATCTCCGAAGACGATCTGATCGCACGCTTTTTCGCGCCGATCGCGGGGCAAGGCAGTCTGGCTCTGCGCGACGATGCGGCGCTTCTGGCGATCGGGCCGGACGAGGAACTCGTCGTCACTACCGACGCGCTCGCAGCGGGCGTGCATTTCCTCCCCGATGACCCGCCGGACTCGATCGCGCGCAAGGCGCTGCGCGTGAATTTGTCCGACCTTGCCGCAAAAGGCGCGAAGCCCACGGGCTTCCTTTTGTCGCTCGCTCTACAGAAGGAATGGTGTGAGGATTGGCTGAGACAATTTGCGTACGCGCTTGGCGAGGACGCGCGCTGCTTTTCATGCCCGCTTCTCGGCGGCGACACGATCCGCTCGCCCGATGCGTTGTTCATTTCGATCACCGCGCTCGGCACTGTTCCGCGCGGCAAGATGGTACGTCGCGAGGGTGCGCGCGCTGGCGATCGGATCTATGTCTCAGGCACGATCGGCGATGCCGCTGCGGGGCTCATGCTGCGCAAGAATGCCTGGGATAGACCGCTCGAGCCACACGCGCGAGATTTCCTCATCGCTCGCTACCTCCATCCGCAACCACGGCTCGCGTTGGCGCCGGCTTTGCGAGCGCATGCCTCGGCCGCGATGGATATGTCCGACGGCCTCATTGGCGATCTCGCCAAAATGCTGCGCGTCTCCGGCGCGTCGGCTCGAATCGAGGTGCCGCGCATTCCGTTCTCGGAGGCCGCCCGCGCCATCGTAGCCGCCGATCCGGAATTGCGGGACCACCTGCTCACCGGCGGCGACGATTACGAGATTGTTTGCACGGTACCGCCGCAAGAGAGCGTGCGGTTCGAGGCTGCGGCAAAAAAGGCCATGATCGATGTGACCGCCATCGGCGTCGTCGAGATGGGATCGGATCCGCCTTGTTTTCTTAATCGCGATGGCACAAGGAAAGACTTTGCCCGCGGATCATTCAGCCATTTCTGAACACATGCGATGAACGCGCCGACCTTCCTCAACGCTGGCGCCAAGGCCGATCCCATCCAGTCGGAACCGAGACTGCGCGCCAACGTGCTGCGCCTCGCGACCGCCACGGCGCTCGGCGGCGCCAATTCAACCGTCATCTTTGCCACCGGCTCGATCATCGGCGCGGAAATCGCGCCCGATCCGGCTTTGGCGACGCTGCCGATTTCGATGTTCGTCGTCGGTTTGGCCAGTGGTACGCTGCCGACCGGCTGGATATCGCGCGCTTACGGACGGCGCGCCGCCTTCTACATCGGTTGTCTGCTCGGTGCGCTCTGCGGCGCGCTCGCGACCATCGCGATCAGCGCGGGCGCATTCGCGCTCTTCTGTGCCGCGACCTTTTGCGGCGGCCTCTATGCCGCCGTTGTGCAGTCCTATCGCTTCGCCGCGGCCGACGGGGCTAGCGCCAGCTTCCGGCCAAAAGCCGTGGCTTGGGTGCTTACCGGCGGCATTTTCGCCGGCATCGTCGGCCCGCAGCTCGTGCAATGGACGATGAATTTGTCGCCGCATCTCTTCGCGGCGAGCTACGTGGGGCAGGGGGCGGTGGCGCTTCTTGCGATTTTCGTGCTCGCGGGCGTGCACGCCGCCCGGCCGGCGGCCGCCGACCTGCATGGTGGCCGTCCGCTGTCCCAAATCGTTCTACGCAGCGATTTCCTCATCGCCGCGCTTTGTGGCGTCGTCTCCTACGCTTTGATGAATTTCGTCATGACTTCGGCGCCGCTCGCCATGCGCATGTGCGGCCATTCGCTCACCGATTCCAATCTCGGCATCCAATGGCATGTCATCGCCATGTACGGGCCGAGCTTTGTCACCGGCTCGCTGATCGCACGGTTTGGAGCAAAGCGCATTGTTGTGCTTGGCCTTGCCCTCGAAGCCGTCGCCGCGCTGATCGGGCTTTCCGGCATCACCGTCGCGCATTTCTGGTCGGCGCTCGTGGTGCTGGGGATCGGCTGGAATTTCGGCTTCGTCGGCGCCTCGGCGCTCGTGCTCGAGACGCACACCCCGCCCGAGCGCAACAAGGTGCAGGCTTTCAACGACTTCCTCGTCTTCGGCACGATGGCGATCGGCTCGTTTTCGTCGGGGCAGATTCTCGCCAATTCCGGGTGGTCGGCGGTCAATCTGGTCGTCTTCCCGCCGATCGCGATCGCGCTGGCCGCGCTGCTCCTCACCAGCCGGCGGCCCCGGGACCGAGCCTTGATCTAAGCGATTGCGGCGGCGTGCGCTTTCTGGCAAGAGGGCGCGCAAATGCGGCCGCCCGGCCGCGAATCTCAGGCCGCGCGTCCGCGCGACGGTCCTCCGAAACAACCAAAGACACGCGGAACGAGGCTTTCACCTATGGCTATTTGGCTCATCATCATCGGCGGGCTTCTGTCCGTCGTATACGGGGGCGTGACCGTCGGCCAGCTGATGCGCGCCGATGCGGGCTCGGTCCGCATGCAGGAGATCGCCGGCGCCATCGCCGAGGGCGCCCAGGCCTACCTCAAGCGCCAGTACACGACGATTGCCGGGGTAGGCGTGGTCATCTTCATGGGGCTCGGCCTGCTTCTCTCCTGGCCGGTAGCCATAGGCTTCCTGATCGGCGCGATCCTCTCGGGCGCGGCAGGGTTCATCGGCATGAATGTGTCGGTGCGCGCCAATGTCCGCACGGCTCAGGCGGCCTCGCAATCGCTTGGTGCGGGGCTCGACATTTCCTTCAGGGCGGGTGCCGTCACCGGCATGCTGGTCGCCGGCTTGGCGCTCCTTGGCGTCTCCGTCTATTTCTGGGTTCTGACCGGGCCGTTCGGATATCGGATCGACGACCGTCTTGTCATCGACGCGCTTGTCGCGCTCGGCTTTGGCGCCTCGCTCATCTCGATCTTCGCCCGTCTCGGCGGCGGCATCTTCACGAAAGGCGCCGATGTCGGCGCCGACCTCGTCGGCAAGGTCGAGGCAGGCATTCCTGAGGATGATCCGCGCAACCCCGCGACGATCGCCGACAATGTCGGCGACAATGTCGGCGATTGCGCCGGCATGGCCGCCGACTTGTTCGAGACTTACGCGGTGACGGTCGTGGCGACGATGGTGCTCGCCTCGATCTTCTTCCGCGGCCAGCCGGTCCTCGCCAACATGATGCTTTATCCGCTGGCGATCTGCGCCGTGTGCATCGTCACCTCGATCATCGGCACTTTCTTCGTCAAGCTCGGCGCCAACAATTCAATCATGGGCGCGTTGTACAAAGGCCTGATCGCGGCAGGCGTGCTGTCGATCGTTGGACTCGCGATCGCCACGCATTTTCTGATCGGCTGGGGGCCTGCCGGCAAGACCGGTACGATCGAGATCACCGGAACAAGCCTGTTCATTTGCGGCGTCGTCGGGCTGATCGTCACCGGCCTGATCGTCTGGATCACCGAGTATTATACCGGCACGGGTAAACGCCCTGTCGTCTCGATCGCGCAAGCCTCCGTGACCGGCCACGGCACCAACGTCATCCAGGGTCTCGCCGTGTCGCTCGAGGCGACCGCCTTGCCGGCGCTCGTCATCGTCGGCGGCATCATCTCGACGTATCAGCTCGCAGGCCTGTTTGGCACCGCGGTCGCGGTGACGACCATGCTCGGCCTAGCAGGCATTATCGTCGCGCTCGATGCGTTCGGACCGGTCACCGACAATGCCGGCGGCATCGCCGAGATGGCCGGTCTGCCGAAGGAAGTGCGTCATTCGACCGACGCGCTCGACGCGGTCGGCAACACCACGAAAGCGGTGACGAAGGGCTACGCTATCGGCTCGGCGGGCTTAGGCGCGCTCGTCCTGTTTGCGGCTTACACGAATGACATCGCAGCCTTCACGCAAAGCGGCGTGCCTTACTTCAAGAATGTCGGCAACGTCTCGTTCGACTTGTCGAATCCGTATGTCGTTGCCGGATTGATCTTCGGCGGGATGATCCCGTACCTGTTCGGCGGTATCGCCATGACGGCGGTCGGTCGTGCCGCGGGCTCGGTCGTCGAAGAGGTGCGGCGGCAGTTCCGGGAGAAGCCCGGCATTATGCAGGGCACCGACCGTCCGGATTACGGGCGCGCCGTCGACATGCTGACCCGCGCGGCCATCCGCGAGATGATCATCCCCTCGCTCTTGCCGGTGCTGGCGCCGTTTGTCGTCTATTTCGGCGTGCTGTTCCTGTCGGGCTCCAAAGCGAACGCCTTCGCGGCGCTCGGCGCATCCCTGCTCGGCGTCATCGTCAACGGCCTCTTCGTCGCGGTGTCCATGACGTCAGGCGGCGGCGCCTGGGACAATGCGAAGAAAAGCTTCGAAGACGGGTTCGTCGATCGTCACGGCGTCACCCACGTCAAAGGTTCCGAGGCGCACAAAGCTTCGGTGACCGGCGACACGGTCGGAGACCCCTACAAGGATACGGCGGGGCCGGCGGTAAACCCGGCAATCAAGATCACCAACATCGTGGCGCTGTTGTTGCTGGCCATTCTCGCGCATCACTAGGACGCGCGGGACCCATCCTGAAAACGAAAATGCCCGGCACTGCCGGGCATTTTTGTTGAGATCAGCCGATCGGATCAGCTGAACTTCAGGAGACCTGTCAGCATCTGACGCAGGAAGTTCTGCTCGGACCCGGCCGTCGGCGTGGTGCGGTCCAGGACATCCACGACCTGGCCGTCCTCGAGTCCGTAATTGGCGAGGCGCTCGACCTTCTTCTGTTTGTTGAAATAGACCGCGATCACGCGCTGGTCGGTGACCGACGGATTCAGGAAGCGGAATTTCCGCTCGATCCGCTGGCTGATGTAGTACCAGGCGTCTCCGCCGACGGTGGAAGTGGTGGATGGCGTGCCGAGCGTCGAGAGCACCTTCTCGGCAGGCATGCCCGGCTGCACCTGGTTCAGACCGGAATCGGCGGACATGTAACCGCGATTGATCGTGCCATCATAACCAAGGCAGCCGACGAGTGGCATCGTCAGGCAAAGCGCTCCGGCGAGCATTGCCGCGCGGCGAGCCCCGCGCCCGAACCGCGACCCGTTCGATTGCATTTCCAAACCGCTCATCTGCCCGCTCCGAACACCGCACCCCCGCGGCTCAAAATCAGAAGACCGCGCAAAGCGATTGCATCTTGCGCCTCTCGACAGAGGTCCGTAACCCGCAGGTTAGCCAAAAGCATGGCAAAGCGGAGGGCGTGCCGCCCGGCCTGGCAAACGAGATTAGCAATGCTGACTAACCTCTTGCGACCCCGTTCAAACCGGCGGCTGATCAACGATCTGCATGGTCGGATCGTGGCGGCCGCGCGCCGCCCCGCATTGTTTCTGCCGCCCTATGGCATCCCGGACACATTGGACGGCCGCTTCGACCTCCTGGTGTTGCTCACGATTCTCGTTCTGCGCCGGCTCGAGAGCTTGCCAGAACCGGGGCCGGAAATCGCACAGGAGCTCGTGGACGCGGTGTTCGAGCACCTTGATGCGGATTTGCGCGAGATGGGGGTCGGTGACTTGGCGGTCCCGAAGCGCATCAAGAAATTGGTAG
>JAFASC010000229.1 GCA_019244955.1 Methylobacteriaceae bacterium | reverse complement strand
GCCGGATTCGTGCCCGGCACTTACCAGGCCGTCTACAACGCTAGCAAGGCATTCCTCGATTCGTTCTAGTTCGCGCTGCGGCACGAATTAAAAGACAGCGGCGTCACGGTGACGTGTCTCATGCCCGGTGCGACGGAGACCGACTTCTTCGAGCGCGCCGACCTGATGGACACGAAGCTCGGCACCGCGAAAAAAGACGATCCGGCGATGGTCGCACGCAAGGGCTTCGATGCGATGATGAAGGGCGAAGGCGACGTCGTCACCGGGTGGCACAACAAGCTGCAGACGGCGATCGCGTCGGTGACGCCGGCCGGCTGGCTCGCCGAGGCGCACCGCAAGGCGGCGGAACCGGGCAGCGCGCCGCGCTAGGAGCGCTCTCGCCGCTGTCATTCCGACGCTCCGAAGGAGCGATCCGGAACCTATAGAGCGAAGTGCTCTTGCTGGATTTCCGGGTCGCGCTTTGCGCGCCGGGAATGACACGCGTTGACACCTGCATATACAGGTATATCGTCCCCCGTAGCCAGCGGGAGGGCCACGTGCAGCCAGAATTCCTGTTCGATTTCGGTAGTCCGAATGCCTACCTCTCGCACCTCATCATCCCGCGCATTGAGCAGCGCACAGGCGCCCGCTTCAAGTATGTGCCGATCCTGCTCGGCGGCGTGTTTCGACTGACCAACAACAAATCGCCGATGGAGAGTTTCGCCGGGATCAAGAACAAGCTCGAATTTCAGCGGGTGGAGATGCGGCGCTTTCTGAAGCGCAATGGCATTACCGCCTTCAAGATGAACCCGTTTTTTCCGGTCAACACGCTGCAGCTGATGCGCGGCGCCGTCGCCGCCGAGCTCGAAGGCGTGTTCGCGCCCTATGTCGATGCGATGTTCCGTTTCATGTGGGCGGAGCCGCGAAAGATGGACGACCCGGATGTGATCCGCGCCTCAATGAACGAGGCTGGCTTGCCTGCCGATCTGCTGCTTCGTCGCGCCCAGGACGATGATGTGAAGCAGCGGCTTCTCGCCAACACGCAAGCCGCCGTCGATCGCGGTGTTTTCGGCTCCCCCTCGTTCTTCATCGGCGACGAATTGTTTTTTGGCAAGGATCAATTGCGCGACGTCGAAGAGGAAATCGGCCAGCAAAAGCAGGCTGCCTGATGGCGGCGCGCAATGCCACGGCGGCGATCGTCGGGGCCGGCGACTATATCGGTGCCGCGATCGCGAAAAAATTCGCCGCGGAAGGTTTCACCGTCTTCGCCGGGCGGCGGAACGGCGACAAACTTGCGCCGCTCGTCAAAGACGTCGAGTCCGCAGGTGGCAAGATTTTCGCGCGCTCTCTCGATGCGCGCAAGGAGGAGGAGATCGTCGCTTTCATCGGGGACGCCGATCATCACGCGCCGTTGGAAGTCTGCATTTTCAACATCGGCGCCAATGTCAATTTTCCCATAACCGAGACAACCGAACGCGTCTTCCGCAAGGTTTGGGAGATGGCGTGCTACGCCGGTTTCCTGACCACGCGCGAAGCCGCGAAGGCGATGCTCGCGCGCGGTCGCGGCAGCATCTTTCTCACCGGTGCGACGGCGAGCTTACGCGGCGGCATCGGCTTTGCCGCGTTTGCCAGCGCCAAATTCGGTCTCCGCGCCGTCTCGCAGGCGGCCGCGCGCGAACTCGGCCCGAAAAACATCCATGTCGCGCATCTTATCGTCGACGCCGGCGTCGACACCCAGTTCGTGCGCGATCGTATCAAGGCGAGGGAAGGCGAGGAGGCGCTCGCCAATCTCGATCCCGAGCGCCTGATGAATCCCGACGCTGTCGCCGGCGCTTATTGGCAACTCTACGAGCAGCCGCGCAGCGCCTGGTCGTCGGAAATGGAAATCCGGCCCTTCGGCGAGAAGTGGTGAGCGTTAAAAATCGCCGCCGAAACTGACGCAGAGTTTGGCGGCGCGCGCGAGCTGGCCCGCATTCGTGTAGACGCTGTTGGCGACGCTGCGCGAGGCCTGCGATGCGACCAACGAAGATGGCGGCGAGGCGCTGATCGCCAGGACGGGGGAACCGTCCGCGGCGAGCCCGACCAGCTGCGCGTCGATATGGATGTTGCGGTCGTGCCTGTTCACGACGGAATAACTGAACGTGACAACGGGCAGGCCCGACAGCGTGCCCTTCTCTTCGCGCACAAGCAGGTAATCGAGGACGAGCCCGGTTTCGTGCACCTCGAATTTTTCGAATTCGGCGCGCGGGAAGCAATGCCAGGCGTGGTCGAATGCGGAAGCAGGATGAGTCGACAGCAGAGCTGTTAAGGCAAGCAGGATCGCCAGGCGTGGCGCGGCCCGACACCGGGGTCGCCTGCCCAGC
>JAFASC010000215.1 GCA_019244955.1 Methylobacteriaceae bacterium | reverse complement strand
GCTGGAACTGGGGCTGGGGCCCGGCACTGGGTTCGGCGGTTCGGTTCTTGTCTATGCAACCGGCGGCTTCGCCTATGCAGGATTGCGTGAGGGATTTGCCTCCACACTCAACGTCCCCGGCGTGATCGGCGCCGCTGCGGTCCCGGGCGCCGCCGTCACTCTTACTTCCGCAAATATCGGCAACAACGGCCGTGTCGGCTTCGTAGCCGGCGGCGGCATCGAGTGGATGTTCCTGCCGAACTGGTCGATCAAGGGCGAATATCAGTACATCGGCCTGCGTCAGGGACCCGTGGCTGCAGCCAACGAGTTCGTCGTCGCCGGCCCCGCCGCGGTCGTCGGCCTTGGCACGCCGTTCGTGGTGACTCACCGGAACCCGCAACTCGGCATCCACACTGCTCGTATCGGCCTGAACTACCACTTCACGCTGGCTCCGGCGGCCCCGGTCGTCGCTCGCTACTGAGCCGAGCGAAGCTTCAAATCGAAGGCCCGGCTTCTGCCGGGCCTTTTTCTTTGCGTTGGAAGCCAAGCTCGGCCGTGGCCGCTGTGGCTAGACTGTCACACACTGCCTTTATGACGGCGCAGCCGTTGTTTCAATGTTGCAATCGGTAAGCTTGGCCGTCAGTATTCCTCTCGGAATTGCCCAATCTCGGAGGGGACCAATGCTGAAAAAGCTCGTAATAGGCGCGTCAGCCGCAGCTGCGATGACGGCCTCAGCCTATGCGGCGGACCTGCCCGCGCGGATGGCACCCCCGGCGCCCCCGCCGGTTCCCGTTTGCATCTGGTGCGGCGCCTACATCGGTGTCAACGGCGGTGGTGCCTTCACCCGTTCGGAGTCGCTGCTTTACACGGAAACCTTCGGCGGTGCGCCATTCTTCCCGGCCGCTGGTGGATTTAACGAGTATGGGCCGCTTCCGTCGCGTAGCGGCGCCTTCGGCGGTGGTCAGATCGGTATCAACTGGCAGTGGGGCATGTTCGTCGCCGGCGGCGAACTCGACTTCCAGGGTTCCCGCATCAATTCGGCCGTGACAGGCACCATCGCGCCATACCTCGGCGCGGGCACCTTTACCTCCGTCACGACGACGCAGCGTATCGACTATTTCGGCACCGCGCGTGGCCGAGTGGGTATCGCCTTCGGTGGCCCCGGCTGGAATTGGGGATGGGGCCCGACCGGCTTCGGCGGATCCGTCCTCGTATACGCCACTGGCGGCTTCGCCTATGCCGGCGTTCGCGAAGGGTTCGTTTCTAACGACTCCTTCGGCTTCACCGCCGCGACTCTCGGTAACAACGGCCGCACCGGCTACACGCTCGGCGGCGGTATCGAGTGGATGTTCCTGCCGAACTGGTCGATCAAGGGCGAGTACCAGTATATCGGCCTGCGGCACGGGCCCCGCGCTGCAGCCAACGAGTTCGTCGGCGGCGTCGGCACGGCCTTCGTTTATAGCAACCCGGGCAATCCGCGCATCGAAATGCACACGGCTCGCGTCGGCCTGAACTACCACTTCACGCTGGCTCCGGCGGCTCCGGTCGTCGCCCGCTACTGAGCCAAGCGAACCTTCAGATGATCAGGCCCGGCCAAGCGCCGGGCCTTTTCATTTGAGCTTGCCCAGCAATTTGCCGATCGTGCGCCGCTCGCTTGCGCTGAGCGGCACCAACGTTTCCCGCGTGATCTGATGGGCTACGGGCGCGGCCCGCTGGACGAGCTCGCGACCGGCCTGCGTCAGAGCAATGGTCAGCCGCCTCGTGTCCTGAGCATCCGGACGCGTTTCGGCGAGCCCGCGCGAGACAAGCCGGTTGACTACGCCCTTGATCGTCGCCCCGTCCATGGCAGTCAGGCGGCCGAGCAGATTTTGTGAGCAGGGCCCGCGCTCGTTGAGGCGCGCCAGAGCCGCCCATTGCGTCGGCGTCAGGTCATCGATCATCCGCGCCGCGAAGATCGCGGTGTGGCGTTGACTCGCCTGCCGTAAAAGGAAGCCGACCTGCTCATCGAGCAAATATCGTTGGCTATCGGCCTCATTGCCGGCCTCGATCTCGGCACCCGACCGGGTCTCGATCACGCCCATGAAACCTCGCTTGACCGCGCTGGCGAAGCTGCCAGATTATTTGCATACTAACGAATTCGCTCGGACTTTCGAGCGGCCTTCCCGAGGCTGGAAAAGGGGCTGAGCGCGTGAGCATTCTGGTCCGTCCCGCCTCGCTGGCGCAGGCCGCCGAATTCCTTGCCGCGCGCGATTACACGATCCTTTGCGGCGGCACCGATGTCTTCCCGGCCTTGGTGGATCGCCCGCCCGCATCCGCGATGCTCGATCTCTCGCGCCTCGACGAAATCCGCGGGGTAAGCCTGCAGCAGGGCGCAATCCGAATCGGCGGCGCGACCACCTGGTCGGAGATCATCTATGCGCCACTGCCGCCCGCGTTTGACGCACTGAAGGCCGCTGCGCGCGAAGTCGGTTCCGTGCAGATCCAGAACCGCGGGACCATTGCCGGCAATCTCTGCAACGCCTCCCCCGCCGCGGACGGCGTCCCGCCGCTGCTGGCCCTCGACGCGCAAGTGGAGCTCGTCTCGAGCTGCGGCATACGGCGGCTGGCGCTTGCCG
This sequence comes from Methylobacteriaceae bacterium, assembly GCA_019244955.1. GTDB lineage: Bacteria > Pseudomonadota > Alphaproteobacteria > Rhizobiales > Beijerinckiaceae > JAFASC01. The sequence continues at coordinate 4,103 of JAFASC010000215.1, read as the reverse complement.
ACTTCATTCTGGGTAATCGCCATACCGCGCGCGCGCCGGATGAAATCCTCTCCGCGGTTCTCATCCCTGAGCCGCATGCCTGCGCCAGGTCGGCTTTCGTGAAGCTCGGCGCGCGGCGCTACCTCGTGATCTCGATAGTGATGGTGGCGGTCGTGGTCGATTGCGCACCCGATCACACAATCTGCGACGCGCGCATCGCCGTCGGGTCCGCATCTGTTGTTGCTACGCGATTGGCGGCACTTGAGGGAAGATTGCGTGGGCAGCGCATCGACTTAAATCTGAGTCATACGATCTCCGCCCAGGAACTCGCCCCACTTGCGCCGATCGACGATGTCCGCGCGACCGCCGGGTACCGCCTGGACGCGGCGCGCGAACTGATTGCACGCGCGCTGATGCAAGCTTGCGAGGCGCACGCGCATGCTTGACGTCGCGCCGCTGCTTTCGTTCGGCGTCAATGGCAAGCAGGTTCGCATCGCGTCCGCTCCCACAAAACGGCTGTCGCAAGTGCTGCGCGATGATCTCGGTCTCACCGGCACGAAGGTCGGCTGCGATGCCGGCGATTGCGGCGCCTGCACGGTACTCCTCGATGGCGCGCCGGTCTGTTCTTGTCTGACTGCCGCGGGGCAAGTCGGTGGCTCGGAGATCACCACGATCGAAGGTCTGTCGTCGCAAACACAAACCGGCGGCGCTTTGCAACGCGCATTCCATGACCATGGCGCGGCGCAATGCGGCATCTGCACGCCCGGAATGCTGGTGAGCGCCGCCGCCTTGCTCGATCGCGTCGAAAGCCCAAGCGAGGAACAAATCTGCGATGCGCTTGGGGGCGTGCTCTGTCGCTGCACCGGCTATCGCAAGATCGTTGCCGCCGTGCTGGCTGCGGCGCGGCGAAGTGACTCTGCAGGGCAGACGCTGGAGTCCGGCAGGTCGGTCGGTGCCCGCGTATTGCGTCTTGATGGCCAGCTGAAGATCACCGGGCGCGATTTGTTTGGCGCCGACACGATCCCTACCGAGACTTTGCTGTGCCGGGTCATTCGCTCGCCGCATCACCATGCAAAATTTGGCTTGGGCGATCTCGAACATTTCGTCGCCGCGCATCCCGGCATCGTGCGGGTCTTCACCGCCGCCGATGTGCCGGGGCGCAATTGCTTCGGCGTGATCGCACCATTTGCCGATCAGCCAGTGTTTGCGATTGAAGAGACGCGGTTTAAAGGCGAGGCCGTCGCGGCTGTCGTCGGTGAACCAGATGCGATCGCCGCGCTTGATCTCGCGCAGTTCCCGATCACCTGGCAAGTGCTCCCGGCGCTGCTCACTATTGGCGAGGCGCTCGCCGATTCGGCGCCGCTCATTCATATTGGACGGGCGCAAAACATTCTCGTCGGCGGCCGGGTTGTCACCGGCAATGTCGACGAAGCGCTCGCCTCCGCTGATCTCGTTGTGGAGGGCGCATTCGAGACCGGCTTTGTCGAGCACGCCTACATCGAGCCGGAAGCCGGCTTTGCGCGCCGGGTCGGAGATCGCGTGGAAATCACCGCCTGCACGCAGTCGCCCTACATGGATCGCGACGATATCGCAGCGATCCTCGGCATTGCCCCGGCGGATGTGCGCATCGTTCCCACGGCGGTCGGCGGCGGCTTCGGCTCAAAGCTCGATCTGTCGATCCAGCCCTTTATCGCGGTCGCGGCGTGGCAGCTCGATCGGCCGGTCGCGATGATCTACAGCCGGCCGGAATCGATTACCTCGACAACAAAGCGTCATCCCGCCTCGATCCGCATGCGCGCCGGCGCAAGTCGCGACGGCAAGCTGGTCGGCGTCGATTTTGCCGGGGACTTCAATACCGGGGCCTATGCCTCCTGGGGGCCGACCGTCGCCAATCGCGTGCCGGTGCATGCCTCGGGGCCCTACGTCGTTCCACATTACCGCGCGTTGACACGCGCCGTGCACACACACTGCGTGCCGGCCGGCGCCTTTCGCGGCTTCGGCGTGCCGCAAATGGCGGTCGCCCAGGAACAGCTTTTCGACGAGCTTGCGCTTGGCCTCGGCCTCGACCCGCTCGAGTTTCGTATTCGCAATGCGCTGAGGGCGGAGACGCCGACCGTCACCGGCCAGGTGCTCGGCGCCGGCGTAGGCATAAAGGCGTGTTTGGAAGCATTGCGCGAGCCGTGGCGTTCTGCCCGATCGGCTGCCGAAGAGTTCAACGCAAATGCCGCCGGTTCGAAACGCCGGGGGGTCGGTCTCGCTGGGATGTGGTATGGATGCGGCAACACTTCCCTGTCGAATCCCTCGACGATCCGCATCGGCATTACGCGGAATGGCCGCGTCGCGTTGCATCAAGGTGCTGTCGATATCGGCCAAGGCTCCAACACCGTCGTCGCGCAGATCGCGGCGGATGCGCTCGGTGTCGAGCTCGTGGCGATCGATCTTGTATCCGCCGATACCGATCTCACGCCGGATTGCGGCAAGACATCGGCTTCGCGCCAGACATTTGTAACGGGCAAAGCGGCATTCCTCGCTGGGCAGGCCCTGCGATCAAAGATTTTGCGGCTTGCCAATGCCGGGCCGCAGGCCGCGTTGGGTTTGAATGAGGGAAGCCTTGCGATCTGCGAAGGCGAAACGGTCCGGCAGATCGATCTCGCCTCGTTGCCTACGGATGCACACGGTTACGTCCTGTCGGCGGAGGAAACCTTCGATCCGCCGACCTCGCCGCTTGATGAGGATGGGCAGGGCGTGCCTTACGCCGTGTTCGGCTTCGGCGCGCATATGGCGGAAATCGAGGTCGATGTTGCGCTTGGCACGGTGAAAGCTCTGAAAATCACCGCCGCGCACGATGTCGGGCGTGCGATCAATCCGACGCTGGTCGAGGGCCAGATCGAGGGCGGCATCGCGCAAGGGCTTGGCCTCGCGCTCATGGAAGAGTTTTTTCCTGGCCGCGGCGAGAACCTGCACGATTATCTCATCCCGACAATTGGCGACGTGCCGCCGATCGAATCGATTTTGATCGAGGATGCTTCGCCGCTCGGGCCCTATGGCGCCAAAGGTATCGGCGAGCAGGCGCTGATCCCGACGGCGCCGGCGATTTTAAATGCCATCCATCACGCGACCGGGGTGCGCATTTACCGCGTGCCGGTGACGCCGGATCGGTTAAGGGCCGCGATCGTGCAGTCTCACCGCCAACCCGCCGATCCGGGAACAGCATGAAGAATAGCCGATCGCGGCGTGCGCAGCTTCAACGAGCCTGGTAGGTTTGTCGGTCTTGCGTCGCTAACGAGGCTAGGCCGCTTCTTTCGCCTTCCTGCGGCTCTCCTTCACTTCGGGCTTGTTCAGCTCCTTGCCGAGGCGCTTGTGCAGCAACGCGAGCAGCGCGGCCTCCTCGGGCCGCAAATCCCCGATATCCTGTTTGAGCTCCTCCTCTACTTCCTGCTTGATGTCGGCGATGAGATTGCCGTCGAGGTAGGAATTGAACACTTCCGGATGCACGTAGCATTTGCGGCAGATGGTCGGCGTATTGCCCAGACGTGAGGAGACGCGTTCGATGGCGGCTTTGATGTTCTTTTTCGCGCGCGCCTGGCTGTCGACCGCTTCGAATTCAGATAGCGCCATGGCCGCGAGCACGGTGCCCGCCCAGGTGCGAAAATCCTTCGCGGTAATGTCGAGCCCGCTGACCTCGCGCAGGTAATCGTTGACGTCGGACGACGTGACTTCCTGCCGTTCCTTGTTCTCGTCGAGATATTGGAACAGGTGTTGGCCCGGCAGCTCCTGGCACGCTTTCACGATTTTCGCGACGCGGCGGTTCTCGATCCTGAGCTTCCACAGCTTGCCGCTCTTGCCCTTGAACTCGAAGCGCAGCTCCTTGCCGTCGACGTCGACGTGGCGGTTGCGTAAGGTCGTCAGTCCGTAGCTCTTGTTCTCCTTGACGTAGTCCTCGTTGCCGACGCGGATCAGAGTGGTCTCGAGGAGATTGACAATCGTCGCCAGAACCTTCTCGCGCGGCAGGCCCGACTTCTTCATGTCGGCATCGATGCGGGCGCGGATTTTCGGCAGCGCGTGCGCGAATTCCAGCATGTGCGCATATTTCGTCGAATCGCGTATTTCGCTCCAGCGCGGAT